>NZ_OZ038525.1:4694091-5036910 GCF_964036645.1 Tenacibaculum sp. 190524A02b | reverse complement strand
ACTGGTAAAAAACGATTATTTTGTTAAATTTCATTTAGGATTCAGGGGATTCTAAACTCTCATATTTAGATGAACAAAAATGTGAATAAATTTCAGTAAAAAAAAACCAAATCACTATTGATTATTATTTTTTTTTTATGTATTGTTATTCTAAAAATTAATATTTTGCATCAACACACAACATCTACTAGAATTCGATATGGTGAAACAGACCAAATGGGGGTAGTATATCACGGCAACTATGCACATTTTTTTGAAATTGGCCGAACCGAATGGCTTCGCAATCTTGGTGTTACCTACAAATATATGGAAAAAAACGGCATCATACTCCCTGTTATTTCATTAAACTGTATTTTTAAAAAATCTGCTTTTTATGATGATATTATCACAATAAAAACGTACCTTAAAAAAGAACCGTCAGTAAGAATTGAATTTGATTATGAAATTACCAATCAAAACAATGAAGTATTGTGTACAGGAAGTACCATTTTAGCGTTTTTAGATAGTATAACTAAAAAGCCCATTCGTTGCCCTGAGTTCTTATTACAAAAATTAAACACAAAAACTGTAGATAATTTATAATGAAAATATATACAAAAACAGGAGATAAAGGTACCACAGCCCTTTTTGGTGGGACAAGAGTCCCTAAACACCACTTAAGAATAGAAAGCTATGGAACAATTGACGAGCTTAACTCCCATATTGGTCTTATAAGAGATCAAAACATTAACTTATCTATAAAAAATAATTTAACTAAAATACAACATGACTTATTCACTTTGGGAGCTATGCTGGCTACTCCTATTGAAAAGGAAACCTTAAAAAGCGGTAAAGAGCGATTAAATATTCCTAAAATTAATAATGATTCAATTTCTTTTTTAGAAAAGGAAATTGATCAAATGAACGAATCCTTACCACAAATGACACATTTTATTTTGCCAGGGGGACACCCTACCGTGTCATTCTGTCACATAGCTCGTTGTGTATGTAGACGTTCTGAGCGTTTAACTGTCGCTTTAAGCGAACAGGAGGTTATAAATGATACCGTTTTAAAGTACTTAAACCGACTTTCTGACTACCTTTTTGTATTGGCACGGAAGTTGACTCAAGAATTACAAACTGAGGAAATTAAATGGATTCCTGAAAAGTTTTAAAACAAGTTCTTTAATTTTACGATCACATTTGATAAAAAAAACTTGACTTTTTATAAAAAAAAATTATTTTTGCGAAAATCAAAAACACCGATAAAGAAATGTATTGGACACTTGAATTAGCATCTTATTTAGCAGATGCGCCATGGCCGGCAACAAAAGACGAATTAATTGATTATGCCATTCGTACGGGAGCCCCGTTAGAGGTAGTAGAAAATCTACAGGATATAGAGGATGAAGGAGAGGCTTATGATTCAATTATAGAAATTTGGCCAGATTATCCCACAGAAGAAGATTATCTTTGGAATGAAGATGAATATTAAAACAACATAAAAAAGTCTCTTTTCAGAGGCTTTTTTTTTGCTTAATTTTAAGCACTAACATAATAACTATTTTAACACGTTAATTAACTAAACTTAATTAACTGTAAAACAATATTTTAAAAATGAGTATTTTAAATTCGATTATAAAGATTTTTGTTGGAGACAAGCAACAAAAAGACCTTAAAACACTACAGCCAATTGTAGAAAAAGTAAGAACCTATGAAAGCGCATTAAATAATTTATCTAATGATGAATTAAGAGCAAAAACTATCGAATTTAAAAATAAAATTAAAGATGCTACTGCCTCTTATACTGAGAAAATAGCTTCATTAGAAACTGAAGCTACTAAAGCTGATATTGATAGACAAGAAGATATCTATACAGAAATAGACAAATTGAAAGATGAAGCTTATGAAGCTTCTGAAAAAGTTTTAGAAGAAATTATGCCTGAAGCTTTTGCTGTAGTTAAAGAAACTGCAAAACGTTTTACTCAAAACCAAGAAATTAAAGTTACCGCTACTCCTTTTGATAGAGAACTATCTGCTACTAGAGAGCACGTTAACCTAGACAATGATTACGCTTTATGGGATAATTCCTGGGACGCAGCTGGTAAAGACGTAACTTGGGACATGATTCACTATGACGTTCAGTTAATAGGTGGTTCTGTTTTACATCAAGGTAAGATTGCAGAAATGATGACTGGTGAAGGAAAAACACTAGTATCTACACTACCAGTTTATCTTAATGCATTAACAGGTAACGGTGTTCATGTTGTTACTGTAAATGATTACTTAGCTAAACGTGACCGTGCATGGATGGCTCCTATTTTTGAGTTCCATGGACTAAGCACGGATTGTATTGATTTCCATCAGCCTAATTCTGAAGAACGAAGAAAAGCTTATAATGCTGATATTACTTATGGTACTAATAACGAATTTGGCTTTGACTACTTACGTGATAACATGGCTAGTTCAAAAGAAGATTTGGTACAAAGAGCACCTAATTATGCTATTATTGACGAGGTTGATTCTGTTTTAATTGACGACGCTAGAACTCCTTTAATTATTTCTGGAGCTGTGCCACAAGGTGACCGCCATGAATTTAATGAATTAAAACCTTTAGTATCTGATATTGTTGCTATCCAAAACAAGTACCTAGTAGGTGTTTTAGCAGAAGCAAAAAAACTTATCAAAGAAGGAGACACCAAAGAAGGAGGTTTCCTTTTATTAAGAGTTTATAGAGGTTTACCTAAAAATAAAGCTTTAATTAAGTTCTTATCTCAAGAAGGTGTAAAACAAATTCTGCAAAAAACAGAGAACTTCTACATGCAAGATAACAACAAGTTAATGCCTGAAGTTGATGCTGAGTTATGGTTTACTATTGAAGAAAAAAATAATCAAATAGATCTTACTGATAAAGGAATTGCTCATTTATCTAACGTTACTCAAAACGATACGTTCTTTGTTTTACCTGATATTAGTGTAAAAGTTGGAGAAATAGATAAAAGTGATACTACTCCAGAAGAAAAAGCGGCTCAAAAAGAGGAACTATATAGAGAGTTCAGTGTAAAGAGTGAACGAATTCACACTATGAATCAACTTTTAAAAGCATATACTGTTTTTGAAAAAGACGTTGAATATGTAGTAATGGATAATAAAGTAATGATTGTAGACGAACAAACTGGACGTATTATGGATGGCCGTCGTTACTCAGATGGATTACACCAAGCAATCGAAGCTAAAGAAAATGTAAAGATTGAAGATGCTACACAAACTTTTGCTACTGTAACTTTACAAAATTACTTTAGAATGTACCGTAAGTTATCAGGAATGACGGGTACCGCAATCACTGAGGCAGGAGAGTTTTGGGAAATCTATAAATTAGACGTTGTTGAAATTCCAACTAACAGACCAATTGCTCGTGATGACAAACAAGATTTAGTTTATAAAACTACTCGCGAAAAATATAATGCTGTAATTGATGATGTAGTAGAATTAGTACAGCAAGGAAGACCTGTTTTAGTTGGTACTACTTCTGTAGAAATTTCTGAATTATTAGGTAGAATGCTACAAATGCGAAAAATTTCTCATAATATCTTAAATGCTAAATTACACAAGAAAGAAGCTGATGTTGTAGCCGAAGCAGGAAAACCTGGGCAGGTTACCATTGCTACAAATATGGCTGGTCGTGGTACCGATATTAAATTGTCTGATGAAGTAAAAGCTTCAGGAGGTTTAGCTATTATAGGTACTGAACGCCATGATTCAAGACGTGTTGACCGTCAGTTACGTGGTCGTGCTGGTCGTCAAGGTGATGTAGGTTCTTCTCAATTCTATGTAGCTCTAGATGATAATTTAATGCGTTTGTTTGGTTCTGAAAGAATTGCCAAAATGATGGATAGAATGGGATTAAAAGAAGGAGAAGTAATTCAACATTCTATGATTTCAAAATCTATTGAACGTGCCCAGAAAAAGGTAGAGGAAAATAACTTTGGTATTCGTAAACGTTTGTTAGAATATGATGATGTTATGAACGCACAACGTGAATTTGTTTACAAACGCCGTCGTCATGCATTAGATGGTACTCGTTTACAAATTGACATTGCAAATATGATTTATGACACTTGCGATTCAATTGTTAAAGCGAATAAATTAACTAAAGATTTCCAAAATTTTGAATTTGAATTAATCCGCTTTTCTTCAATGACTTCTCCTTTTTCTGAAGAAGAATTTAACAATACTTCAGAACAAGAATTAGTAGATAAATTATATAAAATAGTTGCTGACCACTATAAAAATGACACTGAAAGAAATGCTGCTCAAGCTTTTCCTGTAATTAAAAATGTTTTTGAAAATGAAGGAGATCGTTATGAACGTATTGTAGTTCCTTTTACGGATGGAAGTAAAACCTTACAAGTAGTAACTAATCTTAAAGAAGCATATGAAACTGAAGGAAAATCCTTAGTTAATGACTTTGAGAAAAACATAACTTTAGCCATCATAGATGAAAATTGGAAAGATCATTTACGTAAAATGGATGAGCTAAAACAAACCGTTCAAAATGCAACATATGAGCAAAAAGATCCTTTATTAATTTATAAATTTGAGGCCTTTGAACTTTTCCAAGCAACTATTGACAAAGTAAATAAAGAAGTACTTTCTTTCTTGTTTAAAGGAAAACTTCCTACACAGGATGAATCTCAAATTTCTGAAGCTCGTGAACAACAACGTGAAAAGTTAGACTTACGTAAAGATGAAGTTCAAAACTCTACTCAACAAGCTATAAGTAATGCACGTCAACAAGAAACACAAGAACAACAAGCGATCGAGACTATTGTTAGAGAACAACCTAAAATTGGACGTAACGAACGTGTTACTATTAAAAATGTAATGACGGGAGAAGAAAAAGAAGTTAAATACAAACAAGCTATTCCTTTATTAGAACAAGGAACTTGGGTCCTATACAATAAATAACAACGAAATACATATTATGTAAAAAGCTCAGATGAATTCTGAGCTTTTTACGTTTATATAACCTTATTTTTACAATAAATAAAACTTTTTATTACTAAATATTCATATTCGCTTATCAATAACCAAACATTAGTAAAGTAATTTTGATTTAATTGGCAGTAAACCTGTTATGATATAGACACTATTACTTTATAATATGAAAAAACACAAAAAACGTAAACTTGATATTGTTGTTATATCTGATATCCATTTAGGTACCTTTGGTTGCAGAGCCACAGAACTTAACAACTACCTAAAAACTATAACACCAAAAACTATTATTCTTAATGGTGATATAATCGATATCTGGCAATTTAATAAACGTTATTTTCCTAAACCTCATATGAAAGTAATAAAACAGTTAATGTCTTTTATTACCTCAGGCACAAAAGTATATTACATAACAGGAAACCACGATGAAACACTACGTAAATTTAAAGGTTTTACTCTTGGGAGTTTTGAAATAGTTAATAAAGTAATTTTAGATATTGATGGTAAAAAAGGCTGGTTTTTTCATGGAGATGTTTTTGATGTTACCATGCAACATTCTAAATGGCTTGCCAAGCTAGGTGGTATTGGTTATGATACTTTAATAATGATAAACACTGCTGTAAATTGGATTAGTGAAAAGTTTGGATATGGAAGACTTTCTTTTTCAAAGAAAATTAAAAACAGTGTAAAAAGTGCTGTCAAATTTATAAATGATTTTGAAACAACTGCCTCTGATATAGCCATTGAAGAGGGGTATGATTATGTTGTTTGTGGGCATATACACCAACCTGAAATAAAAGAAATCAATAATACAAATGGAAAGACTTTATATCTAAATTCAGGAGATTGGATAGAAAACTTAACAGCTTTAGAGTACAATAACAACTCTTGGAGCTTGTACGAATACGAAAAAGATGAATTAGCTCAAAACATTCATCTTGATTATAAAATAAAAGATTTAGAGTTAGTGAGTGCAGAAGCTAATAATGCACAGCTATTTGAAGAACTTTTAGCTGAATTTAATATTAGTAAAACTTTAAAATAAAATAGTTTATGAAAATTTTATACGCAATTCAAGGAACAGGAAACGGGCATGCTAGTAGAGCTATAGAAATCATACCTTTTTTACAAAGAAAAGCAGAAGTTGATGTTTTAATTAGTGGCTACCAATGTGAATTGAAATTTCCTTTTGATATCAAATATAAATTATATGGTTTAAGCTTTATTTTTGGAAAAAAAGGTGGTGTTGATATTTGGAAAACCATAAAAAAAATAAGGTTGCGAAACTTATACAAAGAAATTCAATCTATTCCTGTAGAAGAATATGATTTAGTTATCAATGATTTTGAACCTATTACTGCATGGGCTGCTAAATTAAAAAACATTCCTATTATTTCTTTGAGTCATCAAAATGCTGTTTTAGATGAAAATGCACCTAAATATGGTCTCTATAAATTTGAGCGATTAATTTTAAAATATTATGCCCCAGCAAGAGTAAAATTTGGATTCCACTTTAAGCCTTACTCTTCTGCTATTTTTACGCCAATTATTAGAAAGGATATAAGATATAGAAATGTTACTAACAAAGGACATTACACTGTGTACCTTCCTGCTTATAGTGATAAAAAAATCATTAAAGTTTTATCTGAATTTAAAGGTGTTAAGTGGGAAGTATTTTCAAAGCACACAGATAAACACAAATACAAAAAGAATATTACTATTAGGCCCATAAATGGTAACGAATTTATTAAAAGTATTGCTTCTTCAAGTGGTGTATTATGTGGCGCCGGTTTTGAAACACCAGCCGAGGCATTATACCTTCGTAAAAAACTATTGGTTATTCCTATGAAAAATCAGTATGAACAACAATGTAATGCTTTAAGCTTACATGAAATTGGTGTTCCTGTTTTGAAAAAATTCAATAAAAATCAATACGCTAAAATTAGTAAATGGTTAAAATCTAAAGATATTGTAGAAGTACACTATCCAGATATTACTGAGGATATTTTAGACGCCATTACATTACCTTTCTATAATGAAACTATTTTACCTACCATTGTATAGTAGGTAACTGTTTTTCTTGTAAAAACACATTTGTTTTCGAGAAATGTTTATTTCCAAACCAATAGCCTCTATTGGCACTTAAAGGTGATGGGTGTCCTGAAGTTAAAACATGGTGTTTTTTCTTATCTATTTTTGCGCCTTTCTTTTTAGCGTACCCTCCCCATAAAAGGAAAACAATATCTTCTCTATTTTTAGAAATCTCATCAATAACAGCATCTGTAAACTCCTCCCATCCTTTCTTTTGATGGCTTCCAGCTTGTCCCGCTCTTACAGTTAGCGTTGCATTTAATAAAAGTACACCTTGTGCTGCCCACTTAGATAAGTCACCAGATTTTGGATAAGGAATTTCTAAATCACTTTCAATTTCTTTAAAAATATTAATTAATGATGGCGGATGTGCAATACCATCATGTACCGAAAAACACAAACCATTTGCTTGTCCAGCTCCATGATATGGATCTTGTCCTAAAATTACCACTTTTACCTCTTCAAAAGCACAATTATCAAAAGCAGCAAATATATCTGAACCTTTGGGATAACATGTTGTTGATACATATTCTGATTTCACAAAATTGATAAGTTCTTTAAAATATGGCTTTTCAAACTCTTCTTGCAAAACATTTTTCCAACTATCGGCTATTTTTACTTGCATTCTTTCTTATTTTTGTGCACCCAAAAAAGTTATTGACTAATTGTCTTGGGAAAGTATCCTTTAAAATTTAATCAAAAGTAAACATTGAAAACCGTAATTGCAGATAAAACATTACAAGATTTAGAATTTAATACTGTTTTAGAACAAGTAACTGATTTTTGTATTTCTAACTTAGGTAAAGAAAAGGTTTTAGCAACTAAACCTTATACTAACATAAAAAAGTTATTTTTTGAATTGCATTTAGTCAATGAATATACGAGTTCTTTTGAAAATGAAAATAGAATTCCTAATCATGGTTTTGAAGATATTACGGAACATGTTAAAAGATTAGCTATTGAGAATAGTTTTTTAGAAACTGAAAACTTTTTAAAACTTGCTACGGTTACGGAAACTGTAAATGAGTTAAAGAAGTTTTTTCTAAAATTTAAAGAATATTATCCTACGCTTTGTGAATTAAGCGAAAATATTGAATACACAACCTTTGTTTCTGACGCAATCACCAAAATAATTACTTCTTATGGAGAATTAACAGATAATGCTTCTCCTACTTTAAAACAAATTAGGAAAGACATCAATAGTGTTAGAGGTAAAATTTCTGAGAGTTTCTCTAGAGCTTTAAGTAGAAACATTGCCAATGGTTATTTAGATGATATTAAAGAAACGATTATAGATAATCAACGCGTACTTGCTGTTTTAGCAATGCATAGACGTAAAGTACAAGGTAGTTTATTAGGATCATCAAAATCAGGTAATATTGTTTACATAGCTCCACAGGCTACACTAGCTTTTAGTAGAGAGCTTCAGAATTTAATATATGAAGAAAAACAAGAAATTGTAAAAATACTTAGAGCTTTAGCGGAAGAAATTAGACCCTATACTCCGCTACTGACTCAATATATAACTTTTTTATCACATATAGATGCTGTTGGAGCTAAAGCTAAATATGCACGAGAAATTAATGCGATTCTTCCTAAAATTACCAAACGTAAAAATATTTTTTTAAGAGATGCTTATCATCCTGTTTTATGGAGGAAAAATAAAGCAAAAGATATTCACACAGTTCCACAAACTATTTCTTTAAATAATAAACAACAAATTATTGTTATTTCTGGTCCTAATGCTGGTGGAAAGAGTATTACTTTAAAAACTATTGGTTTACTACAAGTAATGTTACAAAGTGGTTTTTTAATTCCCGTTCATGAACGTAGCGAAACCACTTTTTTTAGCACTATTTTAACAGATATTGGAGATAACCAATCTATAGAAAATCAATTAAGTACGTATAGCTACCGATTAAAAAATATGCGTAACTTTTTGCGTAAATGTAATGACAACACCTTGTTTTTAATTGATGAGTTTGGTACTGGTTCCGATCCTGAATTAGGAGGAGCTTTAGCTGAAATTTTTCTAGAAGAATTCTATGATAAAAAGGCTTTTGGTATTATAACTACCCACTATGCTAACTTAAAAGTTTTGGCAAATGAATTAGACAATGTTACCAATGGAAATATGCAGTTTGATGAACGTACTTTAGAACCTTTATATAAATTATTTATAGGACAAGCGGGTAGTTCATTCACTTTTGAAGTGGCTCAAAAAAATGGAATCCCTTTTAGTTTAATTAACAGAGCTAAAAAAAGAGTTGAAACGGAAAAAGTACGTTTAGACAAAACAATATCTAAACTTCAAAAAGAGCGTAATCGACTTCAAAAAACTTCTGACTCTTTAGAAAAACAAAAATCTAAAGAGCAGGAGCATATAGAAAACTTAGAAATTAAAGAGCAGAAAATAAGAGAAAAATTAGAAGGATTTCAAGAGTTATATGATAACAACCAAAGAATGTTATCATTAGGAAGAACTATAAATGAATTTTTAAATAAGTATTTCCAAACTAATAATAAAAAGGAACTTAGTACGAGTTTTTTTAAATGGGTAGCTGCTGAAAAAACAAAATTCACGAAGAAAAACCCTCCTAAGAAAAAGAGTAAAACAGAGAAAAAACAGGAACAAATTGCTGATAAGAAACAAAAAGAGGCTATTAAACAAGTAGAGAAAGAAGTGCTACAAAAAGTAGTAAAAGTTAGAGAAGAAAAGAAAAAAGAAGCTGCAAAAATAGCACAAGAAAAAGCTAATTATGTTTTTAAAATAAATGACCGCGTTCGCTTAACTGATGGAAATGCTGTGGGAACCATTGATAAAATTGAAAAGAAATCTGTTTTCATAAATTATGGTTTATTTACCACAAAAGCCTCTATAGAAAAAATAGAACTGGTAGAACGTGCTAAAAAATAAAAAGGTTAGTCTTAAGACCAACCTTATTTTTTTACACCATATGGCCTTGGCAAGCAAGCATTGAACATCTGCCAAATAAATTTCTACAAAAACCCCAACCGCAACCATCATTGTTACCACCTATTCCATTACCCTTAATTGTTTTTAGTTCTTCTTTCTTTAGAACTTTCCCCAAATTTAAAATTGTTTTTTTCATACTACTTTTAAGTTTTAGTTTGATTAATATTTTGTAGTCTTAAAATGTAAAAAACCACACTCATTACTTTTTACAACATTCTTAAAAAGTAACTTTGTAAATGTAAAAACTAATAAAACACGGAAAACCACCCGATTAGGGTGATTAACTTTTCTTTAACAATTTTAAAGTATTACTTATTAACTCTTAATAAGACACTCCTGGTGTTTTATATAAATAGTTTTTGTTTTCTATTTGCTTTATTAAAAAGTCAGCTACATTTGCTCTTGAAATTTTTAATTTTAATGTTTTAATCAATGGGCTAAAACCATGTTGGTAACTTTTTATTTCTTCATTATCAATAAATGCACTGGGACGTGCAATTGTCCACTCTAGGCCGCTATTCTGTACATAATATTCTTGTAATTCATGATCTAAAAACACCTGCTTTAAAAACCATCCAAACATTATACGTTTCCAAAAAAAGTTAAGGTTATGTGTACTAGCCCCAGCTCCTAATGTTGTTTGACAAATAATTCTTTTAAGGTTATTATTTTTCATTCCTTCAAGAATATTTTTTGTTCCTTGAGAGCGAACTTTACTTTTTCTATTTTTTCCAGCACCTAAGGTAACAATTACTACTTCTTGATTTTTTAATGCTTTATTTACATCTTCAATAGTTAAAACATCTCCAACCACAATCTTCAAGTTTTTATTTCTAACCGCAGCTAATTTTACGCTACTTCTACAAAATGCCGTTACTTCATATCCTTTTTCTAATAACTGTTGAACTACTAATTTACCAACACTTCCTGTGGCTCCAAAAACGATTATTTTTTTCATTTCTATTTACTTTAAAATTACACTCCAAAAGTAAAAGACATAAATTTTTAATAATTGAACAAAACCGACAATTGTATTTAAATATAATGCTTTAGGTAATAAGAAGGCGTTTTTCCCGTATAGCTCTTAAAAGTCCTTATAAAGTGAGATTGATCTGAAAAACCACTATCTATTCCTATAGCTATTAGAGAGTTGTATTTTTCTTTTGTTAGCTTATTCAGTGAAGTTTGAAACTGAATAATTTTAGCAAATTGTTTTGGAGTTAATCCTACGCTTGTTTTAAAGTGTCGTTCTAAAGTACGTTCAGTCATATATACTTGATTTAAAACATCTTTAATTTTTACTCTTCCATTCTTTTCTAAAATAAATTTTATTGCCCTTTCAATACTATTATTCCTCGCTTGTTTATTAACTCTTATAAGCATTCTAATTAACTCATAAATTATATGTAACTTTTTATCTTGGTCATTATTCAAAACCAATTGTGCCTTAAAAGAGTTTACATCTAAATAGTCTATCTGCAACAAATCATAGCAATCATCATTTAATAGTTTAGGGTTTACATCTAGTAAATATTTAGAAGCAAATGGATACAACTGTATTACTATATATTGATAGACACCTGTAGTATTTAATGAAATTGGTTGAATAGTTTGACCATACAAGAATAACTCTGATAACTTTTTTCTTTTTGGTAATAAGTAAAAACCATTTTCTGCTTGTTGAAACATAATCCCAGGATAACCATCTGCATACAAAGGAATAGATGTTTCTACCTCTTTTTTAAAACTTTCTCCTATCATAATACAATTAATATAAGGAGCTAAATCTTCTGGTATTTTATAATTTACTTGTATCAAAATAATTAACAAAAATGCTTTTAGTATCAAAAAACGGTTCTTTCATATAAAAATATTTTCTTAAAAGTTTTCTTCTTATATATTCACATATATACCTACGTAACTTTAAAGATATGCTACGACCTATTCATAGTTTTCAAAAAAAACTTAAACATTTAACTATCCAATATCTAACTTTTATTCTTTTAACATCTTCTTTCTATACTAAAGCTCAATATTTAGACATTGACACAACCAAAATAAACAAAACATTACTTAGTCTACATAAAAAAAATGATTTTAGTGGAACAGTTATTATAAAACAAAAAGACAAAATCTTATACCAAAATCATTTTGGATATAGTGATATTAAAAATAAAACTTCATTTAATTACAACACCAAATTTCAAATAGCCTCCTTATCTAAACAATTTACCAGTTTTGGTATTTTAATTTTAGAACAAGAGAACTTATTGACTACAAATGATTTTGTTTCTAAACATATTCCTGACTTTCCTTTTCCTACTATCCAAATTAAGCATTTAATGTCGCATACTTCTGGATTACCAAATTTTGTTAAAACCATGTGGAAAGATTTAGATACTACCAAAGTTAATGGCAATGCCATTATGCTCTCTATGTTAAAATCTAACAAATATCCTTTACAATGGGAACCTGGTACTAAATTCGAATACAGTGACATTGGTTATTGCTTGTTAGCTATTATAATTGAAAATGTTAGTGGCGTTGATTTTAAAACCTTTATGAAACAAAAACTATTTACTCCTTCTGGTATGTACAATACTAATGCTGAATTTGTAACAGACACTCGTTCATTAAATTATAAAGAATTAGCTAAGGGATATGAATTAAATAAAACTTCTAATCAACTATTAATAGCTAACCAATTACCTTCTAATAATTATGTTTATTGGTTAGGTGGTTTTTATGGTGATGGTTCTGTAATATCTACCGCAAAAGATCTTTTAAAATGGGATAAAGCATTATACCAAAATACAGTTATTTCTAAAAAAAGTTTACAAAAAGCAATGACTCCTTTTACTTTAAATAACGGTCTACTTTCTAAAGCTTGGGGTACAAATTACGGGTTGGGTTGGTTTTTGTACAAATCGCCAGTTTTTGGTATTATACAAACACATTCAGGTGAACAACCTGGTTATAGAAGTAGACTTGTTAGAGCTCCAGAAAAACAACTTACTATTGTAATTCTCTCAAATATTTCAAATCCAAACTTTAATCAAATTAATATTTTAAAAATATTAGAAGAGCAATTATAAATCATAATAAAAAACCGAACAATCTGATGTTCGGTTTTTTTATATTTTAAACTGTTTTTGTTTTTCTAAACATTAACCAAAGTCCAATTAAAACTAACGGAATACTTAGAACTTGTCCCGTATTTAAAGAGTTAAACACCCAGTCTTCTCTTCCTTCAACTTGAGCTTTCTTTACAAACTCAATAAAGAATCTTAAAGACCATAAAACTACCATAAACACTCCAAATAAATATCCTGATTGTTGTTTCTTATCTGTTTTCCAATATAAATGCCAAAGCACAAAAAATAAGGCTAAGTAACTAAATGCTTCATATAACTGCGTAGGATGAGAAGGCAACCTCTCTCCTGCTCTTTTAAAAATAACACCAAAACTACTACCTGTATGTTTTCCGTAAATTTCTGAATTAAAAAAATTACCCATTCTAATAAAAAAACCAGCCAAGGCAACCATAATACCTAACCTATCTAAAATAAACAACCATGGCTTTTGCAAATGTTTTTTTGCATAGAAAAATAGTGCAATTGGAATAGCTATGGCTGCTCCATGGCTTGCAAAACCAGTAAACCCAGTAAACTTCCAACCTTTTAGCATACCAAATAAAGCGGTTGCTCCTTCTTGCTTTTTAATAGGCAAAACTATTTCTAATAAATGGTTTTGATAGTAATCCCAACTATAGAAGAATACATCACCCAAACGCATTCCTACTAACATAGATATAAAAACGTACATGAATAATGGGTCTAATTTTTCAATTGAAATTTTATCTTCAATATAAATTTTCTTCATTAGGCGTAATCCTAAAATAAAAGCTATTACAAACATTAAGCTATACCACCTAACACCGAAACCTCCTATTTTAAATATTTCAGGATCAATATCCCAAACCACAGATAAATAAGTCATTCTTTATTTTTAGTTTTTAGTCATCATAAATAAAACAAAGTTTATTCTTTATTGTTTTTCTATGTTACTATTATTCTTTATTTGCTTTTGTTTCTTTTTCTGGTACTGGATCATAACCACTTCCTCCCCAAGGGTGACAGCTAAAAATTCTTTTTAGAGCTAACCATCCACCAGAAAAAAGCCCATGCTTTTGTAGCGCTTCTATTGTATAATGTGAACAAGTAGGTGTATATCTACAACTAGCTGGTGTAAATGGAGAAATAGCTGTTTGATAAAAACGAACTAATAAAATGAATGGATATGTTAGTATTTTTTTCAAATTAATTAATAGTGAACGTTGTACCTTCTCTACCGTCTTTCAATTGAATTCCTAAAGCTATTAGCTCGTCTCTAATCTGATCAGATAATGCCCAATCTTTATTTTCTCTTGCTTCTTTACGTAACTTAATTAACAACTCTACAACTCCTTCAATCTTGTCTGAGCTTTGTTCTTTAGCATCATCCAACAATCCTAAAATATCAAACACAAAAACATCCAAGGTGTTTTTTAACACCGTTAAGTCTGCTTCTGTTATTTGCGCTTTTTTATCATTTAATAAATTAATAAACTTAACTGCTTCAAATAAATGTGCAATTAATATTGGTGTATTAAAATCGTCATTCATCGCATCGTAACATTTCTGTTTCCATGCTTGTACGTCAAAATCTGTAGTTTTACCTGTAGCTATTGATTTTACAATTTTCACTGCTTCCATTAATTTATTATAGCCTTTTTCCGAAGCCAATAAAGCATCTCCTGAAAAATCTAAAATACTACGATAGTGTGCTTGCATAATAAAGAAACGAACAACACCAACATTAAACGCTTTTGGTAACACATCGTTTTCTCCAGTTAAAATTTCATTTGGCAACACATAGTTCCCTGTAGATTTTGCCATTTTTTGTCCATTAAGCAACAACATATTGGCATGCATCCAATAATTTACTGGCTGTACTCCTGAACAAGAATGTGATTGAGCTATTTCACACTCATGATGCGGGAATTTTAAATCCATTCCTCCACCATGAATATCTATTTGTTCTCCTAAGTACTTTGAGCTCATTACAGAACACTCTAAATGCCAACCTGGAAAGCCATCACTCCAAGGAGAAGGCCAGCGCATAATATGACGATCATCTGCTTTTTTCCATAAAGCAAAATCTTGAGGATTTTTCTTGTCCGATTGACCATCTAATGCTCTTGTATTATGAATGGCATCTTCTATAGTGCGTCCTGACAAAATACCGTAATTATTATCTTCATTGTACTTTAAAACATCAAAATACACAGAGCCGTTTACTTCATATGCAAAACCTTTTTCCATGATTTGTTTTATCATTTCAATCTGCTCTACAATATGCCCAGTTGCTGTTGGCTCTATACTTGGTGGCAAGAAATTATATTTTGCTGTTACTGTATGAAAGTCTACTGTGTAACGTTGTACCACTTCCATTGGCTCAATTTCTTCCAAACGAGCTTTCTTTGCTATTCTATCTTCACCTTCATCTGCATCATTTTCTAAATGGCCTGCATCCGTAATATTTCTAACATAGCGAACTTTATATCCTAAATGTAGTAAGTAACGAAACACCATGTCAAAAGACATAAAGGTTCTAACATTACCTAAATGAACATTACTATACACCGTTGGACCACAAACGTACATCCCTACTCTACCTTCGGTTACTGGTTTAAAAAGTTCTTTACTTTTGGATAGTGAGTTATATATTTTAAGTTGATTGTTTTTGTATAATTCCATAGTAATAGTGACTATTAACAGATGCTAAAGATAGGCACTTTATAAAGAATAGCGAAATGGAATTTAAAGGAAGTTTTTCAAGCAATTTAGTGTAAATCTCTTAACTTTTATTCATAGGTTTTTAACTGTGAATGCTTTCCTTTTATAGTAATAGTTTTATCAGTTGCTATGATCTTAAAACTTCCATTAATGCTTTTTTTATCATCCGTATTTACAATAAGTTTTGTGATTGGTTTATGATGATAGTATGGATGCTTATCACCAATAATATACTCCAATTCTTTATTAGCTCCTTCTAGGTTAATAACCGCATTTGCATAGTTTAAAGACACTTTTAATGTTTGGAAATTAGGATGAATTTTCTCTATAACCAATTCTCCAAACTTATTATCTACTTCTACATTACTTTTTACATAAGCAATATTCAATCCAGACGATTTAGCGTTTACTTTTGTATTGGTAACCGATGCTAATTTTGCATCGGTTACGTTATTTAAAACTAAAATACTCTTATCTAAAACATTAATACTTACTGGTGAAAAAGAAATATTTAAACTTCCTCCATTAATAGCATCTGCTTTAAAGTTTCCATAACTAACTTTTCCATTTACTTTTGTTTTAGGAAGTTTCACTTTACAATGACGAGTATTTAAGTTAAAGGTAGCTCCTTTTGGTACTTTTACTGTTATTTTTTTGGTGATTTTCACTTTTTTACCATTGATCATTAAATTACCATGATCTGACGACATATACCCAAATTGCACATGTTTTAATGCTTCTTTAGCTTCTTGCAGAGCTCTTTTCATTTCATCAGCTTTAATTCTTCTTACCCCTGCTCTTACTTTTCTTTTTTCTGCATTTTTTTTCCTTAATTCTTCGGCTCGTTTTCTTAGTTCTTTTGCTTTTTTATCTCTCTTTTTAGACCTTTTAGCTCTTTTAGTCCTTTCTTTAAACTTTTTATATTCTTTAGATTTTTTAAATTTCTCCCAATCTTCTTTTGATTTTATTGTGATGCTATTTACACCATCTTTCCAATCATAAAAATAAACATCTCCATCATCTTCATACTTTTCAAAATCAAACTCGATATCCTCTAATCCAGAAACTATTTCTTCTACATCAATATTTATTTCTGGAATATCAGCTATAACAGGATGTGCACATTCATTTTTATTACTTGAATTACAATTTTCAGGATATTTATGATGCGTATTATAATACACAAAATTATCTCTACCAAAATTATAAAAATTGTTACTTGTTGCTTTTATTTTTACGGTATTTTTATTACCTAAAGCTTCAAAATTCCAGTTATTTAAGTATTCTTCAGCTTCTTTTTTATTCATGCCTTCTACTTCAATTATTGCTTCAACAGCAACTTCATTTTTATTCCATGTAGTTACTTCTATATCTGCATTATTTGCATTAATATCAATTACTACATCTTTATTAGTATAAAATCTTTCATTAAATTTTTTATCTACTTTTTGCGCCCATAAAGCTCCAGTTAAAAGCAGTAAAAAAATACTTGTTTTAAATCGTTTGCTCATAATTTTGATTTGGATTTTTAAATTCTTGTAATTGTTTTTGCATACGTTTTAACAGCTGTAAACGCAATTGCAGATTTCCAATCAATGCATTGATAGTATCATCGTTAACTCCTTTTGTATTGAGCTCTTTGGTTAACGATTTATATTCTTTTGTTAATTCACCAAGTTGTGCCAAGTACACATCAAATACTTCTTTATTTTCTTTAGTGAGTTCTAATTGACTTAACTGGTAATTAATCGTATTAGTATAATATGTTTCGATGGTTTTTAACTCAGGAGAAATACTTCCTAAACTAATTTCTGATATATTTTCTTTGGTATTTGTTGTTACAATAGGAGGTTGATTACTCCCCTCAATACCGCCTGATTTTGGATAAAATGTAATTCCTAATCCAACTAATATTACAATAGACGCTGCTACATATAACCATTGGTATGATTTACTTTTTAGTTTAACCTCATCCTTATGAAATTCTTTATGCAACTTATCTTGAAAACGAGCACGATGATTTTTTGACAACGTTGCCTTTTCACCTTGATTATTTTTTACAATATCTCTCATATCTTTATGCATAATACTTCGTTTTTAAATGCTCTTGTACTTGTTTTCTTCCTCTCATTAAATGTGTTCGGGAAGTTACTTCTGAAATCCCTAATATTTCTGAAATTTCTTTATGATCGTATCCTTCTAATAAATACAAACTTAGTACAACTCTATATTTTTCTTTTAATTTTTCAATACAACACACAATATCTTCATAGGTTATATTTGAAGCTACTTTCCAATTATCTTCTTCTATTATAGCTCCTGTAATTTCTTCATTTAATGAAACAACTTCTAGCTTTTTCTTTTTAAGCCAATCAATACTTTGGTTGATAACTATTCTTTTTAACCACGCTCCAAAGGCTACTTCTTCTTTATATAAATCAATTTTTTTAAACGCTTTTATAAATGCATCTTGCATTACATCTTCAGCATCATGTGCATCTTTCACATAACGTAATGCTACATTGAACATGGCATCACAATACAAATCATACAATTGCATTTGTGCCTTTGCATCATTGTTTTTACAAGCCTTGATTATAGCTATATGTAGCTTTTTAGTTGATTTCATGCTCAGTTTCTTGCCTTAAATACGATTCTTTTTAGAGCGCGTTGCATTTTTAGCTAAAATTTATTTCTAAATTTACATTTTATATTTTGTTTTTATAAAAATGAAACAGCAAAACAAATCCGCATTATCAGAAAAAGACGGCGTTTCTAAACCAGAAACAACAAGTGAAGCCTCTGCGAAAAAAATTAAGTTAAATAGGCGTAAACAAACTTCTGTTAGTGAATTTATTGAAAAAATTATTGCTGGAGATATTACTTATTTAAGTAGAGCTATTACACTGGTTGAAAGTACTAATAATAGGCATCAAGAAAAAGCTAATAAAATTCTTGAAGCTTGTTTGCCGTATGCCAATAATTCTATTAGAATTGGTATTACAGGAGTTCCTGGTGTTGGCAAAAGTACTTTTATTGAATCATTTGGCTCACACTTAACTTCTTTAGAAAAAAAAGTGGCTGTTTTAGCAGTAGACCCAAGTAGCTCTATTAATAAAGGTAGTATTTTAGGTGATAAGACTAGGATGGAACAATTAGTAACAGATAAAAATGCTTTTATTCGTCCTTCTCCTTCTGGTACTTCTTTAGGTGGTGTTGCACAAAAAACTAGAGAAACTATTATTTTATGTGAAGCTGCTGGATTTGATACTATTATTATTGAAACTGTTGGTGTTGGACAATCAGAAACAGCTGTACATTCTATGGTAGACTTCTTTCTACTTTTAAAACTGGCTGGTGCTGGAGATGAATTACAAGGTATTAAACGAGGTATTATTGAAATGGCGGATGCAATTGTAATTAATAAAGCAGATGGAGATAATGCTAAAAATGCAAAAATTGCTAAAGTTGAATTTAATAGAGCTTTGCATTTGTACCCTCCAAAAGAAAATGGCTGGGTTCCTAAGGTATTAGTAGCAAGTGCACTTCACCATCAAGGCATTGATGAAATTTTTAACATGATTGACATGTACATTGCTAATGCTAAAAAAGAAAATTATTTTACGTTAAAACGAAATAATCAAAATAAATACTGGCTGTTAGAAACTATTAACCAACAATTAAAAGCTAACTTTTATAATACCCCTAAGATCTCTCAACTTTTAGAAACCGAAATTAAAAAACTTGAAAACGGCGTAACTACTCCTTTTAATGCTGCTAAAAGGTTGCTAAACCAATAAGAGAGTTTTTTTTAAAACAAGCTGCTAAACTATCCTATTAATTAAATAGATTAACTCAAATCTTATCAATTAAAATACACTTGTAAATTCCTCAAAAAAACAAACCTAGGGAAAACCCTTAACAAAAAAACACAACAAAAAACTCATTATCAAAAAACTAAAAAAAACACCACATTTAGACTAAGCAAAACCCCTTAGCTTTAAACTAGGGTTATTAGGTATACATAAAAAAGTAATTTTAACATTTTACATTCAAAAACTATTGTATATTTGCCTCAGATCTAGGAGACGTCCTAGGTTCTTTTCTTTTTCATAGCAATTTTCCCACTCAATTTTTTGAGTGGGTTTTTTTATTCTAAAAGGTTTCTTAAAATCACTATCAACTCATGCTTATAATATTCTTCTGTAGAAAAAAAGAGTTTTTTATTTACTGAATGCTAAAAACTCTTCTAATAAAACTACAATGAATTCATACTAATTTTACCCATTCTAAAACCAACTAAGGGTTTCCACTTAGTTAAACCTAAAATTTAAAACTGATTATTAATCACTTAAAAATAAAACAAAAATCAAACTAAGGGTTTTCACTTAGTTTAAGTTCAGGGTTTTTAGGTATACAAAAAAGTAGTTTTTTTAACATAACATACGCCTTAACTGGTATAAATTTGTACTCGGTCTAGGAGACGTCCTAGATTCTTTTCTTTTTCATAGCAATTTTCCCGCTCAATTTTTTGAGTGGGTTTTTTATTTCTTGAAATGTCCCGTCCTAAAATAGCGTTACAACTAAAAGTTATTTTATGGATTCTAGGAAATCAGATTATGTAAAGCGAACCCAAAAGGATTATAGTTTGTCCTTTAAACTACAAGTTGTTCAAGAGATTGAGCAAGGATTATTAACCAGAACTCAAGCGATTGATAAATATGGTATTCAAGCAAGATCTACGATTCGTACTTGGTTAAAAAAATATGGTAAATTTGATTACGATTTTAGTATAAATCAAACCATGTCAAAAACACCTGAACAGCGTATTTTAGAATTAGAGCAACAAGTCAAGCTTTTAGAAAAGCAAAAAGCACGTGCTGAATATTTAGCAGAGCTTGCTGATAAAAAAGTCATCATTTTTGATATGATGATTGATATTGCTGAAGAAGAATTTAATATTCCAATCAGAAAAAAGCACGTACCCGAGTTATCAAAAAATATAGTCAAGAAGCCAAAGAAAGCATAACAGCTACCTGTGATTTACTCGGGGTGAATAGGCAGGTATATTATAGAGCTATTCATTCATATAAAGAGAAACAAAAGCTTAGTAAAAAGGTTATTGATTTAGTAAATACTATCCGTATATCAATGCCGAGAATAGGTACAAGGAAATTATTTTATCTTTTAAAATCTGAATTAAAAGCAATTGGTGTTGGTCGTGATAAGTTGTTTAAAATATTAAAAGCTAATAATTTATTAATTCTACCAAGAAAAAAATATCATATAACTACAAATTCTCATCATAGATTTAGAAAACATGTAAATCAACTTAAAAATATAGAATTTGTAAGACCTGAACAAGTATGGGTGAGTGATATTACTTACATTGGAAAGAGAGAAAACCCATGTTATTTAGCGCTAATTACTGATGCTTACTCTAAAAAAATAATGGGGTATGATGTCTCTAATAGTTTAAATGTAGCAGGTTCTTTAAGAGCCCTAGATATGGCAATCTCTAATAGAAATTATAATAAAGAACCTATTATTCATCATTCAGATAGAGGGTTACAATATTGCTCTAATGAATATCAAAAAATGTTAAGTATCAATAATATCAAACCTAGCATGACTGAAAAATATGATCCTTATGAAAATGCTATAGCTGAAAGAATCAATGGGATTCTTAAACAAGAATTTGCAATTGATAAATACGACGTTTCTATACAAATTAAAAAGAAGTTAATTAAAAATGCAATCAATATTTACAATCAAATAAGACCTCATTTATCAAATTCAATGTTAACTCCTAATCAAATGCACCAACAAAAAAAAGTCAAAAGAAAAAGCTACAAAAAACTAAAGGTAGCAATTTAAAAATTACTACCTTTAATATATTAATTATTGTAACGAGTATTCAGGACGTCACAAAACTTTATAAATAATTTCGGTATAACCATTTCTTCTTTTCCTCTTTAACTGAAAAATTAAAGAATTCTCACTCTATATTCATCATGAAAACACAACAAAATCGTCCGCGAAAGTCGTTGACACCTCTGTTAACTCAACAAAGGTAGTTCCTAGAGTCGGAGAAAAACAGATAATTAATTACTTTAAGTTAAAAATATACATCATGTTAACTAATACTAATTATTCCTGTATATTTAATCCTAAATTTTAAGCAATGACAGAAATAGAAAACGATTTAATTACTTGGAATGATTTTACTAAAGTTGAAATGCGTATTGGTACTATTATTACAGCTGAAATATTTGAGGAGGTAAGAAATCCTGCTTATAAAATGCAAGTTGATTTTGGTGAATATGGTATAAAGAAAACCTCTGCTCAAATTACCAAATTATATACACCTGAAGAATTAATAGGCAAACAAGTAGTAGCCGTTGTGAATTTTCCTAAAAAGCAAATAGCCAATATTATGAGTGAGTGCTTGGTACTTGGTGGCGTTGGTGATAACAAGGAAGTTACTTTATTAAACCCAGAAAGAAAAGTTAAAAATGGCACTCGAATTGGGTAAGCAATTGTCTGCGAAGAATATATTTTTAGTTGATGCTGTTGGTGCCTTACTATCAGCATTTCTTTTAGGTGTACTACTGCCAAAGTACCAATATTTATTCGGTATACCTATCAATACTTTATACATACTTGCTTGTATTCCTTTGCTATTTATTGTTTATGACATAGCTTGTTACTTTCTAATAAACAAAAATCCAACTATTTTTATAAAAGTTATTGCATTATTCAATATACTTTACAGTATAGTTTCATTGACTTTTGCTTTTATACATTATCATCAAATTACAGTATTGGGCTGGATTTATATGATTACAGAAATTGTTATCATTCTTACTTTAGTTACTATAGAAATTCGTTTAGCCAATAGAAGCATTATATAGCTCTTTATTTAGTATATTACTACTTTTAAATTTTAACTTAATGATAAAAAACACTGGTGTAAAAAACCTTCAGGAACTTCTAAAAAACATGAAACCTATATTAAATGAAGGAAATTATGTTTTTACTTCTGTTAGTGATATTAACTCTATACCTAGAGAGCTTGCTATTTGTGAGATGAGAGAACAAGAGGGACATACCGTTATTTTATTAAAAGAGAAAGCAGATCAATTAGGTTTAACTTATGAGTATATTGCTTCATGGATCACACTTACTGTACACTCTTCCTTAGAAGCAGTTGGTTTAACAGCTGCTTTTGCCACAGCACTTGGTAATAATAATATTAGTTGTAATGTGGTTGCTGGCTATTATCACGATCATATATTCATTGATAAGAAAGATACTGAAAAAGCTATGGAAGTTCTAACCAGTTTAAGTAAAACTATTTAACCGAAAAATCACAAACATCAAACATTACATTATTAGGAATAAAGTGTTGCACTTTTAAGATTGTTTTATTTGATTATCAGAATAATTATGCACTACATAATCTCCCCACTCGGCAATAGACCTTAATAATGGAATTAAGGTTTTACCAAATTCACTTAAAGAATATTCTACTTTTAATGGTGGTTTACTTGCATATACTTTTCGTATAACAATACCGTCTTCTTGTAATTGTTGTAACTGCAAGCTTAACGTTCTTTCTGTAACTCCTTTCATTTTTTTTCTTAGTTCATTATACCGTAATGTACCATCCATTAAATAAAATAATATTACGGTTTTCCATTTTCCGCCTATCATCCCCATAGTTACACTTGTACAACAGGGATATTCTTTGCCTTTTACTGTAAACATATTGTTAAAATTACTACTATCCTTTTTGACCGTTATTGTAAAACTTAAAAACTATATTTAGTTTTGTTACTATAATTTTTATAGTTTAAAATACAATATTATGAGTTTTCTTGAAAAAATGCAAAACAGATATACAACAAAGGTTTATGACACCTCTAAAAAGTTAACTAAAACTCAAATTGACGATTTAAAAGAAGTGCTACGTTTAAGTCCTTCTTCTATAAACAGTCAACCATGGCAATTTACTTTTGTTTCTGATACTGAAACAAAAAACAAACTTGGTTTGGCTTCTTTTTTTAATAACGAACGTATTCAAAACTGCGATACACTTGTTATTTTTAGTGCTATTAACAATTTAGAGTTATTTGAAAATCAAATCAATAAAGGTTTACCCGAAGCTGCTGTAGGTTATTACAATCAGTTTATTAAACCACTTCCTAAAAGTCAAATTATGACTTGGTTTGAAAAGCAAACGTATTTAGCATTAGGTGTTTTTTTAAGTGCTTGTGCAGAAATGGATATTGATGCTACTCCCATGGAAGGTGTAGAACCAGAAAAGTATGATGCCATTTTAAAACAGAAGGATTATACTACTTTAATGGCTGTAGCTATTGGTTATAGAGACCAAGATGATTTTAATCAGCCTTCTAAAAAAGCTAAATCTAGAAGAGCACAAGAAGAAGTTATTGTAACCATATAGTTAATTTCTATAGTTTATACTAAACCGTACCTAATAAACAACCTTAAACTAAAGTTTTAAGGTTGTTTATTTTTTAAAACTCCAGCACACAATTCTGGTTAACTTATTTCCTTGGTGCATTGGAATTACTTTGAATGTTTTTACTCCTAGTTTTTTAGCAGATTTTTGTAAACTTTCTACATTTTCTTTTTTAGATACCAAACTGGTAAACCATATACTAGCTTCAGGGTGCAAAGAACTCTCATATAAATATGTATGCAGAAACGCTTTTTCGCCTCCTACATACCACAATTCATTTTCATTACCTGCGAAATTTCTAACAGTATTGTTTCCTAAATTTCTTGATTTTCTTCTATTCGCACCTCTTGCTTCTTCTAAAGATTTATAAAAAGGCGGATTGCACATCGTTGCTGTAAACGCATCCTTTTCTTTGAGAATACCTTTTAGTATATGATTTTCGTCCTTTTGAAACCTTAGCTTAATACTTTGCGTTAGTCCGTTTTTATCTATAATTTTTTGAGCAACTGCTAATGAATCTGCATCAATATCTGTAGCGGTAAAATTCCAGTTATAAACAGCTTTTCCTAATAATGGATAAATACAAGTAGCCCCTGTTCCTACATCTAAAACATGTGCTTGTTTTTCATTTCCAATTAAACCTGCTAAATGATGAATGTAGTCTACTCTTCCTGGTATTGGCGGGCATAAATTTTCATCTGGAAATTCCCAATGAGCAATTCCATAATGCGCACTTAACAATGCTTTATTAAAGATTTTTACAGCTTCTGGATTGGAAAATTCAATGGTTTCTTTTTCGTATTTCTCAACTACAAACTTAGTTATTGCTGGATATTTTTCTTTTAACAAAGTAAAGTCATACCCTTTGTTATGAATGTTATTAGGATGTAGTGATTTCATACAAAATGATTAAGTAGAGTAGCTTTTTTGCTACGACGCAAAGAAACAAAATTCTAAAACAATTAATGTTCTTTTATTTTTGCTCTAAGGCTTTACTTCTGCTCAAACTTACCTATTTCTTAAACCCAGTAGTAAACAAGTTCCTTGCTCCTTTCAATCCACATTTTTGATATTTATGATAAACCTGAGCGGCTCGTTCATCAATTTGTTTTCCTGTTTCACCTTTTATCCATCCATCAATAGCAGCTTTTAAGGTATATGCTTCTGGTGCCATTAAATGTGTTGTCCATAAAATAGGATTCGCTTTTGCTTTTTCTATTTCAGTTGAAAAATAGGCTTGACTATAGCATGCTAAAACAATTGCATCTACTTTTTTAGTTACTGTAGGTTTATAGTTAATATTTACATTAAACTCCATTAAACCATCATGTCCTATATAAGTTACCAAATCAGAAGCTCCTCCAAAATTTAGTATTAATTTATTATGAGTAACTACTACTGGATTTTGTGTGTTAGATGCTTTTAAAAAATCTTCTGTACACATTTTTATATACTCGCCATCATAAGCATCTGCTAATAAATAAATATCTTGTGTATTATGTTTAAAAAGTAACCTATCTAAAATTTTAGGGTTGGATGATTTTAACTGTTGTATCAATCTCCAATCTTTGGTTCTAGATTTGAAAAATGTTTTAACTCCAAAACCTGCACCCCAATACAAATTACTTTTAGGATCTTTTCCGTTTCCTAATTGTTTAGGTACTGGAACTATTCCTTGAAATTCATTGTCACATAATGCAACAAACACATGAATTGTTTTGGGTTTTGCTTGAGCTAACACCGCTACAAACAACATAAATACAATGACTATTTTTCTTTTCATTTTTTTAATTTGATTTTATATACTCATTCATAAACTTCTTATAAATTATCTCTTGATCATAACTAAAAGCCATTGCTCTAGTTTGAAAAATAAATAACTTATTTTCAATTTGACAAAAAAATGGAGTCGTATTGAAATAAACTAAACTTCCTACTTCTTTTATTTGTTCTAACGCTTTCTTAGCTGCACCTTTATTAGCAAATTCCCATTGTTCAATTACACCATCAGAAATTAAATCACTTTTATTTTTCTCTCGGTAATAATATCCCCAAATGCTTTCTACTCTTTTAAATATTTCAATGTCAAAATTGATAGGGTATTCACTATTAATTTCAGATTTATACGCTCTATATATTGAACTTTTCTCTAATTTTATTGGGTAAAAAGGTCTGTTTTTAAGATACTCTACATTATGTCTGTCCAGTTCAGCATAGATAGCTACTTTTTTTAACCTTTCCTCATCTGAAACCCAATTATATTTTTCAATATTAATCACAAATTCCTGAATTTGGGAACAAGGTATATTTACATTAGCTACTTCGTCCTTCCTTCTAAATTCCTCAAGCCTACTTCTCCAAGTATCTATTTGTTTTTGTTTTCTACTTTTACAAGCTCCTAAAAAGAAAGGAATCAAAAATAGTATTATAACTCTCTTTTTAATCTTTTTCATAAAAAATCTTACTCCAAAATCAGCAATGTAAACGTTAACTCTAATGGGTGTAAATTATCTTTTAAATGCTTAATAAAACCGTTGCTATATTCTAAATAATACTCAGAGAAATTACGTTGACGTTCTTCTAAACTCTGATTAGGTAATATCTCATTTTGTAATTCTGTTATGCGTGTAACTAAATCATGCTGTCTTCTTTTTTCTGCACGTACCCAACGTTTCTCTAAGTTTTTTAGCCCTTTTAATTGCTTTTTTTCCTGAGCATTTACCGCTCCTACAAAAGAAACATCTGTTTTTTCAGCAACCTTTCTCAAGGTTTCAAACTGATTTTCTAAAAATGCTTTTTGTTGACTAAAGTCAACTTGTTCTTCTGCATTTTCTAATACTTTTTGTTTTAGTAATGTGTTTTGTTTAATAAAAACTTCTTCTGTAGTAACCTTCAGTTTTGCTAACTTTTTAACTTGTTTTTCTGAAAATACTTGTACTGAATTCCTTAATAATAAAATAGGAAACGGAACAGCTACAGCTTCAAAATAAGCTTTTAATTGTAACCAATACGCCAACTCTCCTCCTCCTCCAATGTAACACAAATTAGGAAGAATTACTTCTTGATATAAAGGACGCATGATTACATTGGGTGAAAATCGTTCTGGAAATTCATGAGTATGCTTTTCCAAAGCTTCCCAATTCCAAGTAATATCCGTATTATTTACTTTGTACACATCATCTTCGAACAAAATTCGCTCTCGGATTCCATCGTGTAAGTAAAAAAGATTAATTTCTCTTGGGTTTACCTGAATCTTATAATTTTTTCTTAAGTCTTCAACGGTTTTTGTTACTTCTTTAAAAGAAACCTGTTCTGTTAATTCTTTAACTACATAAGGTGTAAATACCTTTTTTAATTCGCTATCATCTCCATCAACAACCACCAATCCGTAAACACCAAACAATTCATTCGCAATATATCTTGTGGCAGAGGCTAAATGGGTATGTTCAACATAGGCTTTTTTAAATAAACCTTTTAAATATTCCGCATTTTTAGAACTTCCTAAATGTTCAGAAAACACTGCTAAAACTTCTTCCAATCCTTCGGTTGAAAAACGCCCAACACCACCAGTTTGTGTGCTATTCCACTGTACTTTTTTTCCTTTGAAATTAAAGTAATTGATTTCCTCAAAATCATGATCTTCTGTAGCCATCCAATAAATAGGCACAAAATGCTCTTCTGGAAATTTCTCTCTTAACTCTTCGCAAAGGTTTATGGTAGCTATAATTTTATACAAAAAATATAAAGGGCCAGTAAACAAGTTTAATTGGTGTCCTGTAGTAATAGTAAACGTATTATTTTGCTGTAATAGCTCAATATTTTCTTCCGTTTTCTCACTTGTAGGTAATCCTTCGTATTGTTTTTTCAAAGACAACACTAAGCTATCTCTAGTTTCTTGTTTAAAATCTAACTTCTTTGTTTGTAGCTGATTTTTAAAACCTTCAATATTTGGAAAATTATAGTAAAAAGGTTGTATTGTTTCTTTTTGATCTAAATAATCTAACATGGTTTTAGAAAAAAAACCTGTTTTTTTAAAAGGTATTTGTTTTATTTCCATGTATTCCTGCTATTTAAAGTAGTTACTATTTTTGAGTGTATTGATAAGCAGGCAAATTGTTGCAAAGTATTTAAATTAGTTTCCTTAGTTTGGAAACATTCACTTTCTGTTGTAGTCATAGTTCAAAAATACTAAAATTTACGTTTTAGTCGATGACGGATACACATTCTAACAGATTTTTAACTAGTTTGTTTTTTAAAAGATGTTTTTACTTATTTTTACAGTTGGTTTTTAAGAAAATATGCAGTTTAAACATCCTGAAATTCTATACTTTTTAGCACTGTTGGTAATTCCAATTATTGTGCATTTGTTCCAATTACAAAAATTTGTTAAAGTTCCGTTTACTAATGTTGCTTTTTTACAAAAATTAGCCATGCAAACCCGTAAAAGTTCCAAAATTAAAAAGTGGCTTGTGTTAGCTACTCGTTTACTTTTACTTACGTTTTTGATTTTGGCTTTTGCCCAACCTTATTTTAGCAATAGAAGTGCTAATGAACAATCTCGATATCATATTTTTTTAGACAACTCGCTAAGTACAAACACGCAAGGTAAAAAAGGCGATTTATTACAGGTTGCTTCTCAAGAAATTATTGACAACCTTTCTGAAAAAGCCAGCTATACTTTACAAACCAATGCTCAATTTTACAGAAATAAAACAGCTTCAGAATTAAAAGAAATCCTTTTAAAAATAGAGAATACTCCCCAACAAAAAGAAATGAAAGAAGTGGTACTCAAACTAAGTTCAGAAAATAGTTTGTATGATACTCCTAATAAAAATATTGTTATTTCTGATTTTCAAAATGCAACTGCTTCATCATTTAAAAACTTAGAGACACCAACTTCATTTGTTCAGTTAACACCACAATTAAAAGAAAACTTGTCTATTGATAGCGTAACTGTTGATGAAAATGGTTCGACTAATTTTACAGTTAACATTACTGTAAAAAACCAAGGAATTGCTAAAAAGGACATTCCTATTGCTATATATAATCATCAAAAATTAATTAACAAGCAGACTTTTTCTATTGATGAAAATGTAAGTAAAAAAGTAACCTTCTCTATTCAAAAAACGCCTACTTTTTTAGGAAAAGTACTTTTGAATTACAACGATGCTTTTTCTTTTGACAATACTTTTTATTTTACGCTAAATTCAGGTGAAAAAATTAACGTGCTAAGTATTGGTAAGCAGCCTTCTTTCTTATCAAAAGTTTATACCAAAGATGAATTTAATTTCTTACAATATTCTGTTGATAATATAAACTATAATGCTATTCCAAACCAACAACTCATTGTTTTAAATGAAGTAGAAAGTATTCCAAATACCTTAATTGCTAGTTTGGTTGATTTTACTAAAAAAGGAGGGAATTTAGTTATAATTCCTCATCAAAAAAGTAGCATTAATACCTACAATAATTTATTAAAACAATTACAGGCTGGGCAAATTGTAAAACAACACAACGATAGTTTAAAAGTTACGAACATTCAATTTAACCACCCCATTTTTAAACATGTTTTTGAAAAACAAGTTCGTAATTTTCAGTATCCATATGTAGCTTCTTATTATAATAGTTCTTTAAAAAGAGCCTCTTCTATTTTAAATTTTGAAAATAAGAAACCGTTTATTTCTCAAGTGCAACTTGAAAATGCTGCCGTATTTTGGGTAGCTTCTTCTTTAAATAAAGAAAATAGTAATTTTATTAATTCTCCAATCATAGTTCCTATTTTTTATAATATTGGAAAGCAAAGTCTACAGCTATCTAAGTTGTATTATACTATAGGGAAACAAAATACAATTGATGTTCATAAACGATTAGGTAAAGAAACGGTGTTGTCTATTAAAAATAAGGAAAATGCTTTTATTCCTTTACAACGTGTTTTTCAAAGTAAAGTTAGCATTACTACAACTGAACAACCTTTAAAAGCTGGCTTTCATTTTGTAATGCAAGAGAAAGACACGCTTAAAAGTCTTGCTTTTAATTACCCTAAAGAAGAAAGTTCCCTTGAATATACAGCAATACAAGATGAAATAAACAACTCAAAAAGTAATACGATATCCACCTCGGTAAAGGAAACTTTGCAAGAAATACGTAAAAAAAATGAAGTTCAATGGCTTTGGAAATGGTTTTTAGCCCTTTCCATTGTATCTTTGCTCCTTGAAATTTTGATTTTAAAATTCTTCAAACCATGACAACGCTGTTAAAGTCGGCAACTATTATAGACGCTTCAAGTCCTTATCACAACCAAGTAAAAGATATTTTAATTGCGGAAGGCCGTATTACTTCTATTGAAAATGAAATTCCTACTCAAGAAAACTACCAAGTTATTCAGCTAGATAATTTACATGTTTCTACGGGTTGGTTTGATACCAGTGTGTGCCTTGGTGAGCCTGGATATGAAGAAAGAGAAACTATTAACCATGGTTTGCAAGTAGCTTCTAAAAGTGGTTTTACAGAAGTAGCTGTGAATCCGAATACGCAACCTATTACGGAAAACAAAGCTGCTGTTGAATATTTAATTCATAAATCACACGGACATGCCACTAACTTATACCCTATTGGCGCTTTAACGCAACAAAGTAAAGGTATAGAAATGGCTGAGTTGTATGATATGCAACAATCAGGAGCCATTGCTTTTGGTGATTATAACAAACCCTTAGCTAATGACAATTTGGCAAAAATAGCCTTGTTGTATGCGCAAAACTTTGATGGCTTGGTGTTAAGCTTTCCTAACAACAAACTAATTGCTGGTGAAGGTGTTGCTAATGAAGGTATAAATAGTACTACTTTAGGTTTAAAAGGAATTCCTGCTTTGGCTGAAGAGCTTCAAATTTCTCGTGATTTATTCTTATTAGAATACACAGGTGGTAAATTACACATTCCTACTATTTCTACTGAAAAATCTGTAAAGCTTATTAAAGAAGCTAAAAAGAAAGGATTAGATGTAACCTGTAGTGTATCTGTACATCACTTATTTTTAACGGATGACGAATTACATGGTTTTGATGGTAATAAAAAAGTAAACCCACCTTTACGCACTAAAAAAGACACAAAAGCTTTGATTAAAGGTGTTAAAGAAGGTACTATTGACATTATTACTACGGATCATAACCCTATTGATATAGAGCACAAAAAAGTAGAATTTTCTACTGCAAAAGATGGAACCATTGGTTTAGAAAGTGCTTTTGGCGCCTTAAACTCTATTTTAGATGTTGAGACTATTACAAAATGTTTATCGGTAAACCCTAAAAAACGTTTTGGTATTCCAGTACATAGCATTCAAGAAAATGAAAAAGCCTGTTTATCTTTATTTAATCCTGAAGGGGAAACTGTTTTTACAGAAAAAAACATTCTTTCTACTTCAAAAAACAGTGTTTTTTTAGATAAAAAATTACAAGGAACATGCTATGGTATTTTTAACAACAATCAGTTAGTAGTAAACAAATAACATGAGCAATCTTAGCGTAGTTGAAGAAGGTAAAACCAATGCCATTATTAGTCATTTTTGGATTATAGGAACCTTAGTCGCTTTTATTTTAGACAACAATAAAAAAAATCCTTTCACACGTTTTTATTTAAGACAAATGATTGGTATTCATCTTTTATCACTTATCAATGGATGGGTAGTGTATAAATATATTGGTGGTTTTGTTGGATGGATTATTAGCGCTGGTTTAGTATTCTTTTGGATTATTAGTTTTATTAATGTTCTAAAAGGAGAAAAGAAATTAGTACCTATCTTTGGCGAACATTTTCAAGAATGGTTTAAATCTATATAAGAAATTTAATGAGCTTACATCATATTGTTAGACAGCCTAAAACGGCGAGTGAAAATCCACCTTTATTAATATTACTTCATGGCTATGGAAGTAATGAACAGGATTTATTTTCTTTTGCAGAAGAGTTACCTGATAATTTACTAATTGTTAGTGCTAGAGCACCGCATGATATGGGCTTTGGTGGTTATGCTTGGTACGCTATTAATTTAGATGCCAATAATGGTAAGTTTTCTGATATTCCACAGGCAAAAGCTGCTGTAGAACAAATTGCTAATTTTATTGATGAAATTAAAACTACTTATAACACACATCCTGAAAAAACATTTTTATTAGGCTTTAGCCAAGGGGCCATTTTAAGTTATGCCTTAAGTTTAAATCACCCTAATAAAGTACAGTATGTAGTAGCTTTAAGTGGTTATATTAATGATGAGTTGTTACCGAATGCGGTAAGCAACGAAATTGCTACAGATTATTACATTTCACACGGTACGGTAGATCAGGTATTACCGGTAGATTGGGCAAGGAAAGCGCCTCATTTTTTATCGGCTAATAATTTATCACACGCCTATTCAGAATACCCTGTGGGGCATGGTGTAGCACCTCAAAACTTTTATAGTTTTAAAAGTTGGATAGAAGAGAGATTATAATGAATAGTGGTTTACAAGCATGTAAACATGCTTAAATTTTAAAGTTTATACTATGTTTGACATATTAAATCAAGACACCCTTTATTTTTGGAGTGCGCCTTTTTTTCTGTTAGTTATTTTAATTGAAATGTATTTTAGCTACAGAGCAAAGGCTAAAAACTACGAATTTAAGGATACTTCTACCAATGTATATTTTGCCTTGGTAAACTTTAGTCTAGATTTACTAATGAAAGGATTTTCTTTCTTAGTAATGGGCTTGTGTTACCAATACCGCTTTATTACTTGGGATAGTTCTTTAGTATATTGGTTGGTCGCTTTTATAGGACAAGATTTCTTGTATTATATCCACCATTATGTAGATCATCACTCACGTTTTTTCTGGGCGGTACACGTTACACATCATAACTCAGAATTTTACAATATTACTACAGGATTTAGATCGCCTGTTTTACAACCATTATTCCGTTATATGTTTTTCTTACCCTTAGCTTTTGCAGGTATTGAACCCTTACATATTATGTTTGCTTATGCTATGAATCAAAACTACGGAACACTTTGTCATACTAATTTTATTAAAAGTAAATTAGGTTTATGGGGTTATATTTTTGTAACGCCTTCACATCATAGAGTTCACCATGCTTCTAACACTAAGTATTTAGATAAAAACATGGGAATGGTATTAATTATTTGGGATCGAATTTTTGGTACGTTTCAAGCAGAGGAAGATGAAATGGAGTATGAGAAATTAAAGTTTGGTTTAACAAAAGATTTAGAAGACAGAGGCCCTATTAATGTAATTTTCCATGAATGGAAAGAAATTTTTAAAGACTTCTTTGTTCGTAAAAAAGATTTACCAATAGCTACCAGAATAAAGTATGTTTTTATGCCTCCAGGCTGGAGTCATGATGGTAGTTCAAAAACAAGTAAGGAATTACAAAAAGAGCTACGAGAAACAAGTGTTAAAAAAACAGCGAATAAGAAAGTAGCGTAATTGTAAATGATATATCTAAAAACCCAAGAGTGTTGCTCTTGGGTTTTTATTTTCTGTTATATATCGAGGTTAACCCGTAATAATAACTTAGCTTTTACAGATTACAAATCTGCTTTCTCTTTTAATACACGCTCCGAGCGAATAGTATTTAACCTTTCTTAAAACATAACTTTTTTTCTAGATATTTAACTATTTAAAAGCTCTAAATTTAACGGTTTTAAATCATCATATTTTGCATCTATTTCAATTCCAAACTCTTTATTTAACATCTCTAAATATGCATTTCCTTCTTCTATTTCAAACATCTCTTCTTTACCGTTTATCATTCGTTTTAATTTGGTATCTAATAAGGTTATAATTCCATTTTTTACTGGAATGGCAGCAACTCTTTTATTTGTAAAAAAAGAATTTTTACTTGTTGAGCTAAAATGATTTCCGTATTCAATATCTCCATCATATATAAAACTTAAATCAAAACTATATAAGTCTTTCCACTCCTCTATTTCTTTTTTCTGAAGCATATAACCATATAGTTTACTATCTATTAATCTATACGAATTGTTTTCATAAGATATAACTTTATTAAAAACTAAAGGAATAGGCAATAGTGGTGAATTAGAACCAAAGCCTAAATCTACAATCCACTTTTTTTCTTCAATAGTTACCAATGTCATTTGATGTCCTCTTCCTGTTGGCTTTCCTGTTACATGTACTCTACTTAGTAATGGACGTGCATCAAACCCAAAAGAGTTAAGTGCCATTAGCAAAAGTCCATTTAATTCAAAACAATAACCTCCCCTTTTTCTATCAATTAATTTATTTACAATATCCATTGGCTCTAAATTAATGCTACGTCCTAAACAAATATCAAAATTTTCAAACGGAATTGTTAAATGTTGCGCACGATGAATAGCTTTTAAAGATTCGTAACTTACAGTTACCGTATCTTGAAATTTTATTCTTTCTAAATATTTCTCTTTGTTAAAAATAAACTTACTCATATTAGTATACTTTTTATTATTAAACCATCACATATTTCATTCTAATTTACACTCTAACTAGAAACTAGAATTTTAACATGCAACTAGATTCTAATAAAACAACTCAACCCTTCTTTATTAAATTATTTTACTATTCTACTATTACAAACTTAGATTAAAAAAGTAGGTTGTATTACTATTTTCAATACGAAACACTTACTTGCAAATAAGTAAAACCTATTTAAAATAAAAAACAATAAGACATTCCAATACACTTGTTCTATAAGAACTATGAAGTACCTAAACCTACATAAACTGGACAGAAATTTTTAAGAAATTAAATTTGTTTTAAAGAGGGATAAAATCAAGTTTTTTCAATAATATAATTAGTTGTGTAAATTTGATAAAGTCACCCGAAAAGAATAAGAAAAATGCTAAGATTATTATAAGGTTAGCTGTATAGTTTATGTACTAAATTAGTACCATACTTTATATAGCTTCGTATTTGTTTACTACAAATTTTAATGCTTTAATACAATCATCTAAACAATCGGCTAATTGTGTTTTCCAAATTGTTACTTCAGTAAAAGAACCATCACGTTGAATAACCCTATAATTCCCTATTCTGAAATTCATTTTAAATCGAAGTAACCTTTTTTTAATTTTAGATTTCCCTTCAATTATTTTTTCTCCATTAATAAGTTCCATATAATCAAACCTTTCAATGTTTTTCCCTAAAATTTTAGTGATTTCTTTTTTATCAATAAAATAGATATGTTTCGTTGTTACAAGAATTCTTCTTGATCTTTTAAGTTTAATCAAAAGAACCTCTAATTCGTTATTTTCTATAACTATATCTTCTTTAAGTTGCTTATTGGGATTGTCAAGAAATACGATTCCTCTACTATTTCTATAGTACTTTACCTTTTTTAATATTTGATTCCTTATGGCTTCTTTTTTCTTTTTCAATGCCACGTGTTTTTAAAGATTCTTTTTTATTAAGTTTTCTCTTTTAGGATTTAAAATTTCTTTCGAATTCTCTTCTATTATTTTATCTAATAAAGCACTATAACCATTATTAATTTTGAATTCTATTTCATTTTTATATAAAGGAAAAAAACTATAAATATTTATAATCCTTCCCTTCTTTTTAATTTTTGTAAAACTTTCATCAAATGTTACTGATGGTAAAATTATACCGCCCACAAACGCTGTATCATCTCCATATGGTAAAAAATTAGCATCATAAACAATGGAATGCCCTATTCCTATCCAACTATCCTCTTGATGTGGAAACTTAGCCGCTTGTTTTAACATTGATATGATGTAGTCATTTTTATTTTCTCCTGTGTAAACCTTTTCAAATTCAATTTCTTTAGGAATTAGCATCATTATCTCTGCAAACTTAAGATCATTTGAATTTTCAACTTCTTCTGGAATTTCCATTTCTAAAGAGCTCATACCCGAAGTTATCAAAACATCAAATTTATATGACTTTGTTTTAATCAAATGTACATGTATCTTAAAATCTAAAGCCATTAATTCGTGAAAAACTTTTACTTCTGAATCTGGAAAGTATTTTTCAATATGCTCATTTATCCACTCATAATGTTCCTCAAAATAATCTCTGTTTTGAAAAGAATCGATTATATTTTGTATTACACTCATTTTCCTTACTATTCTATTTGTATATCCACAACAAAGTAGGTTTTCTTTTCTTTTTTAACAAGCCATCTATTTGTTTCATTAATTTATTTGAAACAGCCGGACAGCCCCAACCTTCTGGTGCTCCTTTCGGATATAGCTCGTTTTCTGGAATCATTTTCCAAGAATGCAATACTATAAACCTTGAATAAGCCTTGCTGTTCGTTTTTTCTAATCCGTGAAGTTTATAATTTACATGTATTCCCCAATTGCTATACCCTCTTTTTCCTATTTTATATTTTCCAATAGAAGAACAATGGCTATTTTCTACATTACTAAATGTGGGATTGGTTTTGGTAGCATCTACACCCCATGGATTATCACAACATCCGTGAGAACATAGACCTTGATTGATAATTGACTGGTTTTTAAAACTGTAAATAAAAAATCTATTTTTCCCTGAGTGAATACTCATATCTACCAAAAAGCAAAACTCAGTATTCAATCCATTTTTTTTACAGTACTCAAGGGCTTCCTTTGTTTTATCTTTTAACTTAGTATTAAAAATAGGTTTAATGAAATCTCCTTGGCTATTGTCTTTACTATTAAAATTTAGCAGCGTAATAGCTATAATTAGTATTCTTAGCAAACTTCTTTTCTTCATAGATTAATTTCTTTTTATGTAATTTATTATACCTAATAATTAACTTGCTTTTTACCAAAAATAACTAAAAATTATTCGTTTTAGCTTTTAATAGAAATCTCTAATAAATTATTATAATACAAATTGCTTTGTTTGGAAATATTATAGCTCAGATAAATTTTAAAGAAGACAACATCATACACAACAAATTTACAGTCTCCACAAGGATTCGAGTACTAATTTTTCAAACAAGTAATTAAATCACTTTTTTTTATACCCCTTACTATTATATGGTATTTTTATTTCATCTCTTCAATCGGTACTTGTTCTTTTGAATTGCTAATCAATATTGCATAATCAATAAATTGCAATGTATTTTTTCCTCTTAATTTGGTCGTGTTATAGTCTTTTAAAAACATTTTTATTTCAACTAAATCTGTACCGTTCAAATAAGGTGAATTTTCTTGGTTTAGTTTAAAAATAGTCAAATCAGACAATCTTGTTTTTTTCAAGTTCTTTATCCCTTTAAAATACTCTTTCCAATAGTCTGAAATTCCAAAGCCTGCTTTTGTGGTGTAGCCTTTATAATTCTGTTCTTTGTCATGTTTTTTATCCCAAAGAACTTTACTCTTAGTCAAATACCCAATAATAGTAATTATATTTTCTCTAGAGTAGATATTATTTTCAATTAGTCTTGTGAAAAATGACGGATAATTTCCTTCTCTGTGCTTTTGTAGATGTCCATATCCATATTTTGCAAATTGTTTTTTGTTTTCCAAATTAAATTTTGATTTCAAGACTAAATAATTGTCAAATATTATTTTTTCTCTTTCTCTTCTCTCTTGAAAATTGTAATTAATTGTTTGAATTATGTGGTTAAAAGTCCATATATCATCAATTTGTGTAGAATACTTCTCTTTGTTTGAAAGGTAATCTTTAACAAAAGATTTTACTTTTTCATTTAGTTCTTCATTCCAAATAGTAAAGTTTAAACCTTCTTGATTAATAGCTTTCTCCAAAACTTGTCTTTGAGTCCAATTACCATCATCTTTTGATAGCAATAGAATATGTTTTATGGGAAACTCATATTCATTAACCACATCACAACCAATTACTTTAATTGATTTCTCAGGATGTTTTTTTAGTATTTCACGAATGTTTTTCCAATGGTTATAAGTTTGAATAGTTCCTTCTTGAGAAACCATTGTTTGAAAAGCATAAGTCAACTTATTTAACAATTTTTCATCTCCTGTTTCTAAATATTTTTGCACGAAAAATGCTTGACTAAAATTTGCTTCAATTATGTAATAGTCTAGCATATCTTTTTCAAGTAGTGATTTTACTAAAATTATTTCAGCTTCATAAGGTTTAGAACTACCATGCAATGCTCCAAATCCAATAATATTAAAGTTAGTTTCTGTTACGTTTGGTTTTTCGCTTCTTAAATCAACTCGGTTTTTAGATAAGTACTCAATTTTGTTTTGCGCAAATACTCCTTGAGTTAAGATTAGTACTAAAAACGTAATTCCTATCTTTATTTTCAATGACATGTTTTATATTTTAATAACGCAAAAGTAAAAGAGTATTCATTAAAAAAATTGTAAAAAAGGAACATTAGGGTTTAAGATGCCAAAAGGTGTATTTCTTATCTAAAAGTGTTCCTTTATCAAAAAAAGATTTAGGGGTATATTTAGTAAGGTTTTTATAAGTTTTAATTAAGTGAGACTGATCACTAAAGTTAAACTCGTAAGCTATTTCTGCAAAATTTTGGTTTGATTTTTCAGAAAGTTTTTTATTTATAGTTTTCCTAAAAACAAAAATCTCATGAAATTTTTTTAAAGAAACTCCTAAATGAGATTTAAAAACTCTAGTTAAATGCTGTCTACTAACTCCAAGTTCTTTTGAAATTTCCGATACTGAAAAATTTTCATAGTGGTTGAAAATGTATTGAAGTGATTTTTCTACTACCGGGCTATCAAATTTAATTAATCTCTTTTCTAAGAATTTATCAAGTAAATTAATGAGAACTTCTGTTTTTTCCGTTGAAAAAAGTTGTTCAAGTTCTTTTTCAGAAAAAAACTTAACGTCTGTTATATAATTTGAAAAATCTAACCCTCTATAAAACTGTTGAACCCCTAAAGGATGGAACACAACTACTACTCTATGTAGTTTTCCTAATTGTTTTACAGTTAAAATATTTTCACGTAAAGGTGTAAAAATCTGATACGGTTTTGCATTTTTATCAAATACCATTTCTCTATCTTTTAAGCGAATATGAGACTTATAAAGTGAGATGGTATTATTAAAATGAGGAAAACATTGAAACTCACTAGTTACATTATCTGGTTTTATGTCTAAATAATAATAATCAACGAATTTTTTAACAATCGAATTTTGTGGCTTAAACGTTTCAAATAATTCATTCATTTATCTTAGTTGTAGTTCAAATGTCAATAGTTTTGTATATAAGCACTAGCAATTTTTTATGCAACTACTTTTCCGATTACAATATACTTTAATAAAATGAAAAAGCTACAGCAAAGTAGAGTTTACCTCATTTTTTAGCTCCTTAATTCAATATTTGTGTTTGTAAAAAATAAACCCTTCTTAAAAAGGTTTATTTAACATTACTTTTTACAAAACCGTGATCCTATACAATGGTTACCTTTGTTTACCTTTCGTATTTTATCTTTTCCGCTTATAACAATTTTGCACTATTTGGTTTAAATAGGTTTTTGTTTCAATCAACTCATACTTCTGCTCGTTTGGTAATTCAGTAAACAATGAAGAACCACCACCTAATAAAATCGGAATAGTCGTAAGAACCATTTCATCAATCAAGTCTTCCTTTAAGAAATTTCTAATTGTTGTTCCTCCATCAATATATAACCTCTCATATCCTCTTCCGTGAATTTGCTCTAAAATTTCTGTTAGAGTTCCGTTAACTAAAAAAGCCTTTTCTTTATGAGATTCAGGTATTTCTTTAAGTTTATTACTCAATACAAAAACAGGTTTCGTGTAAGGCCAAGGAACATCAAAACTAATTACGGTTTCAAAAGTCGTTCGTCCCATAACAAGTGCGTCAATTCCTTTAGAGAATTTTACATATCCCATATCATTGTTGTTTGGATTTGGAATAGATTGTAACCAATCAATTCTGCCTTTTTTGTCAGCAATATAACCATCCAAACTTGTTGCTATAAACACTTTATTTTTTTTATCCATATCTGTACTTTGTTTAAAGTTAAATGCAAAATTAAATGATTCCTATGCTTTGAAATTGTACAGAATTTACCCTTTCATAAATTGTTTTGGTGTTAATCCACTATATTTTTTAAATGTTCTTATAAAATGTGATTGGTCATAAAAACCACAGTCAAGACCTAAACTTGTGAGGTTTTTATATTTATTGGTTTTAAGTTTAATTATTGCGTGATTGACTTGTTTTAATCTCACGTATTCGTTTGGTGCTATATGAAAAGTATTCTTGAATTTTTGAATAAAACTCTTTTGAGAAATCGAAATTAACTTATTAAAATCCTTTATTCTCTTTGGTTCAACTATTTTTTTATTTAGATAGGTCTCAAATTTTATCAAATCATTTTCTAAGTGTGAGTTTTGAAATAATTTAAACAACTCTACTTCAATTTTTTTTAAATCTGGTTTTGTTTTTATAAAAAACTGTTCAAACAGGATTTCAGATAAATTTCCAATTATTGAACTGTTAATTTGCTTTGCTATTAATCCATAACAAAACGGTTTTAAGATGAGTCCAACGTTAAGATGCTTGCCCGAAACTTGTGTATGAAATGGTTTTGTTTTTAGCCCCGATAATATTTGATGGTTATTCTGAAAATTAAATTCCTCAACATTTTGCCCATTTACAGAAAATGAGTCACCATAATTGAAAATCAATTCCGTGAACAAAGGTGCGTAATGAATTGTTTGAATTTCATAATTATCTGATTGACTTACCCATATTGCATTTATAAATTGGTTAAGCGGATAATTTGGACAATATGTTTTAGTATTATTCAATTAAATTTCGGATGTTACTTCTATATGAATATCAACATTATAAGATTAAATCATAAAACCTTATGCATATTAATTTTCTAAAAATAATAATATCATCTAAAATACCTATTTCTCTTTATATTGTTTCTTACTCATAATCACCACATGAAAAGATTCGTGGGAGAGCTGGGGAAAAATAAAAAGAATAAATATGGACTTTTAAAACAGGCACAAAAGTGACTTGAATTTGTAGTGTTTGTTTTTAAATGATTTAAAATCAAAATATAAAAACTCATAAATAAATCTAAAAAATTGCCACTAAATAACTGAAAATAAAATAGCTAAAAAAGTCGTTTTACCCCTTACCATATTCTGGATCAGTCAACAAGACATATATATAGCGTTAACCTATCAGCACGCCATACGCTTAGTTATTGTATGCAGTTTTTATATTAATACACTATTTAAATAGGTTTGATTATTTATTAAAGTTTCTTCTAAAATTGATTTATAGTAATTACTACCAAATACAGATTTATCATCATTAATTTTGGTTAAGACGAGTTGTTTGATTTGGTTTTCATCAAGAAGACGACTACTTGCAGATATTAAGTTTGTCAACTCTGATATAATTTTATGGCTCTCTTTTTTAAATCTTTGAGGTAAGTGTAAACGTGAATAGTGATTCTCTAATAAATCAAAAAAATCAGGATTTATATTATTAATATTCCGTAATTCAAAAGTTGGTTGTATGTTATTTGCAGTGATAACCAAATCGACAAATAAATACTGGTCATTTGGTAAAATGTCCGTATAAAGATTTAGGAAAATAGTTTTATTATTCTCTTTCCAATTTTCATTTTTATGGCTGTTACAAGTGGTACACGCAGGTAATAAATTCTTTGGGTTAACTGAAAATTCGGGAAACTCACCTTTAGGAACAATATGGTCTAAGGAGCCAACTGGTGCAATAGTACAATATTGACAAGTGTTCATAGCTCTATTATCTAAAACAGTCGTAATGCTATTTTTTAATTTTACTAAACGTGAATTGCCTGAAGTATATAGTTTTAATAGATCCTCTTTTTCTTGATTTACATACCCATTTGGAATTAAACTTACGTGATTATTTGTATTATGAGCCGTATCGTAATTATTATAAAGCACTTTTATATTAGGAGAAAGTAGATTTACTCTTTGTTTATAATCAGGGTCTTTCGAAGAATTTCTTTTTGATGCTATAACCTCATCTAAGAAATCTGATGTGCTATCATTGTATACATTAAGATTTCTCATCAATTATACTTTTTAAATAGATTCTCGTATTAAGGCTCAATGGAATATTTTCAGATGAGATTAACGATACTATTTCATCATACGATTTACCTGATTTAACTAAACGAGTTAATATCTTTTTGTATTGATTAGGAATACTATTGTTGCCAAAAATATCTTCAGTAATTACTGTCAGGTTTTCACCAAATGTTTCTGAAATCGGCTTTCTAACACTTAAAACGGATTCTTCTCTATCCATAATATAAACATTGCTTGAAAGGAGTTCCCTAACTATAAGTGGTGAGTGAGTCGCTAAGATACAATAAGATTGAAATTCATTAGTAAGGTTATATATAGCATTTATTAATTGAGATATAGCATTGGGATGCAGATGTGTTTCTGGCTCATCATAAATAACTAATGAAGCATAACGAATATTTGCAACAATCTCTGTAATTATATACAAGAGAATACTTTGACCGGAACTAAGTTTTTTACTAACGCTATTAAAGCCTTTTATATCAACTGTGTACTCCCAAGAAACTTCTGTTTCAACTATAAATTCATTAATAAGTTCTTGGTCTAAAAAGAAAGGAAGTAAATTAAGCCATTTATCAAATCTTCTATTAGTAGCTATTTTTTTCCAAGAGCTATGAAATCTTAATTTTAGACCTTTTTCACTGTAAAGTTCCCCTTTGGAATCCTTTAGACCACAATAGACATAATTAAAATCCGCAGTTTTTTTAGGAATATCAAATGAGTCGAATGCGCTATATGAAACCGCTACTACCTTACTAAATAATGGTGTTTTTGGAGTAAAAACATCATTGTTCTTCTTCGAAATATCAATTGGCAGTGAAGTAATTAATTGAGTTTTTCCTGTTCCATTTTTACCAATTAATGCGAAAATTCTACTTGGGATAGCTCTATTTGCATCAAAATCAAAATGTACATCTATTGGTTCATCGGCAAATTTAGGTTTGAACGAATACTGGAAACTATAGAGGTTTTTAAGGTTGTAATCATAAAGACGATACTTTACTTCACGTAATAACTGCTCTTGCTCATCATACCTTATTAAAGAATTTCTAAAATAATAGTGATTTTCAAATTCCTCTAAAATGTCGGGAAATATTGCAATATCCTTTAATGCCCAAAAAATACTGTCATAAGTCTTATCAAATATTGATTTTAAATTTTCATAGTAGCTATACTCTGTACCGAGAGAACTAAAGTTTTCATTTAATACAGTAAAGCTCTCATTTAAAATATCAGGAGTGTTATCTATTTCTTGATGAATAATTTTTACAGAACCTATTTTTAAGCATTCATCTCTGTTTGGGTAAAAATATAAATAGTACGTTGACCTATTACCATAATCATTCCATCCACTATTATTTGATAAAACAAAACAAGGGAATAAATCTGGAGTTCTGTGGGTGTCTTTATAATCATAAAATCCATCAGGATTATTATCAATGAAAAATGGAATTTTATTTTCAATTATTGTAGAAGGTACTACATTCTTTATGTCTATTTCCTTAACAACATAAACTGGTAAGCCTTCTTCAGTATATGATTCAAGGGAATAGGTTAAATTTTCCTTTTCTAAATATGGGTTGATTAATAAATAATACCTCGTAATGTCATCATCATTATTTCTAATATTTGGATGAATAATCTTATTCAAAAAGGAAAGAAAAACATCAAGTTCATCGACAATATTGAATCTCTCTGTAAGAACATATTCGTACTCCCAATCGTAATTATTAACTAAATGCTGAAAGGCGTCATCATAAGCATTGTTATACCTACTATCTTCAGAGGGAAGAGATTTTAAGTCAAGCATCTCATCCAAAAACTCAATTATATTAATATCATCTTGAGATTCACCAAATAAATCCTGTTCTGATAGAAGCATTCTCAGGATATTTAACCTTATTTTTTTTGTCAATTTCACTTATTGAATTCTTCTGTTTTTTAATTGCATACAACATTATAGGATTAAATCATATAAGCCGCAGGCGCATTTTGATTTAACCCGTAGTTGAACTATGCGGTATCATTTTACCTATGGTTTATTATGAGGATTACCCCCTTTTTTTCTGTTTACCAAATTTAAATTATTTTACTAATAGAAGATCAATTTTTCTGTGTTATTCTGATTTATATAGCCATTATAAAAAATAAGGAGTTTTTATACTGTTTGTTGTTTGGTTCTACTAGTTTATTTTGTTTTTGAGCACAAGTTTATTTATCAGAAAAAAGAAGGTTTTCTGGTAGTTTTATCAATTGATTATGTACTATTTTTATTTTCTATAGCTTTTCTAAATTATTAATATAGGGTCAGCTCTAATAGGGAGTATTATTTTAGTATTCTTTATAAGACCACTTTTACATTTACAGCATACTAGCTCTTTTAGTGATCATTTTGGATATACAACAGACTTTATTTTGATAGCATATTTTTTCAGTAGTTATTCTTACAAAATCTTTTGGTAATATTATGTTTTATTTACAGGCATTCTTCCGTTCGTGTTCAATTAGCCATTTCTTTCGCTCAATTCCTCCACCATATCCAGTCATTTTTCCATCTTTCCCAATTACTCTATGACAAGGTATAATAATAGAAGTTCTATTGTTACCATTTGCGGACGCAACTGCTCTAATTGCTTTTGGTTTGTTGATTTTTTCTGCTTGTTTTTGATAAGTTATTGTTGTTCCGTATTCTATTTGTTGTAAACAATTCCAAACTGAATTTTGAAAATCAGTTCCAGGTGTTTCAAGTTTTACGTCAAATTTTTTTCTTACCCCCTCAAAATATTCTTTAATCTCTTTCTTAACTTGTTTGATGTGTTCGTTCTCGCCCAAAATAATATTAGCCTTCAATAATTTTTGTAAATCTTTAAATTCTGTTTCGAGCATTCTTCTGTCAACAAATTCCAATAAACAGATTCCATTATCTGTTGCACAAACAAACATTGGACCTAAAGGTGTTGTAAGTCTGTTAATAAGTATTATGTTTTTATCTTTAATTTGTTTTGGTGATTTACCTACAAGTTTTTTAAAAGTGTACCCAAAACCACTTAACGATTCGTAACTTGTGTCAAAAGCAGTATCTGTAGCATTCTTTCCTTTTTTCAGTTCTTGAAAGGCATTGTTTATTCTATACATTCTTTGATATGCTTGAAAAGTCATACCATAATTATTTTTAAACCATCTACGCACAACCTCTGGACTAATTCCTTTTTTTCTTAATTGAAAGTCGGTTATTTTGTCTTTAGGATTTTCTTTTACCAATATAATAGCTTTCTCGACTTGTTCAGGTGCTTGATTTGCATTTTCCGTTGGTTTACAAATTTTACAAGGTCTATATCCATTATCCAAAGCCTCCTTAAATGAAGTATAAAACTCTACATTTTTCAATTTTGGTTTTCTTGCTCGGCAAGTTGCAATACAAAAAACGGAAGTGGTTTTTACACCTACAAAGAAAATACCTACAAAGCTCTGTTTTCTATCTAACAGAGCTTGATAATAAGTTTCGATTTTGTTATTGTCTGTAATCAGCATTTTAAAATATTGACTTAAATGAACTTTGATTTATAACAGTTTGTAAACTTTCTTCAAATTTATCATACATCTTGTCAAAAAGGAAATTCCCCATACTTATTCGTTTTACACCTAATTTTGCTAATGTCTCAAAATTTGGAAGGTTAGGCATACACATTACATTAATTGGTAAATCTGTTGATTCGACTATTGCTTTAATGTCATTTTCTTTCTCAATACAAGGAACGAAAATTCCATTTGCTCCAGCATTTTGATAAAGTTGAATTCTTTTTTTTGTTTCTTCAATTACATTATCTTGAAGTAAAATAAATGTATCTGTTCTCACATTTATAAAAACATCAATATTTTCCTTTTTTAATTCCCTCTTTATTTCTTTAAGTGTCTTTGCGAAGTCTTTAGCGTTTAATAAAATCCGTTTTTCGTTAACAACACTATCTTCGATATTAATTCCAACAACTCCTAATTTTGCTAATCTTTTAATATGATTAACAATTTCTTTTGGTTTGCGACTATATCCCGATTCTAAATCAACTGACAAAGGTAAGTTTGTGTTTATAGCAATCTTCTTTACGAAATATTCCAATTCAGAAAATTCCATTTCTTCACCATCTTTATACCCTAAAATTGATGCAATTGCGGAACTCGAAGTTCCAATTGCTTGAAAGTTTAACTTTTCGGCTGTTTTTGCACTTGGTACATCCCAAACATTTCCAATTAATAAAGGTTTATCTTGGCTGTGTAAATTTCTAAACTCCATCTTTTTATGTTTTGATGCAAAGTAACTATGATAAAATTTAGTCAGCAACCGAAAATTGGACGAGTATTTTTTTTGCTTGCACAAAACGTATAAGGTCTAAATTTAGCGTTGTGTGGTTACATAAATTATTCGTGTAGTGATCATTAAGAAAAATAATTTGTGTAATGAAATTCAGAACCTTTTGTCTGCTGTTTTTATTTTGATTTCATTTCTGTTAAAATTAATAATAAAAAAAGGAACTGTTACAAATTCGGAACAATTTAAATCTAAACTTTTTTCCAATATTCCCATAGCGTATAAAGTTTTCAATTTTAGGTTCCTGCAAGTACTCAATCTAACATAACTGAGCACCTCTTATTTTTTACTATAAAAACATTACTAAACTATATTACTTGGCTTTTAAACGTTTAATTTCCTCCAATAAAAAGGTATACTGTGCTTCTAGCCCATTTACTTCACTCTGAATTTGCAATACCTTAACTAACGATCGCTCTTTTAATCGAATTTCTAAGTGCGATTTACGCAAACCTATCCAATGTTGTTGCTCTTGTGTTAAGTTTGTTTTTAACAACTCATTACAAGCATGGATACCTCGTAACCAGTTTAATCGGGTAAGCTCTAAGGCCTGCAAGGTTTCTTTACGCTTCTCTATACTTTCGGTTATTTTTTTAGCGTATTTTTCTAAGTGTTCAATACACTTCTTCTCCTCTACTTCTATAAAATTAATAGCCCCAGAAAGCTCGGTTACTGGTAGTTTTAATGCTAAGGCATTGTGCAAAGGAATCAAAGCTTGGTAATGTGGCAAACTCATTTGCCTACGCCCAACAACTAACGAGTTAACAAAACTATAAGAGCTGCGTAAATATTTAGCCAAAATAGTAGTGGTTATATTATAATGTAGTTTAATACTGTTTAGCATTTTTTTGCAATTTTATTTTAGTAATCTTCCTAGAAAAATCTTGTACAAACTTTTTTCTCTAAAAAATTTTCTTGTACAACGGTGTACAAACATTTGCTGTACAAACTTTTTTTTGTCATTTTTTTTCTTGTACAGACTTGTACAAACTTTTTTTTCTGAAAAATTTTCTTGTACAACGGTGTACAAGCATTTGCTGTACAAACTTTTTTTTTGCATTTTTTTTCTTGTACAGACCTGTACAAACTTTTTTTTCTGAAAAATTTTCTTGTACAAATGGCCTCCAAAAAAGCCCAACATAATACGTTAGGCTACAATACACTAAGCAGTTAAGACTGCTTTACGCGCTTCTAATTGTGAAATAGCTGCTTCTAAAACAGGTATTTGTGAATCTAATTGCTGGTGGTTTAACTGGCTTTCAATTACATCTACCGCACTATAATTAGCATCTCTGTTTTGTAACGATTTTAATTTGGTTTCTTCACGTTCAATTTTTAACTCCAAATTTCGTTTTTCTTTAGCGTCGCTAATTACCTCTAAGGCTGCTTGGTACCCAGTTATAATGGCTTGTACACTTACAATTCCTTCTTTTACTTCTACTGTTTTGGAAGATTTTCCCTCTAAAGATTCTCCTAGATTTCGCAATCTTCTTTCCAATAGCGTTTTTTCGGCTTGAGTAATTTCAATAGCAGTTTCACATTCTGCAACGGTGGTCAATAAACTTACGTCTAATTCCATGATATAAAATAATTAATGATTAACAATTTTTCTTTTAAGAGGTACGCTAATATAAAACAGAATTCAATAAGTACAACAACCTCAACTAGTTTTAACCTTTGTTTAATATTTTTTTAACATTCAGTCTTTTTAATAGCAAAAATGCCTTGCACAAGGGTAGTTTATTTATGAGTTGACTTATATGTAACTGGTAATGCTCCTTTTTAACACTAAAATGTACTACCCTTGAAATTATTTGTAATACAATTGAAACTCTTTTTTATCGAGGAATTTTCATATTCGGAATTGTTCTCGATACATCTCCTTACAGTCGACACTCGGAATGACAGTAAAATTTTAAACAATGTCATCACGATTGTAACGCAGTGAAAAGAAGTGATCTTTTTATTTTAAATGATAAGTTTTAAGTTACTACTAATTAAAAACTAATAACTACATTACAGAAAATTGATAAAAAGATTCCTTCACTTCGTAAACTACGTTCGGAATGACACAACTCAACGTCACTACAAGGCATCGAAGCAATCTTTTCACATACAGTTAGCCAAAAGCCAATGGCTCAAAGCTAACAGCCAAAGGCAAAAAACAACTAATATTAAGGGAAAACCCTTAGATACATTTCAGGGAAACTGAGTATTGCAATTCACACAAAAACCCTTTATGTTTGAAGCTTACAAAAACACAACAACTAACTAATAACCAACACAAAAACACTTACACCCTCTGTTATTTCATAGTATATTTACATTAGTTATTAATAAAAAAAACCAATGTAAACATGAAAAAAGTAACATTAATTATAAGCGCTATAATAGGTATGTTAGTACTGGCTAGTTGTACAGATAATACATTAGAAGAAGTTGAAAGTAGAGAACAACAAAGAGTCCAATTCATTGAACCAGGAGATGATGGAACAATTAAAGATTCCGACCCAGACGACGACGGAGAAGGCTAAAAAATATTCAAGGAGTATAGTAGCTGTTATTTTTTTAGTTATTGGAATAACAGCATCTTTTCCTCATAAATTTTTTACTCCTACTAGTAAAAACCCTAAAATATATAAACTCAATAAGGAAAGAGCTACTCTTAAACAATTTTGGAACCATAAGGAATATGTGCATGATAGTTTATTTAAAAACAACTTGATTACAAAAGAAGCTTACTTTTCCATCAAAGCAACCAACGAAAAAGCACGTATTACCGCCTTTAGAGAAATTAGTAAAAAACGAAAACTATATACTCACGAATTTGCTTTTAATGGTAGAGGAAGTCTTAACTATTGGTTATGGTTATTTGGTGTATTACTTTCTCTTTTTATATGTGCCAGCTTTTTAGCTATTAAAGATGCCCGTTTAAAAAGAGCTGGTTTATTAAAATGGTATGAACCACATGCCTCAATGGGGTTTATTTTAGTTTCTTTATTTTGGTTATACCATGCTATATTTAAAACCTCTAATGATTTTTCTCTTTCTATTTATACCTTATACATACTTGCTGTTTTAGTACCGCTATCTTACTTTATATATCACTTTTTAAGAAGAACTTTTGTTATTGAAGAAAAACTATTGGAAAACATTCGTGATTTGGTATCACATGTATTAAAAAACACCAAAGAAGATAAGGAGCATGAAAAATGGGAATTATTAGATAAAGTATCAAAAAATGGAAAGTAAAAAGAAAAAGAAAGTTATAGAACAGCTACAGCAAACGGCTCAAATTCCTATTAAAGATAAAGAGGAACAATTAGAGGTTATTATAAAAAAACAGGAAGATGAAATAGCCAAATACAAAGCCATTTCTATTCAAAACTTAAACAAGTATTTTTTATAGACTTATTAAAAAACAACTTATACAATTTAAAAAGTGTATTATTCACTTTTTAAATATGCTAATAAATCTTCTTTAGAGGCAGTAATTTGTGCCACTTTTTTAGCTACTTTAATCCCTACCATATTAGCAAATACTTTTTGTTTCATAAAAGCTTCTTCATTAGCTACTACAAAAGCAGCCAATTCATCTATGGTAACTTTTACTCCTTCTTTTTCAAAATACAGTGTTGTTTCCTCCTTAGCCTTTACGCCTGTTAACAACCACTCTATTGAATATTGTGGATATTTTTCATGAATAATAGATGCTAAATTTCTACTAATAGCCGATTTTCCTCTTACTATTTTATAAAGCCTTTCAGGTCTATCAAAACCTAATTCTTCTGATAATTTTTTTACATTACCCAGTGCCAAATCTTCTACTATAAAATGTATAACCTCAATAGATTTTTTAATCCTAATATCCATCGTAAAGAATATTTTTTTTAAAACATACACTAAAAAAGTTGTTTTACACTTTTTTTGTTGTATATTTGAAATGTCAAACGTTGCTAACAAATATATGTAAATATAACCTTTTAAGAGGTACAACTTGCGTATATAAGACGTACAGGCATGTATACAATAAAAGAATAAAGAAAGTAACCTTATTAATAACTAAAAATGTTTATCAACTACCCAAACCATCAGCAACCAATCCCCATACTTTATGAAAACAAACATACTTCACAATCATTACAGATTGTTAGCTATTGTAGAAGCCTATGCCAGTGTGTATAGTGATGATGTACAAAATGTAGTTTTGCAGAAGGAAATCATTGATACGTTGAGTGACGCCCGTGAAATACAAAAACAAGGCTCAGTACCCTTGTTTGTATTTCCTAATTAGGTTAGTGCTTTTATAAGTTTAGAAGGGTACTTATAATTGTAATTAACTGTTCTTTCCTTGAAATGGTCAACTATTAGGTGTGCTTAGTGTTTGGTTTAGTACACAATATCGGTTGCACGCCTTTTAGTTGACCTAAATATAATTAATTATACAAAAACAACTTACCATACTCCTAAAATCTTTAGAAATCATGAAGAAAAAAAGAATAAAAAACTTTAACTCTATAAAAACTTTAATATTCTTAATTATAATTTCATTTACACTTAAAAATTGTAGTACTACAGAAAAAGTAGAAACTTTAAAAATTAAAAAGTCTGTAGCTGTTGTAAGCTATAATGATTTTTTAGATACCTCAATAATTAAAGAGAGTAATTTAAAAATACTTGATGCAACAAATTATAACTACTTTAAAAGCTCTAATGAAGAAATAAAATTTAAATTATTACAAAACTATGTATTAACAAGTAAAATAAAAGATCAGCTTACTTATTCAATCCCCATAGAACCATTAAGCTATATAGATAAAAAATACCTTTATTATTTAATTATTGAAAAAAACAATAAAGGACTAACTAAATATATACTAAAAACATCTACATCCGGAAATAAAATAAGCCTTCAAAAAATAGCAGACGAAAAAGAGAAAAATGTTAAAACTAAAAATAAAACATACAATAGGAATAATAACTGCACCTTTATTACTATTGAATCACCTCCAACTTGTGAATGCGGATATTATAACAATGGCAACTGGGTACAAGTAAGTACTGCAAATCCTGGAGGTACTATAACAACCATGATTTGCCCAAATCAAGGGCAACCAATAAAAGCTACTTTTCATACTAGTACAACCTCACAAGGAAGTGGTGGTGGAGGGAGCGTGAGTAGTTCAGCTTTTGGTGCAAACCCAGGACCTGTATACGTATATTCATCACAAGAAGAAAGATGTTATCCTGATGGTACTTGTACACCTCCACTATATATTCCCACGGTAAGTACACTTAATGATAATCCTGAAGTCCCATCCGAAGAAGACAACCCACTTTTAGGAGCGGATTGTAGAAGTTTTGAATATGCCCAGCCTCCGGGTTCTTTACAACGAGCTTGTGGAGTAAAAGACTTTAAACATACTTTTTATAGTTTAGAAGTAACGAGCGATGGAAGAATTAAAGCCTATGAAGTAACCTCAAACTTCCCTATAGTTTACTTTACAATGCCTACTGGAATAACCAATGGACAAGCTGCTAATAATACAGCCAAAGCTATAACTGCAGCTATTAGAGCTACAGATGTTTATTATGGAATAAACCCAAGAGCTTCTAAAGAGCAAGTAGGTGATTTTTTTAAACAGAGTATACAAACCGCTTTAGCTGTTTATGGTGGAAGAATGACTCCTGACGCACCTTTTAGCATTAGAAGTCCTGCTCCCTATTTAACAAGCTTGATTGGAGCAAAAACAGATTGTAATTAATTATATTTGTTTAAACTATTAGATAATAGAATGCAAGTATTTATATCATATTTATTACTTTTTAACCAGATTACAATGAATATAAATCATAAAGAATTTGAAACTTGTTTAGGAAAAGAAGTGTCTGAGGTAAATAAAATACTAACTTTAAGTTTTAGTAATATACACACTAGTAACAAACAATTATACTTTGCTTTTTTAGAAGAAGATAAATACTATTATCAACAGTCTTATAAGGCAATTTCTTTGATTCTTAACAACAAGAAAAAAGTAATTTCATTAACAATTCACTTTAATCAACTAGTAAACAATCAATTTTACAAAAGTTTACAAGCTGCTTATGGTGCACCTAACTCAATTCAAGTAATTGAACAAGAAAAAAGAATAGCTAAAACCTCTATTAACGATACTTTATTTAAACAAGAGTTAAGTAAAAATATAGTAACAACAAGAAAAGGAAGCTTAGAAGAAAATCCTTTGTTTATTATGTGGAAATCAGAAACTATTTCTATAGAAATACTCAATAAATACAAGCAAAGTACAAGCGAATTAACCTTTAAAGCTATTGATTACTAAACTCCAGAATATTAATAAGCATAAATAAGGGAACAATTTAAAACGGTTACCTTATTTTTATTGCTTTCTCTTTATGTTTTAAAAGCAATAAGAATAGTAGTATAACCTCTATTAAAAATAAAAACTTGAAGTTATAAGTTATTTCTAGTTTTATACTTTAACCGTTATCTTTTCTTACGCACGCCTTTTGGTTGACCTAAATACATAAAATTTAACAGCACTGCGTTTTGTAATTTATTAGCTAATATAGATAAGCTACTTATTAAAAAAGTTTAAGCTAAATAAAAATATTGTGTGCATAATCATCAACTTTTTTATTACTGTTATACAATTAAATACTTAACAACTTCTTAAAGTTTTGTGATTGCCTTCTTGATATTTCTACATTAATTCCTTGCTTCATTTCTAATTTAAGCTTTCCATTAAACCAAGGTGTTATATTTACAATATGATTTGTATTAATAATTTGCTGCCTGTTGGCTCTAAAAAAATAAGTATTGGGTAATTTTTCTTCTATTTGATTTAAAGATTTATATAGTAATGGTTTGTTATTCTGAAAATAAACACGTGTATAATTTCCTACAATTTCAAAAAGCGTTATTTCATAAAGTTTAACTAACCAACAATCTTCTCCTTCTTTAATAAATATTTGACTGTTTTCTGAAAGTTTTTGAGTTTGTAGTTCTGAAATAGTACGTGAAGCTATTTTTTTAGAAACCTTATCTACAGCACTTTTAAATCGTTTTTTATTAATAGGCTTCATTAAATAATCCAAGGCATTATACTCAAATGATTTTACAGCATATTCATTATAAGCTGTGGTAAAAATAACCATGGGCACCTCATCTAATTCTTCTAACATTTGAAACCCATCTTTTTCAGGCATGTTAATATCTAAAAACAATAAGTCTGGCTTCGTATTTTTAATTAAAAGAATGCCTTCATCTGCATCTTGGGCTTCTCCTATTAAATTAATATTTGAAAAATCTTTTATCAACTCTTTTAACTCATTTCGTGCTAAACGTGAATCTTCTACTATTACTGCATTTATAATCATAGTAATGGTATTTTAATGGTTGCTAATACCTGATTATTTTCTTCTTTTAAAATAAAACTAGCTTTTCCTTTATATAATAAAGCTAAACGTTGTTTTATATTTTCTACCCCTAATCTAGTAGAATCACTATCCATTTGCAATTGTCCTGTATTACTAACTTTTATATACAGCATTTTATGTTTTTGTAAGATGGTTAGTTTAATTCTTCCTCCCTTTTTAAGCTGAGCAATACCATGTTTTATTGCATTTTCTATTAACATTTGTATAATCATTGGTGGAATTTGAATCCCTTCAAGGTTTATCAAAATTTCTTTTTCAAATTGTAAGCGTTCTTCCATTTGGATTTTAGAAATAGCCACATAATTATCTACCATTTCTAATTCCTCTTCTAATGAAATGGCATGTAGTTTATTTTTAGTAAGGGAATAACGAAGCATTTCAGAAAGTCTAGTAATCATTTCTCTAGATCTTGGCACGTTTTCTAACATTAAACCACGAATATTATTTAAATTATTAAACATAAAATGAGGATTAAGCTGTCCTTTAAGTGTATCTAGCTGAGATTCTTTTAAATTAGCTTCTAAACTAAGTTGTTTAAGTTCTGCATTCTTTAAACGGTTTTGGGCTTTAATCATCAAAAAAATAAAAAGGCTAATGCTATTAAAGATAAAAAAATAGAGACTATTGTATATTTTTTCTAATGAAAGCATTGTATAATCTTTACTTTCAATATTTAATAGTGAGCTTTCCATTAGAAACCATATTAATAAGGTATAAAGTAATTGAACTATAAGAAATATTATTAGCGCTTTAAAAATGTATTTTTTAAAAGGGTTATTTAAATTGACTTTATTTTCAATAATAAAAGAAGTGCCAAAACTTAACAGAAAAGCCAAAACACCGCATATAAACCCTTTTAACCAAAGATCAGAATCTAAGTTTATACTGATATCCACTTCTAACCCTACTTCTTTTTTTATTAAAAGTAAGTTTGGGCCAGAAGTGTATATAAAAAATAATATTTGCCAACTTATAAAAAGAAATGTAATATATCTTTTATTTGTACTAATCTTCATCTATGATGAGTATTTTACCATTTCTAATGTAAATTTACTCAATTAATCTAATCTTGTTTTACTATTTTTAACACTTCATTTTTACCTGTAGAAGTATTAATTTCTAGATAATAAACCCCATTACTTCCATAAATAGGAACTGTTAATATATTGGTATTTGTATAGTTTTTTTGAGAGATGGTTTGACCAATAGCGTTTGTAATGGTTAGTAGTACATTTGTATAGTTATTTCCTAGATTTATTTGAACATTATTTTGAGTAGGATTTGGAAATGCTCTGAAATCCTGAACTTTTAGAGTTGAATTACTTAAAACTTGTGAATTTGTAAGTACACGCACATAACCTGATTCTAAACCGTTATCACTATTTAATTCTGATCCTATTGCTACAGTATTCCCATCATTACTAATACTTACAGAAAATCCTGAATAATCATTTTCATTTGCCCCACTAATTACTGTTTCAACTAATGACCAATTATTGGCTTTATAATTCATGACATGTGTAGAACCTGAATTTACCACACTACTATGAACAAATGAGGCTCCAATTGCTAAAGTAGTTCCATCGGCATTTAAACTTAAAGAACTTGGAAAAAACTTATTACTCGATGGTCCATCAATATCACTCCCTAATTGTGTCCAAGAACCTGAAATATTTTTATAAACACGAACATGCCCTGAATTTGATCCATTTCCATCATTACTTCGAGCGCCAATAGCAATTGTAGATCCATCATCACTTAAACTAATAACCTCTCCAGAATTATCATCTTCCGCTTCTCCATTTATATCGTCTCCAATTTGATTCCAACTTCCAGAAGTATATTGATATATCTGTACGTGACCTGCATCTTCTCCATTTTTATTATTATTGTACGGCGCTCCAATTGCTACAGTATAACCATCTGCACTTATAGCTACACTAGTACCAAAAAAGTTATGGTTCGCTGCACCATCAATATCATTCCCAAGTTGTTCCCAAATCCCTGCTTCATATTGATACACTCTGACATGCCCCGTATCTTGTATTCCATTGGCATCATTATAACGTGCCCCTATGGCTACAATAGTACCATTATGATTAATGCTTACTGCACCTCCTGAGTTATTAGCCAATGCTTCTCCGTCAATATCAGTTCCTATCTGATTCCAAGTTCCATTTACATTCTTAAAAATTCTTACATGTCCTGAATTTCTACCATTTCCATCATTAAAAAGAGCTCCAATAGAAACGGTAGTTCCGTCACCACTTAAACTAAGTGCTTGTCCGGAAAGATCATCTATAGCTTCACCATTAATATCTTCACCTATTTGAATCCATTGGTTTGCTTCATAACCAAAAACTCTTACATGTCCTGATTTAGTACCATTACCATTATTGTATCTAGCTCCAATGGCCATAACAGTTCCATCACTGCTAAGACTTACATTACCTGCTCTATCAGAAGCAAACTCTCCTGCAACAGTGTTTCCTAACTGCGTCCATTGTGCAAAATTAACTAAGGGTACTAGCAAAAAAAGTAGTGTAATTTTTTTCATTTTATTTTACATTTATTAATAATAGTAAAGTATTCTCCTATAGTACCTGTACTTAAAAAACAATTGATTCTTTATTTTCAATAAGTTTAAAAACTAGTATCAATTAAATTTTAATATTTAGTTACTATAAATACTATTCATATACTTACTATTATTTTATTATATCGCATCCAAAAATAGCTGTACAGTATTGTCTATTTTATAAAAATATGAGGAACGGTAATTTTAGATAGTTAAACGGTTAGTTAAGTAAAACTGTATTTTAAAGTATTGACTCTATGAGGTATTTGAAAGGTTTGAGTAAACCATTAACAGATAGATTGCTTATTATTTTTTCCATGTTATTGCTAAAATTGATAAACACGTGCTTTTTCTGTACAAAAAAAAACTAAAAAACACATTTACATTTACCCTATAATTATTAGGGCGTAACTCGAAAAGCCTTTATTAAATAGAGTAGAGTAATTAAATAAAAAAATATGCCTCCAATTACAGTAAACGTAGGTGAAATATTAGAAGTAAATCAGAATAATGAAATTAGAACCCGTGGTTGCGATCCATGTGTGGGTTTAATTGTAATCTATGACGCAGGTGGGGGAAACTTAATTAAAAGATGTGCGCATTTTACAGTTAATTTTGCAGGTCCCTATACCCAAGATAGAATAGACCAAGCTTTAAACCCTATTCTTAATAATTTTTTTCAACCTATAGGCATAATCAGTGTTGGATATACCTGGGGAGAAGGAGCCGCAGGCATGGGATCTAATTTCATTTGTAACAATCTTGATATATATTTTGCTGACTTTAATCCTGTTTCTAGCAATAATAATGATAGTATAACTTCAAATGGCGCCAACGTTCAATTATTAAACAATCAACATTGGGCATTTACAAACATTCCTCCTCTTAATAATAATGCTGATTTAAATTAATCAGAGAATATCATTCTTTTAACAAAAAACAGTTTCATTAGGTTAATGAAACTGTTTTTACAATTCAATTTCTATAATTAAAATTGATTAGCTAAACTAACCATGAATCTCAAAATATTTTTATTACTTTTTCCAAGCTCTAAGTCTATCAATATACAAATAGGTTTCCACAAACTTTCGGTGTGCAGTGCTTGTCATTTTTTCTACTAAATTTAATGCCGTAATATAACTGGTTAAATTTCCGTTGGAAGAACTAAACTTACCATCTTCAACAAAAGTTACCAAACTATCATTCTGGACTTTTAAATTAGGATAATCTTTTTGTAATTGTTTTCCGCCACCTATCCAAGTTACAATTTTGTGTCCATCTGCAATACCTGATTTCCCAATTAACTGTGCTCCTCCACAATTGCTTACCATGTATTGGGTTTCTTTGTTTTTTTCTTTTATAAAATTAACCATGGCTTTATTACGTACCTGCGCATACATATCATAACCACTTGGTACAAATAAAGCGGTTAGCTTAGGGCAGTTTTCAAAAGTATAATCGGGCACCAAGTGTAAACCTTCTTCTGTAGTGATTGGTTTTTCTGTTTGCGCTATGGTGATTACATTGAATAATTGCTCTCCTTTATGCGAGGGTTTTCCAAATACATCTGAAGTAGCTACTACTTCACCTTGTAAAACTCCATTAAACATAAGCAATCCAATAGTAGGCAGTTCTGGTTTAAATGGTTTTAAATGCTTTGTTAAGGTATCTACTTCTACTACGTGTTGCTCTTTAATTACTACTTTTTGATTGTTTTTTGATGGTTGAGAATTACAACCTATAAGCATCAATGTAAAAATAAAGGTTGCTAAAAAGTGTTGTTGTTTCATAATTTAGTATTGTTGTTAGTATTTATTGGTGTTCTCTTTCTGAAGGTTTTATAATCATTCTAAAATATTGATCCTTGTAGATATAATATCCTAACCAATTGTAGAGGGTTCGTACTTTATTTTTAAAGTTTACCAAGCCCATAATGTGTACAAAAATCCAAATAAGCCAACTGGTAAATCCTTGCATCGTAAACTTTTGTTTTGGAAAGTCTAGCACGGCCTTATTTCTACCAATAATAGCTAAAGCTCCTTTATCTATATATTTAAAAGGGCTCCATTTATTATCCTTTCTATGTAAATTTTCAGCTAAGTTTTTAGCTTGCTGCAATGCAGCTTGAGCTAACTGAGGATGACCTTTAGGATAACTTTCATCTCCTTCTATGATAGCACAATCTCCTAAGGCATAAATATTATTATAAGATATTACTTGGTTAAAACGATTGGTTCTTAATCTTTTTCCTGATCCAAAACAGTTTTCATGAAATCCTTCAAACACTTTTGCAGATACACCTGCTGCCCATATGAGGTTTTTAGACTGAATTTCTGTACCATTAGATAACAACACGGTTTCTCCATTAAAATCATTTACAAACGTATTCATGGTTAATGAAACTCCTAACTCAACTAATTTTTTACTGGTATATTGACTTGCTTGTTCTGACATAGCGGCAAGTACAGCATCTTGGCCATCAATTAAATGTATTTCACCTAAATCTTTGGTTTTTAGTTCTGGATAATCTTTACTTATAATGGAACTTTTAATTTCAGCTAATATCCCTGATAATTCTACTCCTGTTGGTCCAGCCCCTGCAATTACAAAAGTTAAGTGTTTTATTCTTTCAGCTTCATCTTCAATTCTTGTTGCTCGGTCAAATCGAGTGAGAATTACATTTCTAAGTGATAATGCATCACTAATAGTTTTCATAGGCAAACTATGTTTTTGGATGTTTTTATTTCCAAAAAAATTAGTTTCTGTGCCCGTAGCCATGACTAAAATATCATAAGACAACTCACCATTATTTAATTGAATTTTATTTTCTTCTGGTAATACTTTTTGAAGTGTTCCTAAACGAAATCTAACATTTTTATACTTACGTAAAATTTTTCGGAATGGATAACTGATAGCGGAAGGCTCCATAAAACCTGTAGATACTTGATAGATTAAAGGTGGAAAAAAATTGTAATTGTTACTATCTACTAAAACAATTTGATAATTGGTTAATTTAGATAAGTTTTTCACCAATTCCAAACCTGCAAATCCCCCACCTACAACCACAATATTTTTAGTATTTTTCATAGTTGTGCTTTGCTTTTGTTAATTATAAAAACAAAGTTAGCGGAAGCTTTTATGAAAAAAATTAAGCTGGTTTAAGAAAACTGTTTCTTCTTAATTTCACTTAAATATTCGGGTGTTAAACCTAAAAAACTAGCTAAAACATATTGAGGCACGCGTTGTACAAATTCTGGGAACTTTTCTTTAAATCGAAAAAATATTTCTTCCTTTGAGTAGGTATTGTTATACTTAAAACGCATTAAAGCCGCACCATAAGCAGTTTCATAAATGGTTCTAAAATACCGTTCCATTTTTGGAAATTTATTTAACAACTCATGGTATTTTGAAAAGCTAATGGATAAGATTTCAGACTTTTCTACCGCTTCAATATTAAAATTTGACGGATGTTGATTTTGAAACGCTAAAAAGTCTGTTAACCACCACTCTTCTATAGCAAATTGTGTAGTTTTTTTATTCCCTAAGTTATCAAAAAAATAGAGATGTAAACATCCTTTCATCACAAAAAACACGGTATCACAACGTTTTTCAGAAAAAAGTAACGTTTCTTTTTTAGTATAAAAATGATATTCAAAAAAAGTAGCAATTTCAGATGCTTCTTCTTCTGAAAGTGTTATGTAAGTTCGTATATGGTCTATTAAAATTTGTTCCTTCATCCTATAAGGATTACACTGTGATTTATGTAGTTTTCTTTATGGTATAAATTTACTCATAAAGCTTCCTTTTTCCAAGAAAACTGGGCTTGTATTCTATCTTTTATTCCCATAAAAAAGTTAAGCTGTTTTAAGAAACGAAAAAACTTAATTTACATTTTTTGCCCTTTTAATTTTATGCGTGATTTTTTTTCGCATTACTGGACTGTCAATCACATGCTCTTTGTCATAAACTTCTAGCAACCTATTTTCTTTGTTGTACTTATAAACTTCGTAGACTAATGTTAAATTAGGGTGGTTTTTCACTTCAAATTCTCCTTCTCCAAATGCTTCCTCAATTTCATTCCAATTGGGTTTGTATCCAGAAGTAATATTTTCCATCCCTTTTAAATATTCAATTTGAATAAAATTACCATATTCGCTATGCCTCATCCAATGCTTATCTGTTAATACGAATCTTGATTTAGGAAAAATTTTCTTTATAACTTTTTTTCCTACTGACTCTTTATGAAAACCAAAGTAATACCCAGGTTCAATTGTCATTCCATAATTAAAATGAATTGCTATAACATCTTCCAAAACATACTTTTGGAATTTACTTTCAGACTCACAAATAATACCTTGTATACTACTTAATTCTTCTTTTTCTTCTTCATCTACATACTTCTGTAACAAATTAAAATCATTATTTAATGACTCTATAACTTCTTTTTTATTTAAAACTTTATCAAAAGTATAGTTCTCATCAACTTCATAAAACAACGTTTTTGTTAAAACATCTATTTCACTAAAGTCAAAGCTGTTCAATTCATCAAGGAGTTTTATTGGGTTCAAAATAGATTTAGGATAATATATTTCAAACCTTCTATCATTATCTCTAGTTAACTCTACAACATATTTTCTACTGAATTCTTTTGATGCCCTCTCTTTATATCTAAAACGTTCTTGTTTTTCAACTTCAAACATTACCTTCTCTTCCCAAATTGGCACTAATTTCATTTTTGTAAAAATATTTATAGATTAATTCAATTCTAAATTAACATTTACACTTTCTTATCATAATTTCTTTAAACTAAAAAGAGTTTTAAAGAAGTTCTGTTAAATTTCTGATTAATACATCTACCTCTTTTTGCGTATTAAAAATATGAGTAGAGAATCGTAATACATTTATTTTCCCCAAGTTTTTTACTACCATATTTTTCTCTTTTAACGTAGTATAGATTTCTTTTGATGTTTTTCTTTTAGGTGTTATTGCTACAATCCCTGATTGTAATTCTTTTGAATTAGAAGTAAGTATAGAAGCTTGTTTATTTTCTTGTAGTGCTTTTAATAAATACGAGGCTAATTTTGTATTATGCTTCTCTATAGCTTGGATTCCTCCCCATTTTGCTTGTTCATCTATGGCTTTTCCTAATCCTATAAAATTAGCTACATTTCTTGTTCCTGTATTATGATTATACAGTTTATAACCTGAAGCCAACTCTAAGGTGTTAATGTTTTTTTGTTGGTTTTTAGCTATGTACAAAAAGCCTGTTTCTTTAGGTCCTAACATCCATTTATGGCCGCTAGCTGCAAAAGCATCAACTCCCATAACTTTTACATCAACTTGTAACATTCCTATTGATTGTGCGCCATCACTAATTAAAAAAATTCCTTTAGGTTTGGTTATTTCTGATAGTTCTTTAAAAGGCATTCGCATTCCCGTTACTGTAGAAACATCCATAAAGCTACAAACCTTTGTTTTAGAAGTAATTTGTTTTTTTATAATTTCTAAAACTTCATCTGTTGTTAAATTTTTTCTAGGAAAAGCTATTTTTTTAACTTTAATACCTTGGTGTTTTTCTAAATACTCCCATCCTACTCTTCCTCCATAATGTTCATCTGTTGAAATAATTACTTCATCTCCTGCTTTTAATTGTAATCCTTTAACTAACATATTCATTCCCTCAGTAGTGTTTCGCGTAAGAATTATCTCGTCTTCCTGAGCATTGATATAATTAGCTATTTTGGTTCTTACAGCATTGGCTTGTCTTCCTATAGGTCCCCAATTATTGCTAACCGGATTGGCTTCTAATAAACACATATTTTTATAAACTGTTTCTACTACTTGTTGGGTAGATGGCCCTAAGCTTCCAGTATTAAAATAACTTAAACCTTCTTCTAGTAAAAACTCTTTACGAATAGACTTACTATCTGCTTTTAATAATTGTTTTTTATTTTGAAAAAGAGGTAACGGACTCGCTGCAAAAGCTCTAGTTCCTATACTTGCTCCCATTACCCCTAATGATACTTTTTGTAAGAATTTTCTTCTTGATGAACTACTCATAATTAAATTTTCTCCCCCCAAGGTAGTAATTCTTGACTCTTTACAGTATGTATAAATTAACCTTTTGTAATGATATTTTTTGATTAACTAGTAAAATACTATACTAACAAACTAGCTATTTTTCCTATTTTCCATGGAGCTGTATTATTTTCATCTCCATCATTCCTATTGTCATAATGTGTAAATCGCAATAATTCTTCTTTACTTTTAGTTCCAAAATCTACACAATGTACATACTCATGAACTAATGTGTTTACAATACTTTTTTTAGACCGCCTTAACTTAGCTGTATTTACAGATATTTTAGTTCCATTTCCTGTTTTTGCATTGGCGCGTCCAAACGGATTCCAATACGTTCTTATATACACTTTATCTCTGTAATCTTTAATCAGCCCTCCTACTTCCTTTGGAGAAAGTTTACTATTATCAAATGTTTTGCAATTAATTACTGCTTCATAAAAAGTTGAAGCTTCTAAAATTTCATTTGTTTTTTCAACCGCTAATCGTAATCTTTTATTTCGCTTTCTATATACTATTCTCATATCATTAATTTTTACTAAAACATGGTTAAAAATTTTGCTGCATTTTTATAAAAAAAATTCTCAATATACTCTTTTAGAACAGGCTTATTAAAAATGCCTATATACTCCTTATCATAGTCATATTGAATACCATGATTGTATAGTATATGCCAATCACTCCCGTACATTACTTTATCAGAAAACTTATAGGTTTCATTATCATTTTCAAATAAATACTGAAGTCTTTTTACATAGTTTTCCATTTTTCCATCATTTTTAACATGAGATAAAAAACCTACCTCGCAATATACGTTGGGGAACTTAACACACAGTTCATACATTTTTTTTGCATAAGGATATTCTATATTTCCTGCCTCATCTTCTGAACCAGTAAATACTTCTCCTTCGTCTGGATCAAAATCATCAAACCAACCATCAACTCCTCCAGCATGTCCCATACAAATTCTCAGGTTCTTAAACTCTTGTATACTTAGAAGTTCTTCCCAATATTTAGGGTTACAATTTTCACCCGATATACCTGGTTGAGCTTGAAATCCTTCATTGGTACAATGCGTTAAAATAGGTATGTCATATTCAATACAAAATCGAAAAAGTTCTTTATTATTTCTATTTACTTCTTCATCTGGATCATTGATAGGTTTATAACCAAAAGAAGGGTAAAACTTTACTCCGATAAACCTTTCATGATTCATATACTTTTTAATCAACCTTAAACTCTCTGGCCTTTTGGGATTATAAGGCAAAAAACCTATTAAATCTGTATGCAAATCCAACATCTTTTTCATCCTCTTTATTTGTTCTTCAATTCTATAATAGGCAGGGTTACCAAAAGCACTGCTACTATCTTTAAAATAATGATAACCATCTAGCATATGAAAAACAAAAGTGTTCACACTTGGGTAGCTTTTTTTCATTTTTTCATAAACTTTTTTTTCTGAACGAGTCATAAATAAAAACCACTTAAGAAAATGAAAACCTGATATTACCTTCTTTATCAATTTTCTCAGTTTTCTTTTAATTGAAAACAGTTTCAGTGCTTTTGCTTGCTTGGCTGACTTCATTCCTCCTATCTCAGTAAAAATCTCTTTATCTAATTGATCATTTTCTATATCATATACAGCTTCATAAAAATATTCTTCATCCATCAACCTTTCAATTTCATGATCATCAAGTAAATCAACAATGTTTTCTGCTAAAACATCATTCTCTTCTTCTAGCATTTTAATATCTATTGTTTTACGAGTATCTTCAAAAGACATGTTTTTAAACGCTTCTAACTCTTTAAATCTACTCTTTCCTGTGGCTATTAATAAAACAATTTCAGCTGTTTTTGCATGTGCATCTTTTATAAAAGGAGCATACGCTTTTATGGCTCCAAAAATAGGTATGTATTTTAAGTTAAAAATATGTACATGCATATCTATTATTTTTTCTGGTAGTATCATCATCATTCTATTTTAGTTACAATAAGGGCAATCTGGTAAATTATAGCTTTGTTGTAGTTGCTTATAATAAGCACATTGCTTTTTTAAAGCATTGGTATTTCCTGCACACTTATATGTATATGCTGCTTTACATTGTACTTCAAACTGAGTACTCATATCTGGTCCATTATAGTTAGACAAAGAACAATTAGCCCCTGAAGACTGTTCTGCTATTTCTTCATCTTCTCCAAATAATTCTTCACAACTACTTATACTTAGTGAAAAAATAAAGTATAAACTCCAAATTAAAATTTTGTTTGTTTTCATAATCCTATGGTTTTTTATCTCTTTTTCAAAACTACCTTAGGATTCCAATAAAAATATCATACTTTAGTATGGTATTTTTAAAAGCTTATGAAAACCAAACTATTAACTACCACCTTACTTTTTAGTTTTCTCTTTTCTTTTGCTCAAGAAGACAAAACCAATACTATTTATAATCAAATTTGTGTAATCTCTTCTAAAGAAAAATGGGGCATTGAAGAGGTCTATCATAAATTCAAAGACTCTAACTTCACCAAAACAAAACTTAAAAAACTTTATAGAAAACTAGGGAAGAAGAATTGGTGGTTATACATACCTGTAAAAAAAGCAAATGGAGAACAATATTTAACTTTTTCTTTCCCCTATTTAGCATACGGAAAATTGTATTTATGTAAAAACGATTCTATTATACCATTACACAGAACTTCCTATTATAAAAAGTTTCCTTACAAATATCTATTTTACAGACACCCTACTTGGGAAATCCCTTCTGACTCATTAAACAGTAGCGAAGTAATTCTTAAATTAAAAAACGGAGGTAGTAGAACACGACTAGAACTGCATTTGGAAACTAAAAATGAGTTCCTCAAACGAACTCAAACTGAATATATCCAATTTGGATTATTCATCGCTTTTTTAATATCTATGATTTGTATACTCCTATTCTTTTCTATTTTAAAAAAGGAATACAGTGTTCTCTTTTACGCTGTTTATATTTTTTGTATGGTTATTGAATTTTTAGCTGGTAAAGGTCTAGGTATTCAATTCATATGGTCTGACTATCCTTTTATAACCAAAAACATTAGAAGTTTTACTCAAACTTTTGCTGTATTTTGCATGGGATTCTTCTATTTAAGGTTTTATACTTTTTCAAAGGATGAAACTATTTCTAAAAACATTTTTAAATGGGGTACTATACTTACTATCCCATTAATGCTACTTTATTTATATAAATATCTTGGAGGAGGAATGGTAAGTTTATACTTGTATGTATGGGTTTTATTAAAGATTATTATATTTATTTGGTTTGTCAATCATATTTATTTAGCTCGAAAAAAGAGAATCCCTAATTACCTTGTTTTTGCTTTTGCTGCACCTATTGTAAGTATTATCATTTCTCAAAGTATTAATCCTTTAAATACGGATAGTAATTGGTGGATTTATGGTACTGCTAATATTTTTTACATTGCTTTAGTTATTGAAATTTTATGTTTTACTCGCTTTATTTTTAATGCAGTTATACAATCTCAAAAAAAATACACACAATTAAAAAAGATAAGTGATGAGTTAAAATATAGTCTTCAAAATAAAACAATAGAAATACAAGAACAAGAAAGAAATAAATTACTAAAAAATGTTCATGATAGCTTTGGTGGATACTTAGAAGCTTTAAAACTTAGATTACTAAATAAAGATAAAGATACTCCTAAAAAAATTGAAGAAATTTTAAATGCTTTTGATAATGACTATAGATACCTTTTAAATAATTTATACGCTCCTAAAATTAACGCTAATAACTTTATTGAGACCTTAACCGAATTTATTTATAAAATAAATAATATAACGAATAATATTATTTCCTATAATATCTCTTTAGAAAACACTCAGTTATCTAAAGAAAAATGTATTCATTTATATAGAATAATTTCTGAATTAGTTACCAATGCTATTAAACATTCAAATGCAAATAAAATTAAAATTGTGATGTCTAAAACCACCTCCAATACTATTCTATTAGAAGTTAATGATAATGGGTTAGGTTTCAATACGTCTAAACATTATAAATCATTCGGCTTACAATCTATTCAAGAAAGAGTAACTAAAATGAAAGGTAAATTTAGCATACAATCCAATAAAAATTTAGGTACCTTAGTTACTATTAAAGTTCCTGAGAATGAAGAAAATTAATATTGTTATCGCTGACGACAATCGTTTTTTTTGTGACGCCTTAAAAGATAGTATTCAACAACATAATGATTTTTTGGTGAAAGCAACTTTTAACCATTTAAACGATTTAATAAACTATACCAATCATTGTATTTTTGATATATTAATTCTTGACGTTAATTTCAATGGTATAAGTTCACTTGAATTTATAAACGAAATTAGACCTGTAGAAAATAATTTTAAAATTATTTTACTTACTACATTAAATAACAATTTAACCAAACAAGAAGCTTTAGAAAAAGGTATAGATGCTTTTGTAGGAAAAGACTCTGATTTAAGTAGTTTTAAAAACACTATTATAAATACACTTAAAAACGGTAGTATTAAAACGAACAATACTAAAGCGAAAATAAGTATTAACAACACTACCTATACAAAACGAAAGATTGAAATTTTAAGAGCTTTGTATAAACATTCTGATAAAAATGAAAAAGCACTTTCTAAAATTCTTCACATTTCAGAAAGTGCTTTAAAATCTCACAAACGTGAGTTGTTTGAAATTACTGACACAAATAATACCACAGAACTTATAAAATATGGCATTAAAAATGGTTTAATTTTACCTTAGCTATAGTATTTGAGCTGCGTGTTCTTTCGTTTTTACCTTTAAAATTACTTCTTCAATAATCCCTTCAGCATCTATTATAAAAGTAGTTCTATGAATTCCGTCGTATTCACGTCCCATAAATTTCTTAGGTCCCCAAACACCATAGGCATTAATCACTTCTTTTTCTTCATCCGCTAAAAGAGGGAAAGGCAATTCATGTTTATTTATCCAATTTTGTTGACGTTTTGCACTATCTGCACTTACTCCTAAAATAGCATACCCTTTAGCCAAAAACTCTTGATAATTATCTCTTAAATTACAAGCTTCTGCTGTACAACCAGGCGTACTTGCCTTAGGATAAAAAAACAATACTAATTTTTTACCTACATAATCTGATAATTTTCTTTCTGTTCCGTTTTCATCTTTACAGTTAAAATCTGGCGCTTTATCTCCTTTTTTTAATGTTGTCATATTTTTTATTTGAATAGTTTGTTTAATCAAATTTACAAATTACTACCTAATATATAAAGTACAATTAAGGAAGTTTGTAAATTAGCATTCCAAAATACTTGATACCTATACCATGACTAAAGCCGAAAAAGTACAGTTTGTAATAGATACATTAGAAAAACTATATCCTGAAACACCAATTCCTTTAGATCATAAAGATCCTTATACTTTATTAATAGCTGTGCTTCTTTCTGCTCAAAGCACAGATGCAAGAGTAAACACCATTACACCATTATTATTTGAAAAAGCAGACAATCCGTATGACATGGTTAAATTAACTGTAGAAGAAATTAGGGAAATTATTAAACCCGTTGGGTTATCTCCCATGAAGTCTAAAGGGATACACGGATTATCTCAAATATTAATTGAAAAACATAATGGTGAAGTACCTGCCGATTTTGATGCTCTTGAAGAATTACCTGCTGTTGGTCATAAAACGGCTAGTGTAGTAATGGCACAAGCTTTTAATATTCCTGCTTTTCCTGTAGACACACATATTCACCGTTTGATGTACCGCTGGAATTTAACTACAGGTAAAAATGTAGCTCAAACAGAAAAAGATGCAAAACGTTTATTCCCTAAAGAATTATGGAACAAACTACACTTACAAATTATTTATTATGGTAGAGAATATTCTCCCGCACGTGGATGGAATATTGAAAATGACATAATTACAAAAACTATAGGTAGAAAATCTGTTTTAGATTAAAAATAAAAACCAAAAGTTGCGCATTACTAAAAAAATAATTAGCAATTAGCCTACTAAACTAGAAGGGTTTACTTTTTTTATTTAAATTGGCATAACAAATTATTAACAATTTTTAAACCCTTCTACTTATGAAAATCAATCAATTTAAATTTATTGGTCTTATTGTCGTATTCGGAATTTTTACACAATCATGTAATAACAACCCCGAAGTAGTTAACTTACCTGAGCCCCAGAATCAAGAAATTCCACAAGAGGTAATGAACAAACTAAAAGAAGTTAACTTAAATACCAATTACATTAAAAAAGTCACCTATGAAACTCTTGAAGGAAATATTGAGCATGCCTATGAAGTTGAGGGTGACGTTGTTATTTCTCATGATGAGTTAATGCGCTTAGGAACACAATCTCTAGGAAAAAGTAATGCAAATTCTAAAAAGCAATACAGAACTTTTAACCTAGTTAGTACACCTAGAACCATCACTGTTGTTGGTTATACCGGCGGACAATTTGCTTTAAGTAATACTGCAAGAACTGGTTTACGTTATGCTGTTAACAATTTCAATGCTTTAAACATGTCTATCCAAATGAATTTAGTTTTTACAACTAACTTTGATGGAGACGATATTGTAGTATATTATGATGCTGGCAGAGAGTTACCTGAAGACAGCGTAAGAGGTAGAGCAGAATTTCCTTCGAGTAATGGTTTACCTGGACTTAGAGTACGCATAAATACTGGAGCAAACAGATCTGGAGATGCGCAAATTATAGAAGGCCTTATGACCCATGAAATTGGCCATACACTTGGATTACGTCATACGGACTGGGATACTAGACAATCTTGTGGACAAAGTGGTGAATCACCAGGTTCTATTGGAGCAGTTTATATTCCTGGAACAGCTGGGGCTAGTAATGACCCTTCTTCAATTATGAATTCTTGCTTCCCTTCTAGTGTACAAGGAGAGTTGAGTCGTTTTGACAAAATAGCCTTGGAATACCTTTATTAAAAATAACCTTAGATAAGTACAGATTGACTTTACGGGGCAGAGAAAAGCGAGATTATCAAATATAATCTCGCTTTTTAATGTTTTTACAATACTTTTGCTAACTACCTTTAACCACACATTAACGCTGAAGGATTAGTACCACAACAAGGATGCATGCTATTACTAGGATATCTGCAAAAAGTCCACCAATCTACACCTCCATTCCCATTAATTTCTTTTAATTCTTGCTTTTTCAAAACTTGAATTTCTTTGTTTTTTAAAATGTTTGTTAACATAACTATATTTAATTTTGGTTAGTATACTAGTTTGTTATTTTTAATACGGAAGGTACTAAAATTAAAAAAAGTCTCAAATACTATATTTGAGACTTTTTCCACTCTTAATTCAAATTCAATTCAATGAGATAGTTTGATTTAGTTCTAACTATATTTAATGATTTTGAGAAGTCAATTAAAAACTGAATTGTTTCTTTTTTAGGATTCATTTTAGAGTCATAAGACTTGTCTGAGTAAATGTGCGTCATATAATATTTTTTATGCTTGTTTCCAAGTATTAAACGCAACTTTTCTCGGTTTATTATACTAATTAACTAAAATAATATTATTTTTTTCTACAATCTTTCTTAAATTGATTAAAGCATAGCGCATTCTTCCTAAAGCAGTATTAATACTTACTCCTGTATTTTCTGATATTTCGTTAAAACTCATATCATTATATATACGCATTACTAACACTTCTCTTTGTTCTTCAGGTAATTCGTCTATTAATATTTTCACATCTTCTAAGATTTGCTCTTTAATCATCTTATTTTCAACATTTAAAGAACCGTCACTTATTACTGAAAAAATATCAAACTCATCTGAATTATTGAATTTAGGCATTCTATTACCTTTTCTAAAATAATCAATAATTAAGTTGTGTGCAATACGCATAACCCAAGGTAAAAATTTACCTTCTTCATTATAAGAACCTTTCTTTAAAGTTCTTATTACTTTAATAAATGTGTCTTGAAAAATATCTTCGGTAGCATCTTTATTTTGTATCTTGCTATAAATAAAGCTATACAATCTTTGTTGGTGGCGTTTGATTAAAATTTCTATAGCCAGCTCATTTCCGTTAATGTAATTCTTTACTAATTCGCTATCAGTGGTAACGTTTGTATTCATATAACTACTTTTTACGAAGAAAACTATAAGCTCTCTTCTAGGTTAAGGGGTAAAATTTATTTTTATAAAAAGTAATTATATTCTATAGGCGTTATTCTTTAATATTGACTAATAAACATTTACAAATATTGTATTTTTAAAACACTTATACAAATAATATTTCATTTTTTTTAATCAAAAACCTAATTAATCGTAATCTTACAACACTTTTTTAATAAGATTTTTAATTTTGGAAACAGCAAAAAAAATACTATTCGCACAGTTAAAACAATTAACTTTTAATATACCCTACCAAAAAAAATCATTTTTTTACATTTTTTTACACTTCTTTACATTAAAATAGTTTTGAATTGCCCTATACAACTATTTTATACGTCAAAAAATTAATGTATCTTAATAAGATTAACTAACTAAACTAAAGATGAAACACACTGAAATTCAAACAAAAACAACTTGCATCACTAACATTTCTGAGAAAGAAATTATCTTCCCTCCTGGTGAACTATTAATTAATGATGGTAGAGAATATATAAATGTTTTTCCTTCTGGAAATATTAACTACCATAGTAACTTTACGCAACCTTTACCTTCTCTAGTAGAAGCAGTATATGAGCCAATAGATGATGAAAATGGGGTAATCAAAGTAAATGTTCTGTTTTTTGTTGATTCTGAAGACGATTTAAATAACATTAAAGTAAATCAGCTTTTTTGTATTAGTAGCTTAGGTGAATGTAAACTACAGTTTTTTATTTATTGTGATGAAGCTCAACTAAATTCTTTAACAAAAAGCTCCAATAAATACAGAGCCTATACTGTAAATTTTGAAACCAATAGTACTAACAATTTCCCTAAGGGTAAACCCAAGCCTGTTAGTTTAAAGGATATTAAAGTCGTAGAAACTTTTATATGGAATATTGATCCTGAAACGTCTAGAGGTACAGAAACTAGCGTTCAAACTACTGATTAAACATAGATACTATTTTAATGACTAGTTATAAAACGTTTTTACTTTTAACGTTCTTATGCTGTTATACATTAGTTTTTTCACAAAAAAAAGAAGATAAATATTTTTTCTCCTTTTCTAAGAAAGTAAATCAGCTAAAAATAACAGATAAAGACTTTACAAAAACAACCCATTCTTTTTTAAAAAAAGAATGGGATTCAGTACTTATTTATTCTGCTAAGTTTTTAATTAAAAACATTCATAAAGATGCTACTAACTATACTCATTATATGCGTGGTTATAGCTTTATGAAAAAAAAACTTTACAAAGAAACCTTAAAGGAATATAATAAGATACCTCCTTCATTTCCCTTTTATTATAAAATCACTAGAAACCTTGGTGGTATTGCTTTAGAAGAACGTAAATACCAAAAAGCCATTTTCTTCTTTGAAAAATTAAATAACTTACCTGATTCTGTCACTGATTACAACAAGAGTTCTGTAATACATGATTTAGGCATTAGTTATTTCCATTTATCAAACTTCAAGGAATCTGAAAAATATTTATCAAAAGCAATTTTACTTCAAGAACAAGCTAAAGACACTTTACGTTTAATAGGTTCTTATATGGATTTAGCAAATGTGTATTATGAACAATATAAAGACAACATAGCTATTCCTTATTTTGAAAAAGCTTACCAACTTTCTAAAAAAGTTACAGACTATAAAATAAAGCGAAAAGCTTCTCTAAATATGGCTGTAGTAGAAGAAAATAGAAAAAATTTTGCTAAAGCACTTAAATATAGAAAAGAATTTGAAAAATGGAAAGATTCACTTAACAATCAACATAAAATCTGGTCAGTTGCTCAATTTGAAAAAAAGTTAGCTATTACTCAAAAACAAAAACAAATAGACCTTTTAGCTACAGAAAATAAATTAAAAGCCTCACAACAAAAAGGACTTTTAACTACCTTATTTCTATTATTACTTTTGTTAATATTAGGCATTTATTTTTATTTTCAAAAAAGTAAAAGCCATAAAATAATAACTTCCCAAAAAGAAAAATTAAACACTCTTAACCAAACAAAAGACAAACTTTTTTCTATTGTTAGTCATGATTTACGCTCTTCTGTTAATCTTTTAAAAATAAGTAACAAACAGTTATTAAGTGAAATTGAAAATAGAAACTATACTGTGTTAGATACTTTGGTTACTAAAAATGCATCTATTGCTAATAACACCTATAATTTATTAGAAAACCTTTTAAATTGGGCTACTATGCAAACTAGACAATTGTATTTTCATATTGAATCTATTGACCTGTATTCTGTAATGCAACAAGTAGCTTTTAATTATAAACCTTTATTAGAAAGTAAAAACCTTGTCTTAAAAAACACCATACCTCCTGCTTCATTTATATTAGCTGATTTAGACTCTCTTAAAATTATTATTCGTAACATATTGGATAATGCTATTAAATTTTCTAAGCCTAATACTCCTATAGTAACTCATATAGAAGATATAGATAAAACTATTTACCTAACTATTGAAGATACTGGAATAGGTATGAGTAGTGAAACCGTAAAAGAACTTTTAAAAGAAACTGATTTATTAACTAAAAAAAAGAACAAAGAAGAAATAGGAACAGGCTTAGGTATACAATTATGTAAATCTTTTGCTGCTAAAAATTTAGCCTCTTTTACTATTAAAAGTAAAGAAGGTATAGGAACTAAAATAATTATTGGATTTAAAAAACCTAATACTCATGGATAATGTAAATATTTTAATTATTGAAGATGACAGTATTTTAGCTAATGAGTTAAAAAATGTACTTGAGAAAAACAGCTACCATGTAGTTGGCATTGCTACTCACTACCAAGAGGCTTTAACTCTATTTTACCAGTTACCTGTTGATTTGGTAATGATTGATATTTTTTTAGGCGAAAATCCAGAAGGTATTACTTTTGCGGAAACTATTTCTACAGTTCCAAATGCTTTAAAGCCATTTATTTTTTTAACTTCATCTAAAGATCGTCAAATATTTGAACGAGCAAAGTTAACCAAGCCTTTTCGATACTTACTAAAACCTTTTAATGAATTAGAAGTTTTATATGCTATTGAAATAGCCATTGAAAAGTTCTACGAACAACCTAATGTTTATGCTAGTACTGAAGAAAACACGGTTATTAGTGATAACTATTTATTTATAAAGAAAAGGAATACATTAAAAAAAGTAAATCTGGCTAGTATTATTTACATTGAAGTAGAAAATAGGTATTGTAACATTATTACAGAGCTAGAAAAGTTTGTCATTCAAATATCTCTTAGTAAAGTAAATCAATATTTAAATCAGGATTTCTTTAAACAAATACACCGAAAGTATATTGTAAATACTGAAGCTATTGAAGAAATTACCCCTCCAGAAAATGCTTTACGTTTAAAGAACAACCATCTCATTTATTATAGTGATAAATACAAAAATCTTATTCAAAACTTTTCTATTTTAAAGTAATCTACTTTTTTCTCTATAAAATCCTGTACACGAAATTGTTTTATCACTTTTTTTCGTGTACACCTGTTGTACACGTTTTTTTCTCGCAATTTTTTCATGTACACTAACTATACACCTTTTTTTACTGAGAAAAAAAAGGTATACAAACTTTTCTACTATATTTTTCTTGTTTTCATTCTAAAACCTTCCTTATTCACAACACAAAATTGCTTACTCACAACATCCAACTCATTTAACCTAGTATTTAAAAGTAATTTTATATCAGAGAACGAGAAAATAGCGCTATCAAAAGTTTTCTAACAGTAACCAAACGTAGAGTTCAGAAACTACTATAAAAAACGAGGCGAATTCCGAAAAGCCTTATGAATAGGAATAACTAATTTTTAAATTTTATTAAAATGGAAAATACGATAACCAACAAAGAAACAGAAAACTTAATTTTAAGTAAAGGACCAAAAGGCAAAAGGTACATCATGAAATTAGCCGAAGGGCAATACCTTGGATATCCTAAAAATACGGATCCTGAAAAGGAAGAAAACATGATTATTGTTGATAATGAAAATGATGCCGTATTAATTAATAGATCTACAAAAAGTTTAGCAGAAGATGGCTATTACACTTGGGCATTCTACCCTCATGGAGATAAGAAAAAAGGTAAGAGAATAGACTACCGATTAAGAAATGGCTTCCGTAGAATATTTGGTAATAATAATGACAGTTTAGCAGTTTCTTGGAAGCCTGAACATGAAAATGGTGGTAAATTTTACGCTGTAGCCCCAAAAGTACCTGAAGCCTTACATCCAAGATTGGGCAATAAAGGAGAAAATTTAATTGCTGCTGCAAAGGGTGGCTATGAGATTGAATTGATAGAAAGAAAATAAAACTTTTAAGCCTCTATTTAAACTAGAGGCTTTTTTAAAAACCAACAATCCCCCTTGAAATCAAAAAAACTAAGAATTAACTAATTAAACCACAAAATTATGTCAGAAAATGTTAAAGGGATTATCCAAGTAGACAACCAAACAGATGCGTATGCTATCGCTTCTCCTAACTCTACAGATGTAGATTATGGTAAAATTCAAGAAGGTCCATACTCAGTACCACCTCATACAAGACAATTAGGTATAAAATGTCAAGGTGCTAAAGGAAGTGCTACAGGGACAGATTTTACCCAAACTTGGGAAATGAGTGATGGAGGTACTATAAAGGTATATGTTGATGCTCCTTATTCAAAAAATAACAAGTCCAAGTTAAAAGAAAACACTACCAAGTATGAAGTTACAGCTAACCTTTTAGATCCTCATGGTAATGCCGTTGTTGATTTAATTATTAAATAAATAATTAAAATGTAGAGTTCAGAAACTACGATAAAAAACGAGGCGGATTCCGAAAAGCCTTATGAGTAGGAATAACTAATTAAATCATTAATTATGTCTAATTTTTTAACAACAACCTTTAAATTTATCACAGAAAAAGAAAATGCAACTTTTTATATCGATCATGTAAAAACATATGGAGTTAATGGATGGGTCACTATGCCCATTAATCAAGAAGTTCAAGGATTTCAAAATCAAGGAATACAGTATTTAAACATTATCAATAAGAAAATAAGTGCAAATTCAACAGGGGATTCAAACACTAATGGAGTATTAAGTTTACAGATAGACCCAGAAATTGTCAACCAAGTACCTTATACTCCAGAGGGAGCCAGTTTACTTATATGTGTAAATGGCTCAAACATAGAAATAGATATCCACAAAAATGGCGGGATAAAATCTGTTGGCACTTCTGGTGATAAAAGTGTAACATTTGAACCTGACTTTGGAAACGTAGGAAATACCAGTTTCATTTTTTGTTCTTAAAAGAATCAAAATTATACGTATCGCTATGTGATTTTAAACGTAAATTTTTGATATTAAAAAAAGAATTTCTATTTCTCAATATTCTATTAATTGTCTATTTAATTTTAAAAAGAACTTCATACTTGAAAGACAAAATTGCAATAAAAAGCTTTTAAAAAATGTAATGTAGAGTTCAGAAACTACGATAAAAAACGAGGCGGATTCCGAAAAGCCTTATGAGTAGGAAACCAAACTTAAATTAAAAATTATGTCTAAAAAAGTTATTGGTTATTTCAGTAATTGGATTAACCTAGAAGATGTTAAAAACAAATACGAAGGATATACTGATATTTTATTTGCTTTTTGGCAAGACCCAAATACTGGTATGGTAGGTGCTGCTGAAGCAGTTACTAAAACCCCTGAAATAATAAGTTTTTTAAAGAACAAAAACAAAAAATGTATTCTAGCTGCAGGAGGAGCTAACTTAGCTCCGTTACATTTTGTAGCTAAAGATTTTGGTACCGAATTAGCAAATTTTGCTATACAATATGGTTTTGATGGAGTTGATTTAGATATCGAAAACTTAACCACTCCTCCTACACAAGAAGAAATTAACTGGCTTGTAGAAGCTACTAAAGCGGTAAAAAAGGTAAATAAAAACCTTTTAATATCACATGCTCCTCAAGCTACTTATTTTACAAATAATGGAGGGTACAGCTTAGTTGAAAAAGGCACTGGTGGTGCGATAGACTACTATAATATCCAGTATTATAATCAAGGATCTTGGGGCTACCAAACTTACTCTAATTATGATGACATATTTACAATCATGTATGAAAATCAAGTTAATGAAACCTCTATTCCTAGTATTATTAAACAAGGAGTTCCCGCTAACAAACTTATGGTAGGAAAACCTATAACTATTCAAGATTTAGGAAGCCCAAAATCTACTGGATATATTCCTTTAGAAGGACTTACTAAGATAATCAATCAAGCCTTAGAAAATAAAATACCTTTTGGAGGAGTTATGGGATGGAAAATTGATAGTGACAAGAATGGTCATTGGGGAAAAACCATGAAGCAAACGTTATCTAATAAAAAAGTACCTGTTAAAATCTAAAAATTTTACGTAAATACTAATTGAACCTCCTCGGTACAAATACATAATAGATCTATGATCCTTACCATTAACACCAGAGGTTGTTTTTAAAAGTTAATTTTTCAGGCAACCTCTATTTACAAAAACATATTTGTATCTTTTCTTTAATTATGGTCTATTAATTTTTCATACCTCAAACCAATAGACTTATTCCTAAAACAAATGGTTTAAGGACTTTTTAAATTTCAAAAGTTTTATAAATTCTTTATTTTTAATATACACAAGCTAATATTTTCATATCAATTTTAATAAATTCAAATCTTATGACACTAATCAAACAAGAAACCACAGAAAAGTTATTAAAACATCATATAGATGATTTTTTAAAAGAAATAAAAGGATGCCTTCCTTCAAATGTAGAAATATCAACCAACTGGGGAAGTTTAGAAGATGTTTTTCAGCATACTAAAAAAAGTCAAATATTTAACAGACGTTTACAATTCAACCCTTTTGTTATTGTTTTTTGTGAACAAGAATCTGATGTATTAACTACTTATCAAGCTGCTAAAAACAACAATTTACCTATTAAAGTGAGAGCAGGTGGACATGATCATGAAGGTGAATGTACAGGAACTAATATTGTTTTGATTGATGTGTCAAAAATGAGTGAAGCTAAACAAGTAAAAATTGATCCTGCCACAAAAGTAGCACACATTCCTCCTGGTATTCGTTTTCAAACTTTAACTAGTGAATTAGCTAAACATGATGTTATGATTCCGCATGGAACCTGTGCCACTGTTGGCATATCTGGTTTTACCATGGGTGGCGGCTGGGGGCCATGGACCAGAAAAGAAGGGATGTGTTGTGAACATTTAGTGGGTGCAAATATTATTTTAGGTGATGGTACTTTACATAAAATAGAAGCAAAAGGCAATGAAGTTCCTGAATTACTTTGGGCATTGCGTGGTGGTGGTGGTTTGAGTTATGGTATTGTTACAGAATTACGTATTCAAACATTTCCTCTACCTCCTGTTTTGCATCGTTTTGACTTAACATGGAATCCATATGAGGATAATGATCCTGATTCTTTAATTGAAAAAGTTCCTACGCTTAAGGTATTACAAAAGTGGGAAAATATTATCAAATCTGAAGAAACACCTCAACTGACTGGAACTAATTTAAAAATAAACGGAAGACCATGGGAAGCCAACAAACCCGTTCCTTCAAATATTTCTCATAATTGTGTTTTTTATGGGTACTGGGAAGGAACTGAAGAAAGTCTAGATAAATTTATAACCAAAAACTTCACTGATGATTTAACTCCCAGCATCATCAATATTGAACCTCCAACAGGTGCTGATTATGGTGATAAAGAATATGGATTACAATTAATGAGCTCTTGGGATAGAGAATCATTATATAAAATTAGACTAAAAATGTCTGTTGATTTACAAGGTACTCCATTGCAACCCGACGAAGACGAACCCGCTCCGCATAAAATTACTTCTAGATTAGTTAATAAAAACGGATTAGATGCTAATAACCAAAATGGATATCAAAAACTATTAGAGAGTCTTTCTTCTGATTTGTTATTAGAAGGAAATAGAGCATTAGGACTATTTAATTACGTAACTCTTGGAGCTATTGTTGGTGATTTTTATAAAAACAACATAGATAAAACGAACAGTGCTTTTCCTTATAAGGATAAATTATACACCATTCAATACCAATGTTGGTGGAATGAAAAAGAGTTTCAAAAACAAGAGTTTCAAGATAACTTTGTGTACGATAGAACTAATAGAGCTTTAGATTGGATTGAAGTGAGTAGGGATTATGACATTCCAAATACATCTGGAGCATTTATTAGTTTTAAAGATAGTTCTATTCCTACCAAAACTTATTTTGATAAGAGTTACCATCGACTTATAGAAATCAAAGAAAACTACTCTAAAGACAAATACAATCACTTTAGGTCTAGAAAAACAATTATATAAATATACTAGTATAACGACGCTATTACTTTTTATAATTTATTTCACTTAGAAATAACTATCTAAATATCAACACATTTAAGGGTTCTCCCTTAACACTATTAGTAAAAATACTGACTCTTTTTCAAGGGATATTGAGTATTGTAAATCAAGTAATTACACATTAACTTTGATATCAGAGGTAGTCTTATAAACTACTTTATAAAAGTTATAATTAGCGCTAAAATAATTTTTAAACTGCCAAAAGTAGAGTTCAGAAACTACTAAAAAAACGAGGCTTTCCTATGTAGCCAATCACATTAGGACTAACTATATAAATTAAAAAAAATGGAAAATCAAGATACGGTATTCCCAGTTAAATACATAATTAGTAACAACCTTCCTGGAGGAGTTTCTTTTAACGTAAACTTATTTGTAGATGTATACCACAAAAAAGTTTCTGGTTCTGGAAGAATTTTTCAAGCTACTAACCCGCCTTTAAATATCCCTACAGCTTTACATGGAGATTACTCTTATATGGCTACTATGCAATCTACTAACATTTTAGTTGTAGCAGAGGGGGTGAACCCTTTAATACCTATTATACCAGGTATTCCTAATGCTAAATTAAGAATGGTTTTAGATGAAAACTGGAGAACTGGTACAGCATACTATTCTTACCTTCAAGATGGTCAATGGATAAAAGTAGGTCCACAAAAAGTAGAGGCTATTGAAATTACTTCTAACGATACTGATATTGAAAGATTAGCTGATACTGTTAAAAAGGAGGAAGCTGAGTTAGCAACTGCTTAATAACTTTGCACTAAATATAATACGCCAATATAGCTACACCATTTTCATGGTGTAGTTTTTTTATTCCTAAAAACTATTATTTAAACTTCAAAATAAAAGACTTTTAAAAGAAAGTCTTTTTGTTTTTATTAAATATATAAAATTGTACTTTTACTTCTTATTTTTTGAGTAAATGAAAAGAGACTTATCTACCGTAAATCCTAAGGAAAATATAATAATTAAAGGCGCTAAATTGCACAATTTAAAAGATATTGATGTAGTTATTCCGCGTAATAAGTTAGTAGTTATTACTGGACTTTCTGGATCAGGTAAATCTTCTTTAGCTTTTGATACGTTATATGCAGAAGGACAAAGACGTTATGTAGAGAGTTTATCCTCATATGCTCGTCAGTTTTTAGGTAAATTACATAAACCAAAGGTTGATTATATTAAAGGAATAGCTCCTGCAATAGCCATTGAACAAAAAGTAAACTCAACCAACCCAAGATCAACGGTTGGAACTTCAACAGAAATATATGATTACATAAAGTTATTATTTGCTAGAATTGGTAAAACCTTCTCTCCTATTTCTGGGAAAGAAGTTAAAAAACACACCGTAACTGATGTTCTCAATTTTGTAAAAACATTTGAAGAGAGAACAAAACTTTTATTATTAGCTCCAATAACTATAAACGAAAACAGGAAATTAGAAACTGTTTTACAAGTTTTAACACAACAAGGCTATGCTCGTTTAAAATATAATGATACTGTATATAGAATTGATGATTTTCCTGTTAAAGAGTTTAAAGGTAACGAGCTTTTTTTAGTTGTAGATAGAATTGTTGTAAAACATGAAGATGACTTTTACAATCGTTTAGCAGACGCTGTTCAAACAGCTTTCTTTGAAGGCAAAGGTATTTGTTATATAGATAATTTAAACACAAATGAAACAAATGCTTTTAGTAATAAATTTGAGTTAGATGGTATTACTTTCTTAGAACCTAATACACACTTTTTTAGTTTTAATAACCCCTATGGAGCATGCCCTACTTGTGAAGGGTACGGAAATGTTATTGGTATTGATGAAGATTTGGTAATTCCAAATACTGGACTTTCTATTTATGAAGATGCTATTTTCCCTTTTAAAACGGATAGTTATAAAAAGTATAAAAATGACTTGATTCTAAATGCAGCTGATTTTGATATTCCTATCCACAAACCTTGGTTTGAACTTACAGAAGGGCAAAAAGATTTGGTTTGGAATGGAACTAAGAAATTTAAAGGAATTAATCGTTTATTTAAAACCTTAGAAGAAAAAAGCTATAAAATTCAAAATAGAGTTATGTTATCTCGTTATAGAGGTAAAACTACTTGCTCTGAATGCGAGGGGAAACGTTTACGTAAAGAGACTAACTATGTGAAGGTATATGGTAAAACCATTTCTGAATTGGTAACTCTTCCTTTAGATGAATTAGCTAGTTTTTTTAATACTATAAAACTAAATAAATACGAAGAAAAAATTGGAAAGCGACTACTAGCAGAAATTAACAGTCGTCTTCAATTTTTACAAGATGTTGGTCTTAATTATTTAACCTTAAACAGAACTTCTAACACCTTATCTGGAGGAGAAAGCCAACGTATTAATCTAGCAACTTCTTTAGGCAGTAGTTTAGTAGGTTCTATGTATATTTTAGATGAGCCTAGCATTGGATTGCATCCTAAAGATACAGAGCGATTAATTAAGGTTTTAAAAAGTCTACGTGATTTAGGAAATACCGTTATTGTAGTTGAACATGATGAAGACATTATGAAAGAGGCAGATTATATTATTGATATTGGCCCTGAAGCTGGTACTTATGGAGGAAATTTAGTTGCTGAAGGAACTTTTAAAGACATCATTAAATCTAAATCTTTAACAGCTCAGTATTTATCTGAAAAATTAACTATTGAAGTTCCTAAAAAAAGAAGGAATTCAAAAAACACCATTAATGTTATTGGTGCCAGAGAAAATAATTTAAAAAATATAGATGTTTCTTTCCCTTTAAATTGTTTAACTGTTATTACTGGAGTTTCTGGTAGTGGAAAAAGTACTTTGGTAAAAAAGATTTTGTATCCTGCTATGCAAAAACACCTAATTGGTTATGGAAATAAGTTAGGTCAACATACGGAAGTTAATGGAAGTTACGACACGCTAAAACATGTTGAATTTATAGATCAAAATCCTATTGGTCGTTCGTCACGCTCTAACCCCGTAACTTATATTAAAGCATACGATGATATTAGAAAATTACTTTCTGCACAAAAGCTTTCTAAAATTAGAAACTATCAGCCAAAGCATTTCTCTTTTAATGTTGAAGGTGGTAGGTGTGAAGTTTGTAAGGGAGAAGGAGTCGTAACTATAGAAATGCAGTTTATGGCTGATGTACATTTACAATGTGAAGCTTGTAATGGAAAACGCTTTAAAAAAGAAGTATTAGAAGTAAATTTTGAAGGAAAAAATATAGACGACATTCTCAATTTAACTATTGATGATGCTATTGATTTTTTCCAAAAACATGAAGTTACCAAAATAGCTAAAAAACTTAAACCTTTACAAGATGTTGGATTAGGTTATGTGCAATTAGGACAATCTTCTTCTACCCTATCTGGTGGAGAAGCACAAAGAATTAAACTTGCCTCTTTTTTAGTAAAAGGGAATACCAAAGACAAAGCGCTATTTATTTTTGATGAACCTACCACAGGGTTACATTTTCACGACATACAAAAGCTATTAAACTCTTTTGAAGCTTTAATTGAAAAAGGGCATTCCATTATAGTTATAGAGCATAATATTGAACTAATTAAATGTGCTGATTATATTATAGATTTAGGTACTGAAGGTGGAAAAAAAGGCGGAAATTTAATTTTTGCAGGGACTCCTGAAGAATTAGCCAAAGATAAAACTTCTTTTACTGCTAAATATCTTGCTGAGAAACTATAAATAAAACTAACACCTCTTCAATACAAACACATTAAAAGATCTTCTTAGCTACATTGTTTAATACTAAAAAAATAAGACTACTCGTTAGAATAGCCTTATTAGTAACAACACACAAAATTTAATCTATACAAGAAATAGATTAATTTTTAATTATTTTTCTATTTATAAAACCTTTGTTAGTTTTAATAGATAAAATGTATACACCACTAGCATATTGAGCGATATTTAATGCTAATCTAGTATTAACAGTTTCATTAAATGACAATACCTTTCCATTTACATCTAACAATTTAATTTCCTCTATAGCTACTACCGAAGATTTTATAGTTATTTTCTCAGCAGTTGGATTAGGATAAATAACGATATCATTACCTAATACATCTTCATCATTAACTGACAAAACCACATCAGAACCATAGATTTTATCAGACATTGCTTGTGATGCATCTACTGTTTGCAGGTTCCAAAAATAGGTTTTGTCAGCTTCTAAATATTTCAACTTCCATGAAGTTCCGTATACAGGATAAGAAGCGATATCACTTTTATCTTTTTGAGTTCCTACATTTAAAATATAGTACAACGATTTACTTTTAGTAAAATCATCAGTAGCCATATTCCATTCAAATAAAATTTCATTTCCATTTTTGGTAGTAACTAAATCTGATGCCATTAACGGCTTATTATTTTTTTCACCAGTAAGGTTCTCATGTAAAAATGTTCCTGATTTATACTGTTTATCTTTTGCATCTGTATACCAACCAGAAACTATAATATCTATATCATTATCTAAGTCAAAATCACCCCAGCCTAAACTTGTATTTCCTCCTAATTGCATAACTCCTTCTTCAGAAATTTCAAATTTACCTTTCGTATTCTTATAAACTATTGTTACATCATTATAATCTACATCAGTTCCAGAAATCACCAAATCTAACTCACCATCATTATCATAATCACCCCAACTTATAGGTGTTGTTCCACTGCTATTATCTATCCCCTTTAAGGTTTGGTATTCTGCAAATTCTCCTTTTACATTTTTATAAATTTTAGCTGCATAATCATCATTTGTATCATCCCCCATAACTGCAAAATCTAAATAACCATCTGCATTGAAATCTCCAAATGCAAACCAACCTAAATACATTCCTGGTAAATTTTGCTTTTCTGTGTAAACTCCATTTACATTTTCAAATGTTTTTAAAATATAGTTATCATTCTTATCCGTTCCCATTAGTAAAATATCTAAATCTCCATCCACATCAATATCAGCAAATTCAGCATTTCCATTTTGAACAGCAGGTAGGTTTATAGAAGCATCTACAAAGCTTCCATTCGTATTTTTATAGATTTTAGTAATTTTTGATGCACCTCCATGAGATTGTTGCGCTCCAGTTACTAATAAATCTAATGTTCCATTATTATCAAAATCTCCAAAGCTTATAGATGAATAAATAACTCCGTCTAGTTCTTGTTTTTTGGTAAAAGCTCCACTCTTATTTTCATAAACAGTTAAGTAATACTTAGTAATATCATTATAATTTTGACCACTTGTTACCAAATCTAAATCACCATCATTATCAATATCAGCAAATTTTACCGCACCTAAATGTAATCCGTAAACTTCAGGGCTAATAACTTCCTCAAACTGTCCGTTTTGTTTATTTCTATATAATTTTATAGCACTAACATCCGCACTAAAATCTAAATTATTATCTAACCCTCCTGAAATTACTAGGTCTTTATAACCATCATTATCAAAATCTCCCCAATCCAAAGACGCATAATAAAAAGCTGGAATAGAAGCCTCTGACACTAAATTAAATCTATTAACTAAGTTATAAGCATAAACGGCACCAACTCTATCTGTTCCCTCATCACTACCTATTAAAATTTTATCATTCTTTAAAGCTACACTAGCTCCATAATTATCATCTTCCCTTTGAGTTTGTTTACTAATTTCTTTTGAAGTCCATAAAGTACCTTTATTAGTGAATACAAAAACTCTTCCTTTTCTTGAATTATATCCTTTTGAACTAACTACAATTTTATCTCCTTCCATAGCTATTTTATGCCCAAAAATTTCATCTTGTACTGGTGATGGCGAAACCAATGTTTTAACTAAATTCCAACTATCCTTATTTCCTTTTTCAAACACGTATACTTTTCCGGCTCTACTTACACCTTCAACGCTTGCATTAGGTGCTGAAATAGCTATTCTATTTTCGTAAATAGCAACATCATAGCCTACTAAATCATCTGGATTCGCCTCATCAATTAAAAATTGCTTTTGTTGTCGCCAAGTTGTTCCTTCACGTTTAAAAACATAGGCTGTACCCACATCTTCTTTAGTATTTGCATCGTATTTATAAGCACCTAAAACCGCATAATCTCCATATAAATCTCCTGACCACCCTAGATACTCCTTACTTTGTGGTTTGCTTACTTTTAACTTAGCTTGTTGTCCCCAATTATTATCTCCTCCTTGATTTTTAAAAAAGATATATGCAGCACCGGTATCTCTTCCTCCTTCATCATCTCCATTAGCTGATACTAAAATATAATCTCCATTAACCGCTACATCTCTTCCAAATAAATCATATGAATTTCCAATTTCTTGCTTTAATATTTTAGCTTCTACCCATTCATTACTGGCATTTTTATTAAAAATGTATGCTAATCCTTCTTTTTTAGATTCATTTTTATCATGCTTTCCATAATAGGAACCGACCACTAAATAATTATCATTTACAGCTAAACTGTTTCCAAAATAAGCTGATTTCATTGGCTCAGAAGGAAATAACTTCTGATGTAGTTTATTAGTTGAATTGTATACATATACAGCTCCACCATTTGATTTGCTTTCATCAGATGTTCCCACAACTGCTTCATCATCTAACGAAGCTCCTATAAAATAATAGTTGCTATTGATACCTACTGAAACTCCATATTTATCATTCTCTTTAGCTACTAAAGCCTCAAACTTGGAGGTATCTTTCCATACTTGCGCATTCGTTACTCCAATTATAAATAGCACTAATAATGTAGTAAGTGTATTTTTTTTCATTTTAAATTAAAGTTAAATTTCAATATGCGAAATTAACCTATTTTTATTTATTCTAAATAAAAATAAAATTATTTTAACATAAAAATTTTTACACTTACATCAACCTTAAAAAAAGACAACCTAATCAAATTTTAATTGATTAGGCTGTCCATAACGTAACAAAAAACTAACAAAATTCAATAAATTAGAAATTTATTGAAGATTTTTATCTCCTGGATTAGGGTTATATACATACTTAAATGTAAAATACCTTCCATTTGCTTGATTTATCTTTTTATCTTTATAATAACTTTCTATTTCAACTTTTGCATAACTACCTTCAATGGTTTTGACCACTAGAATTATCCCTGCCTTTGGCTCTATAACATGGTCTTTAAAATTATACAAGTACCATCCATTATTACTACCTTTAGTAATAGCTAAATTCTCTTTAGCATCTTGTTTAAATTCACTATCTGCTGGCGCTTCTTTTAAATCTTTTAATGTATTCTTTACAAGAGCAACTGCTGCTTTCCCTGTTCTATTAGGCTCTTCATTAATATTCTCTACATTAACTCCTCCATTAACAATTATTTCAGTAGCTCTAAAAGCAATATCCCAATTGTCTCCATCTACTTTTTTTCCTTCTTTAAAACTAAACTTTGCAAAATCACCAGTATAGTTTCCACCACCTCCTCCAGCTGGCGCATGAAAATTTTCTATTGTTTTAGTTTCTGAAGGTTTTACTAATGGTTTTTCTATAGTGGTATCATTATTACTACATGATGTTACTAGAAATGCTATGACTAAACTTCCTAAAATTGTTTTTAAATTTCTCATTATATAATCCTATTTATTGTATTAAAAATTAAACTGTATTCTTCCAAAATATGTTCTTCCTAATTGCAAATATGTATCTATAGGTATGGTTTCTCCAGTGTTTGAATTTGGATCAGGAAAATTGAAAACCTCACCATTTTCTATAGCTGTATTATCAAACAAATTATCAATGCCAAACTGAATCACTAATAAATTGTCAAAAAACGATTTATCCATTGAAAAGTTTATTTGTGTATTTGCCACAACAAAATCATCAAACGTATCTATTACCCCATTACTATTGGTATCTAAAGGAGCATATTTACTTCTATAAACCCCTCTTATGTTTGCTGAAAAATTATGCTCATAGTTTTCGTAAAACAACTTAGCGTTTATCATGTGCTTTGATCTATCAGCTAATCCAAAATAAGCTGATGAATTCAAACGTATAGATGTTCCACTTGCATCTTTGATAAATAAAGACTCCTCTTCCAATTTCTTTATAGCCTCTTTATTTCCAGTATCTAAAAACTGATACCCTGCAAAAAACTTAAAATTATCTGTTAACCTCCATTTTATATCTACTTCTACTCCTTGCGTAAATACTTCATTTATATTTCTGTATGAAAACAATCTATCACCTGCTTTTAAACCAAACTGCTCTGGGGTGTTTCCAAACCTTCCTGGATCATTTAATTGTGTGTCATAAACATCAATTAAATCAGTAATATCATTTCTAAAAGCATTTACACTTACAGTTAATCCGCCAATTGGTTTTGCATCAAATCCTACATTTATACCTGTAGAGGTTTCTGGTTTTAATTCCTTTTTAACTGTATTTATACCATTTACATTAGGATATAAAGTATGTACTGTTTGCGTACCTAAAACAACATATCCATTATTTACATTTCTAAAATCAAAAAATAATTGTCTAAAATCTGGTGCTTTAAATCCAAAACCTCCGGATGCTTTAAGCGTTAACCAATCAGTTACTTCATAACCTATTGATAGTTTAGGTGAAAAATTAGATTCGTATGTATCACTATCTTCAAATCTAGCTCCCAAAATCACATTAAAATTTTCAAAAGGATAAAAATCAAACTGACCAAAAGCATACATGGCATTATAAGTTTTGTTACCACTTATAGAAGTTCTATCTAAAGCATCAAAATTTCCTCCAACACCTGCTATCATAGTACCCTTCCATAAAGCCAACTCTGTTTTTACCTCTGGTCTAAACAAGCTTCTATTAAACAAAGCCGTTTCTCCATTAAATTGACTCTCAGTTTTAAATCGAGTTCCGTAAAATGAATAATCTACTTTCCATGTATTAGATATCTGGTGTTTTATATTTCCATTAAAATTCCAATCAATCTCTTTATTAACAGACTCATTTACATATTGGTTTATTTGATAAATTCGTTGAGACACTAACACTTTCAACTTTTCTGAAACATCATACGAAAATTGTAGATTCCCTGTATAACTCTGGTGTGGGTTTACCGTTTTTGCAGGACTTTTAGGCGTTAAATCAAAACCTTCACTTGAATTAAAATTTAAACCAGAAACCACACTCATATTTTTCTTTCTGTACACTACATCTGCATTCAAATCCAACTCATTCTTAGCACCTCCTCTACTTAAAATATGATACTTTATTTTTAACTGATCTCTTTTTGGTTTCTCTGTAATAATATTAATAACTCCTCCTATAGCCTCTGATCCAAACAAGGAAGAAGAAGGGCCTTTTACAATTTCTATTTGCTTAATATTATTCACTGTTATTCTACTTAAATCAATATTACCTGATGTTCTTCCCACAATTGGAACTCCGTCAATTAGTACAAGTGTGTAATCTGCTGATATCCCTTGTAATTGTACACCTTCTGAATTTCCAAAATCTTTAACCATTGTAATTCCCGTTTGCTCTAATAGGATATCTCGTAGTCTTACTGAACCAGACTTTTGTATTTGTTCTTTAGAGATTAAAGTTACTGGCATTGGAACGGATGATAATTGCCTTGCCGTTCTAGTTGCCGTTACAATAACTTCATCTAGTTTATTATTTTTTAAAGAATCTAGCTTTTGCTTTTTCTCTTGTGAAAAGCTAGTGATACTCAACATTACTAAAACTATAGCCTTAAACTTATTTAGAAACATTCTTAATAAATTAATTTTCGACGGCAAATATATAACCTTATTTTAAATCAATCTAAATAAAATTTATATTTTTGCATCGAAATATTAAAACTTAAAGAGTAACAAAATGAAAAAATTAATCGTCGGAAGCTTAGTATTACTGTCTTCAGTAACTATAAATGCACAGAAAAAAAAGGATAAAGAAGCGATAAAAAAAATGTGTGGTTGCTTTGAAGTAACTTTCAATTTTGCTGAAACTTTTAACTATAGTAAAGATTCTTTATATAAGCCTTCAAAAAATAAAGTAGCTAAAGCTTTAGAATGGGCAGGTTTAATAGAAGATGAAACCAATAAAGTTTCTATCCAACATTTATTACAAGTTGGTAACCCTGCTAAACCTAGTATTGTAAAACATTGGCGTCAAGACTGGGTATATCAAAACACAGATTTTTACATGTACAATGGAGATAATGAATGGCTATACGAAACCAAACCTAAATCAGCTGTAAAAAAACAATGGACTCAAAAAGTATATCAAGTAGATGATAGCCCTAGATATGAAGGTTCTGGTTCTTGGGTACATATAGATGGTAAAAGTTATTGGGAAAACACTACTGATGCTCCATTACCAAGAAGAGAGTATACTAAAAGAAGTGACTATAATGTAACTGTTAGAGGTAACCGACATGAAATTACTGATTATGGTTGGTTACACGACCAAGACAATAAGAAAGTTATTCGTAAAAAAGGAGAAGATGATTTTGTATTAGCTCATGAAAAAGGTTACAACACTTACGTAAAAGTTGATGATAATAGATGTAAAGCTGCTCAAGAGTGGTGGAAAAAGAATACTAATAAATGGCAAATAGTTAGAAATAAATGGGAAGAGGTTTATGGAAGAAATTCTAAATTACTTTTAGAGAAAAAAGTTAAAAATAAGGCTTTATACAAGCATCTTTTTGCTGAAGAAGTAAACCAAGAAGATGCCATTAATGAAATTATTGAGTCTTTCGTAAAAAAATAAACAATGTTTAAGTCTATTTACAAACTAGTTCTTGTGCTGCTATTTTTAACTGTTAGTATTCAAGCACAAGAAAGCAATATTTTTTTACAGAGAGATTATTGGAAAACAAATCCATCTATTGCAGAAGTAGAACAGAAAATAACTGAAGGCAATAGCGTTACAGCATTGAATCGATATGGATTTGATGCTGTAGTTTATGCAATACTTGAAAAAGCACCTAATGAGGTTATTAAACATCTTTTAACTAAAGAAGGAAATGGTGTTAACAAATTAACTCATGATAAAAGAACGTACATTTTTTGGGCTGCTTATAAAAACAATGTTCCTTTAATGAAGCATTTAATTGCTAAAAATGCTCGAATGGATCTAAAAGATTCTCATCAATATTCACCTTTAACCTTTGCTGCTGCAACTGGGCAAACCAATACTGAAATCTATGATTTATGTATTGAAAATGGTATTGATATTAAAAATGATGTAGATGAAAAAGGTGCTAACGCTTTACTATTACTTATTGGTCATTTAAAGAACTTTGATCTTATAAATTATTTCACTTCTAAAGAGTTAAGTATACAGAGTACTGACATAAATGGTAATGGTGCTTTTAATTATGTGGCAAAAAAGGGAAATAAAAAACTTCTTGAAATTCTTATTAAAAAAGGATTTAAGTATAAAAATGTTAATAAAAATGGGGAAAACCCGATTTTATTAGCTACAAAAGGATCTAGAAAAGGGTACAATTCACTTGAATTTTTTAAATACTTGGAAGGTTTAGGGATTAATCCTAATATTACCAGTAAAGACGGAAAGACGCCTTTACATAATATTGCTTACGGAAATAAAAACATCGCTACTTTCAATTACTTTTTAAATAAAGGTGTAAATGTTAACCAAGTTGATAAAAATGGTAATACTCCATTAATCAATGCAGCTGGCAGAAACTCTTTAGATATTATTAAACTATTAAGTTCTAAAACTTCTGATATTAACCTGCAAAATAAAAAAGGAGTTTCAGCGCTTTCAGCAGCTGTAGAAAGAAATTCTTTTGAAGTGGTTGACTATTTAATAAGTAACAATGCTGATGTAAATACTAAAGATACTAAAGGAAACTCTTTAGGATATTATTTAGTGAATAGCTATTCTCTTAAAAAAGCAGAAGAGTTTAAGAAGAAACTAAACCTTTTAAAAGAAAAAGGAGTAAACCTTAAAGCTACACAAAACAATAACAACTCATTATTACATGTAGCTATTGATAAAAATAACATTCAGCTTTTAAAAGAAGTTCAAAAATTAGGTATTGATATTAACGCTAAAAATAAAGATGGATTAACCGCATTACATAAAGCGATTATGCAAGCTAAAGATACCAATACTATAAAATATCTGTTAAATGCTGGCGCAGATAAATCTATTACGACTAATTTTGGCGAGTCTGTTCATGATTTAGCGAAAGAAAATGAGCTTTTAAAAAATGAAGATATTGTATTTTTAAAATAATATTATTAAAAGACAAGAAAGATGATGAAAGTTAAAAATTTAAGTAAAGGAATCTTTATACTACTAGCAACCGTTTTTTGCTTGTATGGTTTTACTAAAATAAGTGATAGTAAAACATACAAGTGCATGATTCAAATGAAAAATTATTCTGGTGAAGGTGCCTATATTGTTATTTCTTTATTGAAAGATGGAGAATACGTAGAAACGTTATATGTACAAGGAGATGATGAAGATTGGTATTCTGATATCACTGAATGGTGGCAATTCCAAGGTAAAGTTCGTAGAGATATTGATGCTATTACTGGCGCAACTGTTAGTGGTGGTAACAGAACTGTAAGTTTGTTAAATATTGATAACAATAAAATAGATAATGGATATAAAATCAGGTTCGAATCTGCTGTTGAAGATCAAGAATACTACAAAGATGACATTGAATTTGACCTTACTTCTGAAAATATTAAAAATAAAATGGAAGGAAAAGGCTTTATACGCTACATACGTTTAATGCCGCAATAATATCTAACAAAAATGACCATTTCTATTTGGAGGTATAGCCATTTAACACTGGCTATATCTTCTTTCGTTTTTATACTTATAGCTTCTATAACTGGAATTATTTTAGCTTTTGAACCTATTGAACACCAAACAACTCCTTATAGTATTGGTAACACACAATCTATTTCTTTAGCAAATACTATTAGTGCTTTAACTAAAGAATACAAAGCTGTTGTTTCTGTTAAAAAGGATCACCATGATTTTATTACTGCTTCGGTTATTACCAAAGAAGGTAAAAATGCTACTTTTTATATTGACCCTCTTTCTGGTAAAAAATTAGGTAAAATAATAAAGAAAAAACCAATATATAAGTTTGCTACTAGCTTACATAGGTCTTTATTTTTAAAATCTACAGGTAGATTTATAGTAGGATTTACCTCTTTTTTACTTTGCTTAATAGCCATTACTGGTCTTATTTTAATAGCCAAAAGACAAGGTGGATTTTTACAGTTATTTTCAAAGGTAGTCAAAGAAAATTTTGAACAATACTATCACATCATTATTGGCAGATATACATTAATACCTATTATTATTATTACTGTAACTGGTATCTATCTTTCCTTAGATAAATTTTCTCTTTTACCTTCTCATAAAACAAAACATAATCTAAACTTTAACCATACTAATGATTCCAAAAAAATAGTACCTTTTGAGTTTCCTGTTTTTAAAAACATTTCTCTTCAAGAGCTAGAAAGTATAGAATTTCCTTTTTCTGAAGATGAAGAAGATTACTTCTTTTTAAAATTAAACAACAAGGAACTTTTAATACATCAGTACACAGGTGCTGTATTGAGTTCTCAAGAAATTTCGCTTTCAAAAAGATTGGTTAATTTAAGTCTTATACTGCATACAGGACAAGGAAGTATTACTTGGTCTATTATCTTACTATTATCTTGTATTGGTATTTTGTTTTTTATCTACTCAGGTTTTGCTATGACTTTTCAGAGGCGTAAAAACAACTTTATTCCTAAGAACAAATACAAAAAAAACATTGCTGAGTATGTCATTTTAATAGGCTCAGAAACTGGAAGCACCTATTCTTTTGCTAATGCATTATACGAAGCTTTGTTAACACAAAATAAAACTGTTTTTATTGATGCTTTAAACAACTATACTAACTACAATAAATGTACACATTTAATAGTACTTACAGCAACTTATGGTGAAGGCGAACCACCAATCAATGCTAAAAAATTTTTAAAGCAATTTCAAAACATAAACCCCGTAAATCCTATTAAATATGCTGTAGTTGGATTTGGTTCTATGGCTTATCCAAAATTTTGTAAATTTGCTGTAGAGGTAGAAAATATATTCGCTCATCATACAAGTTTCTCTCCTATTTTACCACTTTACAAAATTAATAATCAATCTTTTGATGCTTTTAAAAATTGGGGAATTCAATTAAGTAAAGCTTTACATACAGAGCTACCAATAAAACAACCTCTAAAAAAAATAAAAAAGCAACTACCTTTTATAGTAGTTGATAAAACAGAGTTAAATAACGATCAAACTTTTTTAGTCAGATTAACCCCTAAAAACAAAACCAAATTTACTTCTGGTGATTTATTGTCTATTTATCCTAAAGAAGATAATATTGAACGTTTGTATTCTATCGGTAAAATTGAAAACGATTTGTTATTAAGTATAAAAAAACATGAATTTGGCATTTGCTCTAATTACCTAAGTCGATTAAAACTGGAAGATGAAATTCAAGGGAACATTCATACACATAAAGATTTTCATTATCCAAAAAAGGCAAAAGAAGTCTTATTTATTGCTAATGGAACAGGTATTGCTCCTTTTTTAGGAATGCTTCAATCCAACAGTATTGGTAAAAAGTATCTTTTTTGGGGTGGAAGAAATAAAGCTTCTTACCAAATTTACGCTGGTTTAATTGAAGATAGTATTCGTAAAAAGCAGCTGCAGGATGTACATATTGCTTATTCACAAGAAAATGCAGAAAAAGTATATGTGCAAGATCTTATAACACAACATAGTGAAATTGTTGTTTCCACCTTAAAAAATAATGGTTGTATTATGATTTGTGGCTCCGTTGCGATGATGAATGCTACTTTTAGGGTTATAGAAAACATTACGCTAGCCGAATTAAATAAACCCTTAGATTTTTATAAAAAGAAGCAACAAATAAAAACGGATTGTTATTAATACCTCTAAAAAAGAAACAAAGTTTTAGACAGAATATTTTTCAATCAATCGTTTTTCTATCCCTAAAACTTTGCCTAAACTAGCTAGTATTAATATACCCGATTTTTGAATGAAATATGGAATTCTAGGTGAAAAGGTATCCATCATATGCAATGCTATTGTCAAATAAAATATATTTTTAGGAAGCCCTTCTTTATTTATTTTTCCTTCATTAGCTAATCCATACATAATTTTTAGTCCGTGAATCATTTTTTGAGGATTTAAAATCTCTACATCAAAAATCACCTGCTCATTAGAATTATTGTAAAACATATGAGCTGTACTCGCAGGAATAGTATAACTACTACCTGCTTTTAAAATACTTTCTTTTTTATTGAGTACTACGCTTAACTCTCCTTGTACTACTTTAAATGTTTCGTTTATTTTCGTATGATAATGCAGTTGATTTTGTCCTCCTCCTTTTTCTAAAAAAGTTCTAAATCTTAATATATGCTTTGAGTTTTCTATTACTTCTATACGGTCTTTTATTACTGAATTAGAAAACTCACTTTTTTTATACCTCATTTAGCTAAAAGGTCTGTTTTTTATCTATTTCAGGAATCGCTTCGTCTATTCTTTTTGCTAATTCTGGTAATTTAATAGTTGGTACAGCAGGAAATAGATGATGTTCTAAATGATAAAACATACTAAACGTTATTTTGTTTTTCCAATTTCCTCTTTGCGTTCTGGCAAATTTTGGATTATCTTCAGTATCATGGTGTACCGTCCAAACCGCAAAAAAAGCCATTAAAAACTCTCCTATTATCATGATTATTATGTGATATACTAACCAATGAATATTGAAATAAATAACAATTGAAGTAAAAACTAAAATAGACAGTAGCTCTATAAACATATTTTTTCTGTATTTTCTGCTTCCTATCTTCCAAGTAATTTGGTGAATTTTAAACAGATGAACAGGACCATAAAGAATAGCTCCATACCAAGTCATATGTGCTGATTTTCCTTCTTGGTCTTCCTCAGACAGACAATATTTATGATGTCTTAAATGATTAAATTTTACGGCATGAATTGATGCCATCATTAAAATACTATTGATATAAAGCGACAACCAGGTTAAAAACTTACTTGTTCCTAAAGAATTATGAAACCCGTTATGTACTTGTCTTAATCCTGTTAAAAAGAAAAATGCAGAACAGGGTAGCGCCAACCAATAATACTCAAAATAAGCAAAAACCCAAGAAGATAAAACCCATGGTATTGTTAGGTTATTTTCTATAAGCATTTCTTTTAAAGAAAGTCTTTTTAAATCTTTCCATTCAACTTTTTTTAAAACTTCTTCATGTGTCATTATCTCTACAATTTAAAGATTTTTTATTAGCTATACTTAACAAATAAACACCGTTTTTGATTAAACAAAGATATCTAATATTGGTTAAGCCTATTGTAAGTAAACATATAAACTTATTAAATAGGTTGTTCTTATTTTCAACCTATACTTGTTGAAACATGTTTTTTAACTTTCTCTCTCCAACTCTTATCTGTTGGTTCAATAATTAGTGTTTTAAAATTCAATTTCCTTCCTTCAACACCAATACCTTTTAAATCATCAATATGTAAATCAAAACCAAATGCAGGTGGGTATTTAGATGCTTTAATATTTTGGGATTTTAAAACCTTTCTATTTTCTGTTTGATTAACAATTCTCTTAACTTTAATTCCGTAGTATTTTAAAGTCAATCTTATTTTTATTTTTGAACGAAAAGACGTTGTGTAAATATGAACTTTATATCCTTTTTTTTGTAAATCAGCAATTAATTCAGGAGCTCCTTTTCTTAGTTCTTCAATTCCTAAAAGCTTAGCTATTCTACCCCTATTTTCTACCTCAAACTCCTTACCATTTGGAATTAATGTACTGTCTAAATCAAAACTTATGTCCATATTAACTTACATCCTTTATCATAATCCTTCATTTATTTAACATAAATATCATTCTATTTCGTTTAACAATGATGGCATAAAATATTTTTCTCTGTACTTTGCCATTTCTTTTGGATATAACTTGGCCATTATTCTTTGATACTTTTCAATATTATATCCACGATTTCCTAGTCCTGTAGTTCTTAGAAAAACCTTATTTTTTTCTTTGGTATTTCCAATTATAAAAAAAGGACTACTAATATCTTCTTGATAATTAATATCAAAATCAATCATCATTTTTTCTAAATTAAGTGAATCATTTTTTAAATCATAAACAACTTTTTTAAAATGCAAAGGTTTATCATTCATCACACGTTTTTCTTTTAATTGAATATAAATACTGTTATTTGATTTTGTTATTTGTAATTGATCGCTTTCTCGCCATGTACACATTGACAAAATCACTTCAATATTCAATGTATCATTTTCTTCCATCTTAGATGTAAATTCTACATAGTCACGAGCAACTTTAAATTTTGATTTCTTATGTTCAGCTTTTTGATTACATCCTAAAATTAGAATAGTAATTATAAGTACCAATATTTTATTTTTCATACCTCAATCTAACCTTTTTTAGTAGTCTATTTTTAACTACTTCCAGTCATTAACTTAGCTATTTTATCAGAGTTTTCAATTCCCATTTCTATCAAAGCTTTTTTTATTCTGTTTTCAAATCTATTTAAACCTTTTCTTACTGAGCGAATCTCAGCAAAAAGTTCTTTTTCAGAAAGTTTAAATTTCTCTGACATACCCTTAAAGTCCTCAAGACTAAAATCGGTATATTCTGAAAATGAAACAGTATCATTATTTCGTTTATAAAATAACCAAGGATGACCAACCCATAATTGCGTCCATTTATTTAATTCAGTTTTTTCTATCTCTTCCCAATTCTGTATATTAGATAAATCTCCACAACAAGTAGGTTCAATGATTACTTTTCCTTTATTTTTAATCACAATTCCCCCTATTATTTGACCAACATATTCTTGATAATTTGATAAGTCAACTTCGTTTAATTTATTTTTAAGTATAATTTTCAGTTCAGAATCCTTTACAGTTTCTATATCAACCAAATAAGACCCTAATTCAACAGGTTTAAAATCTTGAAGCTTACTATCCGAAATACATTTATACCAAAATTCACTCCATTTTTCAGGGCTCTTATCTCGGGAAATATTTGGGAATTCATATTCGTTTTCTGTATAATCCCAAGGCTCAATTTCTATAGTATTTAATAATTCCATGTAAAGCTATTTAAGATTTAACCAAATAATCTGCAGCATGTTGTCTATAATTATTTGCAATTTTTGCTTGTAAAGTTAATTAAAAACACTAAAAACTCAACATTAAAAATTAAGAACTAATAACTAAAACATACGAATTCTAATTTATCTCCAACGAATTCTAATTACTCCAAAATCCAACTGTATTCCCATAGTACTTTTGACGTATAAAACAACAAATCATGAGTTTAGAAAACAACTATTCAGTACTACTAAACATGTATTTACAAAAACACAAACAATTAAAAATACATGTAAACAAAAGTGGGAAGGTTGCTAAAATTGAAAAAGAAGAAAACGGAAATTGGAAAACAGATAGAAACTTGTGCAATATTATAAACAGGTATTCTAATGGATTTGAAACAGATAAAAACTTAGTGATAACCTTAAAACAATAATCTTATGAAAAGAACAATCAAAACTTTAGGAATGACAATGGGATTGTTATTACTAACCGGAACATTTTTCAACTGTACTAATAGTAAAAAAGCTGAAAAAGAAACTACACCTGCTAATGAAACTGCTATGAGTGTTGTTAATGACAAAGAAAGTAATGTTATCTTTAGAAAACCTGTAGTATTTATTACTGGGTACGATAAGAAAAGTAATAATTACTATGCAAGCGCTAAAACGTATTTTAAAGGAAAAGATTATCAAATAATTGAAAACGCTTATTCGTTAGAAGAAATTATTCAATGGTTAAACAGTAATGCTTCTAAAAACCCTTATGGTGAAATTCATATTGTAAACCAAAGTAACCCTTGGTTAGGTATGGACTTAGAAACTACTGTAAATGGAGACAGAATTACTAGTAAATCGTTACAAAAGTCAATGAATGACGGTAATTTACCTTCTTTAAAAAGTGTAATTGCTGAAACGTCTAAAATTATTTTACATGGTAATCAGTTTGCAAAAGACACAGAGCTAGTAAACACACTTAAAAGTGCATTTATAACAGACAAAGTTCCGCAATTGGTAGCTTCTCCTTATTTTACAGTTTTTGGAGGAAAATTTACCAATCATTATTTAGCAAAGCCTTATTATGTATTTTATCCAACCGCTAACTCGCCTGGTAAAGTGGACTTATCAAAAGAAATAGCTAGAAAATATCCTAAGGAAGATGAAATTGAATGGTTTTCTGCCTTAACTAATGAAAAAGAAAGATATATAGGTGAGCCATACACTACACAATTTAATGTTCCTATTAAATTTGAGTTTAACTATGATAATTCAGATGAAGAAATTCCTTCTTTTACCATGCAAGAAGAAGTCATGGATTGGATTGCTAATGATGAGGATTTAATGAAAAAGGTAAACGAATTAAAAATCCCTGTAGATAAATATAGATGGAATTGGAAAGTAAAAAATAACACCCTAGTTATAAAAGGATTATCAACTGTGTTATGTGTTTTAAAACCAATTACAAAACCATATGGCGATTTAGAACATGTAAAACCTGAAACTTCAAATAAACGTTTGTATGCAAGAATGTAAAATTTTAAAACCGTTATTAGAATAAGCTTCTCTTTTATTTCTAATAACGGTTAATTTAACTAAGTTTGTTTTATGAAGTTTTTGACATACTTTTTGCTATGCTTTGCTGTTTGTTCTTCTTCCTTATTAACAGCGCAAAATATTGTTGGACAGCATACTGTTAAAGAATATACAACACAACATTTTAATAAAAAAGAAGGTCTTTTAAGCAATACTATTAATGGTATTGTTCAAGATAGTGTAGGATATTTATGGTTTGCCTCTAATAAAGGAGTAATACGCTATGACGGTAATGATTTTAAATTGTTTGGTAAAAAACAGCAAATTCAAGCAAATTATATTACCAAACTATATGCTATTAAAGATAGCTTGATTATAGGTTCACCAAACACACTTTTTATAAAATCAAGTAATAAACTTACTTCTTTTGATAGTAAACGTGTTAACTGCATTTCAAAAATTAACAATCATATTTTTATAGGAACACAAAAAGGAATCTATCGTTTACGTGAAGATTTTATTTCTCCACTTCGCACTAACTTTCAAATAGATTTAACGGCTATTAATGATATTCAGTTTGATGGTAAATTCTATTGGGTTGCTACACAGAAAGCACTATGGAAAATAGATGATTTACTTAATCCTAAAAAATTAAAAAGAATAGGTACAGGTAATTATACCGCTATTTTAATAGATAACAACAGAGTTATTGCTACTACTTTAAATAATGGTATTAAAGTAATTACCAGTAATATGCTAAAAACCATTACTTCTTCTACACAGCATATTAAAGGGATTAAAAAAATTAAAAACATGTTTTGGATTTATTCCAATACCGATGGAATTGAAGTACTTAGCAATAATTTTTCTTTCTCTAAAAAAATTAACAAATACAATATCATAAGAAGTAATAAAATCACTGACATTTTTCAAGACCATCAACAAAATATTTGGATTGCTACTAATGATAATGGTATTTTTAAATTAAAAGATCAGCAACCTCCTACTCCATACAAACCATCTATTTCTTTTGAAGATATTGAAGTAGTTTATAAAACTATTGATAGTATTAACCTTAATAATTACAATAAAATACTACAATTACCTTCCGATAAAAACCACATTGCTTTTACTTATAAATCTGTGGATATAAACAACCCTAAAGAGGTTTTTTATCGTTATAAATTAAATGACAAGTACAGTCCATGGTCTAGTAACAACACTGTAAATCTAGCCAACTTAAAAGCAGGGAATTATACTTTTGCTGTACAATCAAAAGTTATTAACCAACAAGAAAGTAAACCCATTCAATTTCAATTTTATATTGATAAACCACTATATAAAAAAGCATGGTTTCAATGGACACTTGCTGGAATACTACTATCTATAATTGGACTCTATGCTTTTAATTACTTAAAACGTTTAAAAGCTAAAAATGCAGCAAAGATTGAAAAACTAGAGTTAGAAAACCATCTATTAACACTGGAACAAAAAGCCTTGCAATTGCAAATGAATCCGCATTTTATATTTAATGTGTTAAATGGTGTAAAAGCTTTAGGTAATTCTGGTAAAAGGGAAGAACTTAATAATACCATTAGTAAATTCTCTAATTTATTACGAGCTATTTTAAATACTTCTAGAAAAGATGAAGTAAGTTTATCTGAAGAAATAAATACCCTGAAGAATTACATTGAATTGGAACAGCAAATGAGTAGACTTGGTTTTTCTTATGAAATTAATACCGAGTTATCTTTTGATACCGAAGAAGTTTTAATTCCTCCAATGCTTATTCAACCTTTTGTTGAAAACAGTATTAAACATGGTATTAAAAACAAAGCTGATGGAAAAATTACTTTGAAGTTTTATAATAAAAAGGATTTTTTACATTGTGAAATAATTGATAACGGCGTAGGTATAAACTACGCTAAAAAAGATTCTAAAACAACGAAACACGATTCTTTAGCTATCACAGTAACGGAAGAACGTATAAAAAGTTTGCACACAAACTCTTCCTTAAAATTAGAAGAACTTTTAGAAAGTAAAATGGTAAAAGGAACTAAAGTTTGGTTTAAAATACCTTTAAAAACAGATTTTTAACATGCAAAAGTTAACCGCTATTTTAGTAGATGATATGCGTTCCGCGCTGGAAATGCTTGAAAATGATTTAACTGTAAATCACCCAGAAATTAACATCATAGGAACTGCTAAAAGTGTAGTAGAAGCTTCTAAACTTTTACGAAAAAAACAACCTGATATTTTATTTTTAGATATCATGCTTGGAGATGGTACTGGATTTGATGTATTAGAAATTCACCCTAACCTATCTTCTAAAGTTATTTTTGTTACTGCTAGTGATGAGTACGCTATAAAAGCATTCAAATTTGCTGCCATTGACTACGTTTTAAAACCATATTCAAATGATGATTTAGACAATGCTATTCACAAAGCAAAACAACAATTATCACCTAATCAAGAACAGTTATCTGTTTTACACGATTCTATTACCTACCCAAACCAACGTCCTAAAAAAATCTCTTTACATACTTCTGATAAAATCATGGTTGTAGATTTAGACGATATTATTCATTGTAAATCTGACAATAACTACACAGAGTTTTATATGAAAAACCAACAAAAATTATTAGTTGGTAAAACTCTAAAATATTTTTCTGACATTTTAAGTGAGTATGATTTTCTAAGAGTCCATCAAAGCCACCTAATTAACTTACAGTATGTCAAAGAGTTCATAAAATCAGATGGTGGTTATATTGTTTTAACTAATAATAGCTCAATTCCTGTCTCGGTTAGAAAAAGAAATGAGGTTATTGAAGCTCTTCAAAGCTTCAGATAAAATATTTCATTGTTAATGTTAAAATTTTATTAATTTTTCCTTATTTTAGTATTTTAAACATGATTTTATGAGTGCATTAACACCTAAAAGAGGCAGATTATTAATAGCTGAGCCTTCTATACTAAATGACAACTCATTTAAAAGAACAATTATTTTACTTACAGAACATTCAGACCAGAGCTCAGTTGGATTTATTTTAAACAGACCTTTACAATACACCTTAAAGGATTTAATACCTGATTTAGAATGTGACTTTAAAGTATATCAAGGAGGCCCCGTAGAACAAGACAATTTATACTTTATTCATAAAGTACCTGATTTACTTCCTAATAGTATTGAGGTTAGTAATGGGATTTATTGGGGAGGCAATTTTGAATGCTTAAAAGATCTTCTAATTAATAAAACAATTAAACCTAGTGATATTCGTTTTTTCTTAGGGTATTCTGGTTGGGATTCAGAGCAATTGGAAAGTGAAGTTGACACCAATTCATGGTTTATTTCTCAGAACAAATACCGAAATATTTTAAATATTAACGACGAATCTTTCTGGAAAAAACTACTCCTTGAAAAAGGAGGCGAATACAAAATATGGGCAAATGCCCCAAGTGATATTCAAATGAATTAACCTGTAATACTAGAAACTCTTAAGCTATTTTTAATTTTCTGAGTTATACTTTTTCCGAATTCTTTTTTACGGTAATGTGTAACTGATTGAATTCCTACTACTGCATTTGTTATAAAAACCTCATCAGCCTTTTGTAATTCAAAAGGAGATATAGTGGTTTCTTCTATTTCAAAATCAGGATGTTTAGAAACAATATCAATTACCTTTTTTCTAATGATTCCTTTTATACACCCTTCACTTAATGCTGGCGTTTTTATTGTATTACCTTTAATAATAAAAATATTTCCATTGGTTACTTCAGCAACTCCTTTACGTTCATTAAGTAAAATACAATTGTCAAAATCATTTTCATCTGCAAAGATAGACGCTAATGTATTTAGCATTCTATTCGTAGTTTTTACTGTAGATAACAATCCTGAGTAATTGTAAAAATCTTTATACAAATCTAATCGATATGTTTCTTTTTCAACAATTTCAATAGGTTTTACATCAATTAAGTAATCTATTTCATTAGTTTCTGGTTTATACAACCCACCATCTTTTCTAAACACCGTTAACTTTACTCTAAAAACACCGTTATTTGAAGTATTACTCGCAATTGTTTTTACTATTTCTTCTTCTAAAAATTCTAACGTAAACTTCATCGGAATTTTCATTCGTAACATTCTCATAGAAGCCATTAACCTAAAGTAATGATCTTCAAAAAACACTACTTTATTATTTTGAACTTTTATGGTTTCAAAAATTCCGTCTCCATATTTAAAAGCTCTGTTCTCGTGAGAAATTTGTAATTCTTTTGAAGAAACTATTTCTCCATTAAAGTTTACCATTGTTTTTGTTTTTAAAGAATGCAAACTTACTAATTTAAGTAGTTTTTAAGCATAAAAAAACTCGACAATTTTGTCGAGTTTTATGGTTAATGTTTTAGTTTATGCTCCTATGGTATGCTTTAACTCTTCAATTTGGTTTTCCCATAACATTTTAGCTTCTTGTACATCATCTTCACTATCTGCAAAATCTGTCACCAAAATAGCTACATCTTTCGTTAAAGGATCTACTTGGATTTTAAATTCAAAATAACTTTCATCTCCTTCACTTTCTGTCCACTTATATTTAATACGTTCATCAGCTTTATTAGCTACTATTTTAGCTTCTTCTTCTGAATCATCCCAAATAAAAGTTATTATTTTACCTCTTGAATTTACTCTATCTGCAAACCACTCTTCTAAACCTGCAGGGGTAGCTAGGTATTGATATAACATGCTAGGTGATGCATGTATTGGGATTTCCAATTCAAATTTAACTTTACTCATCTACTTTTTGTTTATGCGACAATATATATAATTATTCTTTTAAAAAAAAATTAGTTTTTTTTCTTGTTGAAAACAAAAAAACGTCTATATTTGCACCCGCAATCAGGCGAGGTAGCTCAGTTGGTTAGAGCGCAGGATTCATAACCCTGAGGTCACGGGTTCAAATCCCGTCTTCGCTACAAAGGTGTAAAACACCAAAAAGTCAATAACGATACGATTTAAGTGTACTTAAATCGTATTTTTTTTATGAAAAAATTATCATTACTTTTAACTACGGTACACGATTCGGTACACTATTTAGAAAAGATGAAAGAAAAGAAAAAATATTCTGATCCTGAGATTTACACTGGAGGAGTTGATATAAAAAAATGGAATAAACTTCCTCAAGAACAAAAGAAAAAAGCTTTAAAACGTCAATGGTATGTTAGATGGTCCTTTAGAAACCCAGAAACAGGAAACCTAGAACGCCAACCTAACATTAAAGCCGGAAACACATATAAAACAAAAGAAGAAAGACTTGAAATTCTAGAAACCATAAAAAGAAATTTATTTCGACTTCTAAAAGACGGCCTTATAAACCCATATGACGACACGTTAGATGATAAAACACATACAGTCAAAGAAGCTATTGAATACGCGTTAAAATTAAAAAAGAAAACACAAGACAAAACTTCTTTCGGCAATTATGAAACCCGAATTAATAGATTTAAAGATTACCTCTTAAAAAACGGATTCGAAAACAGATACATAACTTCAGTTAAAAAATCTCATGTTGTCGATTACTTAAATACCGTTCTTCTAAAAACAAGCGCCAGTAATCGAAATAACGATAGAGGAGACATATCATCCCTTTTTGGACTACTATATGATAATGAAATAATAAAAGACAATTTTGTTTCAAAAATACCTAACTTAAAATCTCAACCTAAAAAAAACAAAGCTTTTTCACAAGAAGAAGTAAAAGATATATTTGAAAAAGCAAAGGAAAAGGATATTTGGCTTTACTACTTTTTAGCTCATGTTTACTATGGCCTATTCAGAAACATAGAAGTAGTAAGAATTGAGGTTTCACATATCAACATAGATAAAAAAATAATAGAATCAAACACCAAAACAGGGCATTTTTACAAGCAAATTCCCCAAATATTAATTGATGAATTTTACTCAAAATATGATTTTTCAAACTACCCAAATAACTACTTCTTATTCACAAAAGACAATCAACCTAGCTTAAACCTCAATAGAAATAACGAATCTACTAGCGAAAGAGATAGAAGAGGTTACTGGGGTAAAAGATTTACAAAAACAATCAGAAAACCAATGGGATTCTCGCAAGATTATACCATTTACTCCATGAGACACGCAGCTATAGGTCGTTTATTCATTGAAACAATAACAGAATACAAAAAACAAGGAGTCAAAAACTTTGAAGAAAAAGCCTTAGACTTCATCCGATCCATAACTGCTCATACCAATAACGAAACCGTAAAGAAATACTTAAGAGAAATCGGATATTATTTAATAGAAGATTGGTCTACAAAATTAAAATAATTATATTTGAAGTGTCTTAGGAGACGTCCTAAGACTTTCTTTTTCATAGCAATTTTCCCACTCAATTTTTTGAGTGGGTTTTTATTTTATTTAATACTTACTAAAGATATTTTTTTTATAACCTATACTAAACTGGTTTTGAGTATTAGCACCAAATTCTATAATATTTCCTTTTTTATCTTGATAACCTAAATTAAATTCAAATGAAGCTTTTTCGAAATCGTATGAAGTATTTACCTTACCTCCTACTAAAATTGAAAATTTGGGCTTAATACTTTTTGTAACTGTTTTCTCATAGTATGAAACTTTTTGGGGCTTTAGTTTATAATCAAAATCTATCGATTTTAAATACCCTTTAGTTTCAGTAGTGACATTAGCACTAATTATAGAATCTTCAAAATGCTCTTTATAGGTTCTAACTTTAGTAGCCTGTAATAACTCTCGTAAAATAGTAAGAGAATCGGCTTTTTGATTGTATTTCTTTTCAATTTCATTAATTAACTTTTCGTAATTCTTATTTTCTGATATGTAATTGTGTATTACAATAGGTCTAGGCTGTTTAACACTAAAGCCTCCTTTTTTTTCAGGAAGCTTTAACGTAATCTTAGTACTATCTATTGTATCTTGGAAATATTTATTTTCATGACTTTGAAAATCACATTTAAAAAAAACAACTATAATTAATAGTATTACACCAATATATATTAAATCTTTTTTCATAATCTTCTGTACTGAAGTAATCTGTTTATAGGGTAAGCTATAATACAAACACTATTTCTTTGATTACCACCAAGAATATAAATGTGTCGATTTGTTTTCCTGATGAAAAAACCAACATGTCCCTTCCAGCTATTTGGCGATTCTCTCCATAAAACTACAACATCACCCATTTGCGGGCTTGTAACTAGTCTACCTACTTTTAACCAGCTTCTGGCGTTTAACTTTCCGCTGATAACTTTCCCTGCTTTTTTAGCAACCCAATTAGCAAAAGCACTACACCAAGCAGTTTCATCTTTTAGCTTTTCCCCATTGAAACCTATCTCAGTAAAATATTTTACTATTTGCGGATTGTCTTTTTTACCTTCAATTTCCTCAACCCCATATTGACTAAAAGCCACTTTCAAAATCTTATTCATTTTCTATATTTTTATTATTTTCAATTTCTTCATATTTGACAGGGACAGAATTAACATCTATTTTCATTCTATCTGTTATGATTGTTTCTTGCTCAACCTCTTCCTTACCCTTCTTAATCTCTTGGATATTCAATACATGTTGTTTCCATTCTTTAGAAACCCTTCCCAGAAGAATTACAACACCATAAACAATTCCTAGAATCATAGCTGTTTTACTAGGTATTGCGTTTAATATGGTTGTAAAAAAATCAACTTGCGTTAACTCCTGTTCTATAAAAGCTAATGAACTAATAGTCAATGAATATCCAAATGCATATTTTAAAATCGTACTATTCGTAATAAGTGTAATCATGGGGAATATTTAAATTAACACTCCTTGGTATTTAACCCACTGAGTATCTGTTATTTTTTGGTATAATTCAGGTTTAGCTTTGTTACATACAAGATCTCCAATTTGCGCATCAGGTCTATCACGATTTAAAAGATCTGACGTGATTTCTCTGGAGTTTTCGTAAACTTTTATCTGTTTATTTACCTTACTAAGTTCTGTTGCTAAAAACTCTTTATTCACCAAAGTTTTTTCAGAACCATTAACAATCTTAATAGCATCAACATTCATTTCTATTAACCCTGAAAATAAACTTGGAAGAGTTGTAAGAGATTTTATAAAATGAGCAGTGCCTTCTATTGGTGGTAAAGCATCATTCCCAGCTTGGATGTAAGCCAAATCACCTGTAACCTTACAATCACCTGTTGATTCATAATCTATATCTAGATAAAGTACATGGGAATCTTTTATAGTTCCATTTACATACTTGATAGTAGGGTGCATACCTTGTGCATTGTTAACTGTAATATTTGGATTGTCAATTAATAAGTGAGGTGATAGCCCCCTAGCATAATCAACCACACCAACTCCTGTTCCTTTAATTTCTAATTTATGAGATGTTGGCAACATAAAATCTATGTTTCCACTACCGTTATAGGTTGATTTAAAAAGTGATCCGTATAAATAATCAGCATTCCCACCACCCACGTGATTCGCCACATAATTTGCCGCAATCAAACCTTGGCTATCAAAATTAGATGCATTTTTTAAACGAACTACTGAACCATAGCAATCACTTGTTGCGTTAGTAGAAATGTTTCTATTTACATCTATAAAAGCCCCTACATCTATACCCGGTACCGTAGAATCTTTTTTAACAGTAAAAATAGAATTAGCTATTCCAGATAAACTTTTATTTTTATCAATCACCAATCCTTCTTCAAAACTTGATAATTTCTCAAAAAAAGCTGTATCTCCAAATCTCGCTTCAGCATCGTGATAGGAACCTCCATAAAATTCAACTTCATCGTCGAATTTCACTGTTCCATTAAATATTGATTCTCCCTCAAAAATCATATCCCCAGTAACTGTTCCTCCAGACAACTTCAAATACAACCCTAAAGCACTTAACAACCCATCTACCTGACTTATTGGCAACTGAGGTAGAAAACTTAATTTAATTTTACCTTCCCCATCAACACCAACAAAACCTATTTTTTCCCAATTACCTGACAAATCTGGAGCTTCACCTACCTTCGTTGTAGTTGGTAAAAAACCAACATAAATAAATAAAACCCCATTATACACTCTGTAGAACGGCGCTTTATCTTCATCTAAATACTCTTCAGGTTTCCACTGCCTTAACGAACCGTTCAAAAACTCAATAGCCTTATTTATTTTTTGCCCTGCGCCCCTTAAAGTATCTCCAGTACCATCATTTGGCTCAAACCCTAAATTTATCTTATCTAAACTCACTTTCTATCAAACTTTTTTATTGTTGAACTAAATCTAATTTTAGTAGAATCAAAAGTTACCTTACCAGAATCATCTTCAGAAACCACCCAAGACCTTTTTTTAAACCTCAAAACATGTATTACATTATCCTTTTCCATCCTACCAAAAAAATCCTACACTAATTTTATTAGACTCAACACCATCTGCAACCAACCAAACCTTATAACTACCTTCACTCAATGTAACCTTATGAGTAGAAAGCGAGCTATCTACATCTGTATAACTAGCTATTCCATCTGGAGTACCTATAAATGGTTTAAATTTTTTAACACCAATTTTTAAGCTATCAGGAATAAAACCAATATACTCTACATTAAACACAAGCTGTTTAGTTGAGTTGTTTATTGATTTTTTAGAAATTTTAACCTCACGAATATCTTTTATTGGATTAACTTCTAGGTACTCAACATTCGATTCAACACCATTTTGATGCATTACTACCTTATACCAACCTCGTTTTGAATCTTCCATTACAGACGGAAAGTAATACTCTTTAAAACCATCACTATCATCAATATTAATCTCAATTTTATATCCAGTTTCAACACCTCCATTTAAAACTGAATCATTGAGATGTCTTAATTCCAATTTTGCATCAATCAAACTAATATTAAAAACCTGATAGTTTACCCTAACCCCCCAATTTGGAGAAGGTATAAGCGCATTTGGACTATACAACACTGTTTGAATTTGTATACTCGGAGGATCTTCTATAGGAGAATCATCAACTTCAAAATCACGTATTTCAACACATGTTAATTCAGAAGTTCCTTCGGTTAAATCCAATACCAAATTAGATATGAAAAAATCATTGGCATTTTTATAGTCAAATAACACTAAATCAAGCGGCCAAACTAAAGACATTGCAATACCAGTTACCCTAAAAAAAGTACGCTTTTGCAACTCTTTATACATCAAACCTAAAGCCTTAGCATAAGTATTACTCTCTTTTTCATCAACACCAACTCTCACCCATTTATCAATCCAATAATCAACATAATCCACAACACCAGAAACAGAAGAACTAAGAATAAACAATTCATCTGATTGATTAATTAAAAAATCATCTGGAAAAGCATTAAAAGCTAATTGCCTTAGCTCATACCCAGTAGATGAACTTATTAAATTAAATTTTGAAGACTCAACCTCAATTAAACCTCCTAAACCGTTTATCTTTCGATATAATTTATATCCATCACGAAGCTTCCTATAATCATCCTTGAACAACCCTATAGACACATTTTGATACCAAGGATGAACTCCATTATAAATTTGAACTTTATTGTAGAACCTAATTTTAACCTCCTTAGAAGTTGTAATCAGCCCTCCAGAATCAAAAGACTCTTGTAAATTTTGGTTAAATACAAATCTTCTAGTAGATAAATTCATTCTTGATGTTGAATGAAACACCTCTAATTCTTTAGAGGTTGTAAAATCACTTTCATCATCAAACTCATACAATTCACCATCCACCTGATTTAAACACAAACCTAACTTTGTAAATGTTAAGTTTGACGCCAATAATGGATGGTATAAAAAAGGATACAATCTTAAATTATAATAACCATCATCTAAGAACATAAACTTCTCTATTTTCAAACTTCCTTTTACAACAGGTAAATCCTTTACTTTATCTACCGTAAACTCCAACTCATAAAACTCATCAGGAATTTTATCATCAAACAATGCAAAAACTTTCTTCTCTTCCTCTTGAGTTAAATGCTCTTTAAAATAAAGAGCCAGGTTAAACAAAGAATCAAATTCTTTATTTTCAATAGCCTTATTAACCCTACTCATCAAATCATCACTACCAACCTCTAACTTAACATTAATATAAAATTCAATTTCTAAAGTTGCATATTCATCTAAAGAACTACCCTCATAAGTAAAAAATGGCTGCTTTAAACTTAAATAGTTATCTTCATAATTACCTTTATCAATAAAACTATTCTCTAAAATACCTGCTCTATTTTCTACAATAGAACTAGACAACACTACAAAAGGACCATATATCAACTCATCGTACTTACTTTCACGTGGAAAAACTTTTACATTAAAAATATTACCCGGATCAGAAACTACATTCCCTTCAAAATTTGCTAGTGTAAAACCAATAAACCTTGAGTCATTTGAACTCACTTCCCAATATTTTAAAGGAAAAGAAGTTTTTGAATAAGTAGGAGGCACGAAGTCATCATTAAAAACATTTACAGCATCTTCAGGAATTAAATACTTATCAGAATCATTATCCCAACTAACTAACATTTTATCCAAATAAGGCAAAACATTTACAATTGGTGCTGATTCCCATTTTGGATTCACCCGCAATCGAACTAGATCATCCTCTCCCAAATACTCTAACGGATTAAAAATATCAAGATTATTATACAGATAAGAACCTCCAGATATTACCTCTTCATTAAAGCGATTTAAACCAATCAAACACCATTTACCATTATACTGAAACAATCTACAACCTAAACTCGTTATTAAATTAACCAACACATCATAAGCATTCATTTTATCACCATCATCAACATAACAACTACCATCAACATCTAAATCTTTATAATTTAATGTAAACCCAGAGTTTTGAAGAGAAGGAGCAAAAAACAATTTTAAATTTAAACCTGTCAGATTCAAACAATGCATTACTACCTCCAAAACACTTTTTTTTTGAACATAGTAATTAGGTGACATTTTTTTTTGCTTTAACCTACCAAAACCATCTGTAGAAATAAAATCAACAAAATAATTACCGCCATCCCAAGGTTCTTGAAATTGCTCAGGTAAAAGAAAACCCTGCCACAACAAAGACACAACACCATCATGCTCCCCTTCCAATAACACCTTATACCTTGTTTCACTACCTGTAAATAAATGATAAAAACTTTCACCTCCATGCTCTACCAAAAAATTAAAATGCAATTCGGAAGACATCAAATTTTTAAACTTCTCGTCACTACCATTCCATACTAACTTAGGTGAATTTATTTGAGTGTTTTCATTTATCAAAACCCTATCATTCTCGTGGGTATCTATTATTTTGATATTAAAAAAATCAACCTTCATCAGCCTCTTCTATTTTTTTTAGCTTTATCCTTCTCTAATAAAACATTCAACTTACCTGCATCAGTTGTCAATTTACCTTTTAAAACAACATTCACAGGAGCAGTATTTGGACTAGAAATCATACCAAATAAACTTCTTTGTTGTTGAGTGTTTAAAATCAACTCACCGGAATTTACTCTTGCCAAGATCTTATCACCATAAAAAGAACTACCACCAACAACACCACCAGTTTCAAACTTAGGTATTGCAGCAAAAGCAGCAACAACACCACTTACAGCAGTCGCTATAAATGCCGGTGTAGTAAATATCGCTGCTGGACCCGTAGACATTCCTGATTGTGTAGCTCCTGTTATGCTATTAGCTATTGAGTTAGCCAATAACATACTTATCAATTTTGTAACTGTTTTTCCTAAATTTTTAACAAATCCTTGAAAACCATTATCAGCTAAATCAAAGCTAGCTATCATATTATTCCCCATCGTTTCAAAAGCACCAGATATACTTGAAGTAATCTCCGCAGCCGCCTCTTGAAAAGCTGTTAGTTTTTTCCTAAGTCCATTTACAGTTTCATCTATTCCTGAACTAAAATCAGGCTTAACCGAACTACCTGTACCAAAACCTGATATTTCCTGACTTACCTCCCCGTTAACACCTCTTTTCCCATTTAATACATCAAACACTTGTTTACGTTTCTTTTTACCACCAAGTACCACAGGAATATTTAAAGGAGAAACACTTTCCACCTTCTTTAAAACACCACTTATATCAGTATTTTCTTTAAGAAATTTAATCTTTGCTCTTTTCTGAATCTTGTTAATTGCTTTTTCAGTATCATCAGAAATATTCAACAATAGTCCTGACCAGTTCTTCCTTAATCCTAAAGTAGTAGATGAAAAGCCGTTTTGCAATTCTTTTCCAAAACCCTTTATTAATTCTGGTATCTTACTAAACTCACCCGTTAACACTAACTTAAAAATAGAACCAAACAATTTAAACTTACTAACAAACGAATCAACAAAACTTAGAAACACCTCTTTTAAAGAACTAAATACGAATTTAGCAATCGACCACATATTTTTAAAAGCCAGCACCACTCCTTCAACACCCACCCTAAAAACCGTAGATTCATTATACAAGTCAACAAAATAATTTGCAATATTTACCAGCACCTTTTTTATTGGAACCCAATTTTTATAAACTACAACCCCTACCGAAGTCAAAGCTGCTAACACCAGACCTATCGGCCCCATTAAAAGTGTAAAACCAGCCGAAATAGCAGGTAACACTGTACCAGCTAAAGCCAATAAGGGACCAATAACCGCTGCCACCCCAGACAACAAAACAATAAATTTCTTCGTAACAGGACTTAAATTAGAAAAACCCCTTACCCATTCCTTTAAAACATCAACAAAAGGCAAAATTGCTTCGCTTATTATCTTACCAAACTCCTCTGACAAATCTCCTATAGAATTAGATAATTGTTTTAAAGCACCTGTACCCGCCTTAGCCGCCGCCGCCGCACTACCACCATACTGCTTTTCTAATTCATTTAAAATTAACGTTTGTGCCTCAGCCAACTTATTAGTTTCTACTAAGGTTCTTATTGTTTTTTTCTGAGCCTCAGAAAACTGAATCCCTGACTTACTTAACGCAGACAACCCCTTAACTGGGTCATTCAATGCTTTACCCAACTGAATACTAGCCCCCTTTAAATCACCATCTAATCTTGTAGCTAAATCCAAAGCTGCTTGCTGAGTTCTTTGAAATTGGACACCAGTAATATTTGTAAACGTTAATAGTTGAGAAGTAACACCTTTTAAAATTTCTTCATCTCCAAAAAGAGTATTGTTTTGCAAATCACTTGCCATCTTTTGCAATTGAGTTGATGTATACCCCACCGCATTCCCTGTAGAAATCAAACCAGCTTCCACTTGAGCTATTGCTTTTGCTTGAGTATCCCAATTCTTTAAAGATAATGCAGAAAACGCTAAAAAAGGAGCAGTAACACCTACCGACATAGTTTTACCTACATTCTCAAGCTTCTTCCCTACAACCTTAAGTTTTCTGCTAACTTTCTGCATTTGCGAAACAAACTCATCAAGCTTTACTGTAAACTTTATATTAATATTAGCACTACTCGCCATTTCTTAAATTATCTTTAAAATAATTTTCCAATTCTTCTCGACTACTTACACCAGAATCTCTACTCTTTTCATCTTCCCACGGAAACACAAATAAATCCTCTGGAGCTATTTGGTTATTTTTATCCAAATAAGGCAACACTGTAAAATACATCTGCATCCTTGACCTTTCCCAATCATCTTGATAAACCAACCTCTCTTTCTCCCTATAACCAGTTAGTGTATTAAAAAACTGTCGAGAAGTCAAAGAATAAAAATACTCTAAACTTAACCCCAACTCCCCCAGAGCCAACTGCTCCAACTCATCAAAACTAGGGTCGAAAACCTCAGTTTCCGACCCTACTGGTTTCCCTCCCCTTCAGTTTCTTTAGGAAAAGACTCTAATAAGAGATTCAATACACCAATAGTATCTATACCTCCTTTTAAAACTTCATCCAAAATATTATCAGAAGTTAAACTACAACCTTCATCTACTGACCTTATACCCGCCAATATGAGATTCCCTATAAAGTCCAATTGCTCAAAAGTTGGATCTTGGAGCGATGAAAAATTATGCTTTCGCATTAACTCATCAATACCTCCAAGTGTTTTATAACCATAAGACTCGCAAAGAAGCCTTAAACATTTAAAACCAAACTTTACTTGATACTCTACACCTAATACCGAAACTCTCATATTAACTAGCCACCTTAGTAAGTATCAATTTACCATCTCCTTTTAACGTATAATCAAAAGTCACCACTTCATCTGTGGTAGATTTAATTGAAAAATTTGAGATAAAAGCATTGCCCGAGTAAACCACATGCCCTATAGCCCCATCTGTAAAAGCCACAGACACTTTCTTTTTTAGTAAAGCTACATCTGTTAAAACTTTAATATCCAACTTGGTATCCTCAGTATTTTTCACATAAGCACTACTAGACAAACTCCAAGAATCTTTACCTGGTGAATTTTCAACACCATCTGTATCTTTAGATGCTATTTCTTTGAAATCCACATCATAACTAAGTGTAGCATCTGTTTCATGAAAAACATGATAGCCATCTATAGTTATTCTCATTTTACTACCGTTATAAAATCCCATTTTATATTATATTATTATGTTAAATTTTTGCTCTATATACAAGAAACCATCGCTAGTTCGATTTGGCTTCCCACCAAGAGGTTTATATTCATTTACCGAAGCTCTCAAAACATCTGTAACTGCATCAGCTACAACACAACACGAATCGTAATCCTCTGCAAAACTTAAAATATTTACACTCCAACCATTAGCCAAATCCCTTGTAGTCCCACCCAAATTTTCAATAAAATAAATAATGAAACTACCACCTTCAAGATCCGAGGGTTGTAGAGGGTAAATAGAATCTTCTTTACTAGACAACAACTCGATTAATTTTACCCCAGACTTTAAATCCCCATAAATCATAGATGAAAACTTACTAAAACTCATAAACTATCTATTCTTTTTTGAAAATAGCGAGCCACTCTTTTCTCTGCATCCTTTACAACACCTCCTTTAGTCTCCTGATATGCTTTATCCAAAAAAGGATTCGCTTTAATTTTTTTAGTACCTCTAAGTACAAATTGCCTTAAATACCAACCATCAGCTCTTTTTGTACTTGTTGGGCTTACATAAATCATTGGGTCACTCGCCCTTTTCATGGACTGTTTTCCCAACGACCTTTTCCCTGTTCCTGGTGATATAACCACCCCAAATATTTGCCCTTTTCGCTTTTGATAATGAGCTTTAGAACTAACAGGAGCTAACCTTCTAGCCGCTTTAAGAGTAGGATTAGCTACTTGACCAAGAATTTTAAGAACTTCTTTTCTCTTCGATTTATCTTTACCTAATCTTTTTATCTTTTTTTGAAGTACATCAAAACCCTCAACTTCAAACAGTGTTTTTGTTTTACTCACGATGAACTCCTTTCAATTTTAAATACCCTTTCCCTTGAGCCAAAACAGAAATAACTTCATAATTCAATCCTTTATACTCAATTTGCATTTCCTGTAAAGCACTGCCCAACCTAACATCATGCCTGATGATAAAATCTTTTACATTTACATAAACCACCTTACCATCCAACTTCTCACTGCTAGAAACATCCACTACTTTAGCCCAACACTCTTTAAAAACTATCAGTTTTTTAGTTGTTGAGCCACTTACATCCGACTTAACATCATTCTTTTTTTTAATAAAAATTCTTTGATTTAACTGACCTATAAATGTTTCTTTTTTCATTTAACAAGGTTTTCTATGAGTACTCAATAAGTTACTAACAGCATCATTAGATTTAACCATACGATTTGACCTAAACTCATAAAAATCACCCATCATTAATAAAATAGCCTGTTTAAATACTTTAGGTACTTTTTCTAACCCAACAGTACACTCAACAACTACAGCCTTATGACTACTAGCAACCTTAGGCAAATCATTCAAAAACTCAATTTTATTTTCAAACTTATCAACCTTTACCAAGCGATACATTTCATTACTCATTATTTCCTCTTCTCCCGACTCACTTAAATACCTAATACTTAAAATACTTCCTACTAATTCCCTTGAAAATTCTTCTACCTCTAAAAAACTAGAACTATATATAGTACAATTGTTTTTTAAAACCTTATACCCTAAAAAACTCTCTAAATAACTAACACAAGAATCTAAATACAGAAGAATTAAATCATCATCAATAGAAAAATCTTCTTCAATTTTTAAATGCTTTTTAGCTTGATTCAAAGAAATCAAAGTATTTTCTGCATTTTCATCAATTAAATAATGTGTCATTTTTTCACCTCCTCTGCGTACTTAGAATCAATCAATTCTAATCCTAAGTTATAATCTAAAGTAACCTCTTCCCCTACACTATAGGGAAGTAAGAACTTACCTGCAGGAGAAAGCAATATCTTTACCGTTATGGATTTTTTATCAGATTTTTTAGCCATATTATAAAACTTTAAACTTCTTATTAAACGCAAAAGCCTCAGGATGCACCACTTGCATATCAGCATAAGCATTTACAACTAATCTTATTTTCCCTGATGCAACTTGAGTTAAATTATCAACAGTAATTGAAATTCCACCCCATGACCCAGTAAAAACCTGAGACCAATCACCAAAAATCAAAGGATTCCCTCCAGATAAATCTGGTATTATATTTGTAGACACTAATTTACTCTCATTAAGAAGCTTACCATCTGAAAGCATTACACTATCTGTTCCTTTTACTTTAGCAGTCACCTTCAACTTCCCTTTTAAAGCTTTATTAGTAACATATGCCAAATTATTATCAGTAGCATTATTTGACTCTATTGCAGTTTCAAGAGCTACAATATCTACATACGAAGGATCTAATAAATCCGTAACCCCTCTACCCAAATCTAACACTCCTTCAAGATTAAGAATGCCTGTTGGAGCCTTACCCCCTGGTCCATTTAAAATTGCCGCAGCCAAAGATCTTCCGTAAGCATTATTCAGTAAATTAATTATAAACACCTCTATATTAACACTACTTTGAAACATCAATTGATGAGAAATATCTACTATAGCCACTATCCTTTTAGGTTTTAATACTGGCCCATCAAAATCCGCATCAGTACTTGTAGAAACTTTTTCATTTTCAGAAGCCCAATAAAACTCCACATCAGTATTAGACAACAATGGAACATTACCTTGCAAACCCGACAAATGAGTTACCCCCAATTCAGACAATGGATTATTAGGAAACAATGGAGCTACCATTCTTGGAGCTTCAGTCACTACTAACTTACCTCCTTTTTTTCCGTCATCACCAAAAACAGATTGACTCCTATCCTCAATCATTGAAGAAGGTATGCTTATTACATTTACCTGAGGAGCATCTAAACCCAGCCCTGTTAACTCATTCCTTGACTCTTGCCAAGCTTCTAATTCAACACCAGAAACCTTACCATCATTAACTACAGATCTCATTGCACGAGTTAAACTAAAAGTCCTATCTTCTTTTTTACCAGTATTAATATTTGGAGCGGAAATATTCTCACCTGTAGACCTAGCTTCCTCAGCCTCTATTTTTCCAATCAATTTAGCTCTTGCTATTTTAGGATCTAAAGCCTCTATTTGAGACTGATAATCATCAAACCTTTGCTCTTCTTCTGGGGTTAAATCTCTGTTTTCTTTTTTAGCTAAGTTTACCAAAGACTCTTGCTTACCCAACAAACCTCCACGCTCTTCTTTTAATTCTTTATATGTTTTCATTATTTAATTTTATTTTTATTAATAATTAACTCAAATTGCCTCAAATTCCTACCAGAAAAAGCTTTATCCTTTTCTCTTTGATCGTACGACCTTTTTGCCACACTTGTATCTTCATATGCAGGATAGGTTACTGGCGCAACATCATACAAAGCACCTACTTTCTTAATCTGCCTTATATCTAAATCATCTTCCTGTTCAATCCATATAACCTCCTCCGCTCTAAATGAAAATGAAGAACCAGAGACATCACCTGACTCAATTGCATCTTGTAAGTCTATTCCAAATGTTCTATTTGGGGTTAGGTATTTATATTTTAATCCTTCATCATCAACCCAAATATCAAGTGTCCCCGATTTTGTTCTTCCCAAAATTTGATCAGGATTATGATTCAATAAACATCTAACATCATCATCTAAAACCCCATCAAAAGCACCAGGTAAAATTTCTTCATAAAACCAATTTCCAATTTTGGTTCTTTTATTAAATTTCGCTGCTGTTCCTTGAATCTCTCCTCTAGAATCATCCTCCTCACTTCTATTTTCCACCTTCAAACTACCCCCTGAAAGCATTCTTCTTTCCTGCTCTACTGATTTACCCATCTTGTTTTTGTTTTAACAATGCATCTATTTGTTCTAAAATATTTGTATTTACCGGAGTTAAAGGAGAATCTAAACCTTCTAAAGCATTAAGTTCAAACAAAGCTCTAACTTCATTCCTAGTATACACTCCAGCATAAATCATTTTAGAAAAAAACTCAGATTGCGCCTTTAAGTCTGCCCTTAATAAGCTTTTAGTATTGAATTTTATATAATACCCTTCAATCTCTTCAGCTACAGAAAGTAACTTAACTGTATATTCGTTTTGAAACTTTAAAGACCAAGGCAAAACACTATCTGAAACATGCGCTATTTCTTGATGTTCTATATTACTAAAAGTGGCATTTTCTAAGGATTTCAACTTGTGCGGAGGCAAATTCAACCAACGAGCTACCTCTAACACACCGTTAGAATTGGTTTGTAGAAATTGACTTTCCTGAGGTGTTAATTTTATATGCTGAAATGTATTCGACTCATCTAAAACAGTTGCTTTAACCATTCCTTTTTGACTAAGCCTACTTGTTATTGCATTTGACAACCTAATTTTAGCGTCCGGATCCATAGACTTACTTGAAGTTACTACAGCTATACCTTCTCCTTTGGAATCATAATACTCATCTGCAAAGTTTTGTGATTTTAAATTAACCCCTAAACTTTTTGCAGCAAATGACACAACCCCGATCCCCGTAATTCCATCAAATGAAAACCCCGGAACATGAATAACATCATCTGAACTATACATCTCCCCATCAATCTCATAATATAATTTCCTGTTCTTCTTCCAAACAGTAACAGAGGTTTTATCTTGCTCTACCAAATGTAAAGCAACCACCTTCTCTTTATAATCACGTTCAATAATTGCGTAGGCATTTCCTTTCAAAATTGCATACTGAATCATCATTTTATCAAACATAAAAGACGTCATAAGTTTATTAGGACGTCTTGAAAGAATATAATTAATTGAATGATCTGGTTTTTTTTTACGATCACCCTCTATTTTTTGATAAAGAGACTTAGGAAGTTTAGCAAAATCATTGCTTATTATATCCACAGCGTTATAAAAAGCAGAAAGAGTTAATGCAGAATTAGTGTTAACAACCGAACTACTAGTAATACTTGGCCATAAACCAAAACCAGAGCTAACCGACTGTCCTTTAAATTCATTTTTTAATGCTTGGAATAACATTTTTTACATCTTTTACGATGTAAAAATCATAAGTTTTAGTAGTTATATTATTAACTATTGATTAACTATTGGTTTACTAGTTTTTTTTTAATAAATTTTTCACCAAAAGAAAACCAAAAAACAATTCTAAAATTATCAATAATACAACTAAAAAAAACCTAACCACATTCTGAAAGAGCTTTAACTCTAACAATAACGAGGTAACAAACGCTAATAAAAAAGTACTCAAAACTATCAACAATAGTTTCATATTTGGAGTTAAACTACTACTCATTAATCGTTAAATTTTTTATATACTTATTAATTACTCTAGACACTGTTCTTTCGTCAAATCCCAACTTTTTTGAAATTGCAGGAACTGTATTATTCTCATCATTTAGAAAAGCATCCAAAACCAAAGCTTCTCTTTCATTTTTTAAATCACCAACCATATTTAATACTTTTAAAACATCTTTTTTCTTTGATTGAGAAAAGAGTGATAACAATTATACCTAAACTCATCATAAATCAAGTAATGAATCTGATTAACCAACTCAAAAGCTTGCTTTTGAGAGTTACAACGAAGCACTATTTTAAAATAGTACTCAAAAAAACCATTACGGGTACCTATTTTTTTAGCTAAGTCATACACCCTCGACTTAACATTCCTTTCTTGCTGTTCCGCTATTAATACTTGACTCATTATTTTATCTTTTTTCACAAGAAGATTATTGTAGTTAAAATTTTAAAAACCATCGAAGTTTTCGAAACGTTCTAACCTCGACAAACTAATATCTTTTTCTTTTATTTTTAAATTAACATTATCAAAACAATCATTATCCAACCAATCATTGAACATTATTCTTAAATCCTCCTTATTTTTACTTAATACTATCTTTTTTCCATTTACATTAAAAACTATACATCTTTCAACCTCTTTATTTTTTGATTTTATCTTCATTTTTTTTATTATGTTATTTTAATTACTGTTTTAAAAGGTGTTTCGTTTGATTATAGATGTCCAGGACATCATTGTGTCCTAAACTTATTTTTAGATTTCTCTTATCCGTTTTTAAGTGAACCTTGCAATGAAGATGATCCGCCCATTCTGTAACTAATATCTTATCGGTTGTCAATTCCAAACTTTCGCGAATCGAAATAGATGGAGGATTAGCAACCTTCATATTTTCCCTCGGTGTTGTATTTTCAATTATTGCCATAACTACAGATTATTTAACCTATTCCAAATGAGATTGTAAAATCTTTCCTTCCTTGTCTTTTATTCCTTTGTCTTCTTGAAGAATTTCCAACCAACAATGTGCTTGTTCCAAAAGAGCTAACACATTTGATATTTCTTTTGGATTTTTCAAGTCATCTTTTGCTAAATTCACCTCTCTTATAGCGTCTGTTATTTTTTCTTCTACTTTTAATAATCTTGTCATTTTATTATTCTTTTTATTTCTCGATCACTTAAACAGGCTGATCGATCAACCTACAGTTATTCTTTGTGATTAATTGTTTCTCTTTTAGATCGACCGTCAATTAATCTGTTTACTTCATTAAAAATTTCATTTACACTTTTAGCTGTGAAATATTCTGATATTGGTTCTTTTGAAATATCATCGTATCCACCTCCTAAATGAACTGTAAAAGTGGTTTTATTGAAAATACTTTCTGCCTCCCATTTTACGTTTGCCCAATGTCTAGCACAATCTGGAAAAAGCAATTTTGATTTTTTCTCTAGTTCTTTTATTAATTTTTGAGTTGTCATAATTTCTACACTTTGTTTATAATTTATATTTAAGCCCTCTCAAAGCTTCAACTATGAAGTATGGTAATATTTCCCATTCTTTCAATCCATCTCTAACATCTCGTAAAATGTTTTTATAATACAAGTTTGGCCTATTCAATTTTAAAGCCCATGTAGAAGAAATTACTTCTATATGTTCATTTGTTATATGTTTAATTTCTTTCATTTTCTTAGTGTTTACGGTAGAGGCCAGAAAATCAATTCTTGGCCATTTAACTACAGGTTTAATTTGTTTAAGCATTTTTTACAACTAACAAAATCTTTATCGTCAGTTACGTTTTCACTTCCAGAACCACATATTGGTTCGCTATAAATTGGATTGAATGAGTTTTCTAAATCTTCAATCAAAGCAAAATGAGTTTTCATAATTTCTACAGGTTTAAAAAAAAGTGTAACTATCATAATCCCCATGACTAAATTTATTTGGTACAGGAATCATTCCTAGATATATTAAATATCTGGACTCTATGCCATTTACTACGTCTGCTTTGTTAAAAGGTTCTGGTAGATTTACTGTTTTAAATTCAAATTCACCATTTGAAAGATGATTTTCTAACTTTTCTTTGAGTTTTTTGAGACTTAGCTCGTTTAGATTTTCAAACGCTTTTATTGCTTTTGTTTTATATGTGTTTTGTGTCATGATTTCTACAGTTATTCTTTGTGATTAATTGTTTCTCTTTTAGATCGACCGTCAATCAATCTGTTTACTTCATTAAAAATTTCATTTACACTTTTAGCTGTGAAATATTCTGATATTGGTTCTTTTGAAATATCATCGTATCCACCTCCTAAATAAACTGTAAAAGTGGTTTTATTGAAAATACTTTCTGCCTCCCATTTTACGTTTGCCCAATGTCTAGCACAATCTGGAAAAAGCAATTTTGATTTTTTCTCTAGTTCTTTTATTAATTTTTGAGTTGTCATAATTTCTACAGGTTTAATGATAAGGTTGATTGCTTCTTACTTTGATTTACACCTTGAACCAGATTTATATTTTTCCCTATTTTCTTTCCTTGGTTAAATGCTGATTCTTCAGCAATTATTTGCTTCATAGAAACACTCTTAATTTTCATATTCAAGCTTTCAAACTGATCCTTTACCTTTGTTTTTTTATCAATAACCATTAAACTATATTTTTCGCTTGATAGTTCCGTTTTTCTATCATTATACATTTTATTCATTTTGCTAGAAATCCCATTAATAAAACCTTTTATAAATGAAGCTGCTAGAGTTCGACCATGGTACAGTTGTTTTAAATAAGCATAATCTTTAGATTTCATATACTTTGCCTTTTCTTTAAGACACGTTTTAACTATGAAGTTGTAGAAGTAACCGCAAAGCTCTGTATCTTCTTCAAATCCAAAAAACGCAATCCTTTTACTATTGTAGTAATAATGACAATCAAACAACCTTGTTAAACTATTGTAAAAATTAGTTAAATCATAGCCTGATTTCACTAATGGAACTTCCTTCAAAACACATTTCTCAGCTATATAAGGGTCTTTTAAATCATGCTCCGATATAAAAAAACTAACCATTAATTGATTTGCTTTTGAAAGCGCTGCCTCCATTTCTTCTTTACTAGCTCCATTATCCGTGGTCTTAGCTAAAAGAGCTTTAATTTTTGCCTTTATTTTTTCTCTCTTACTGTTCATGGTAACTACAGTTTTAAAGTTCGTTTAACACCCACCTAAGTGAGTATATTTTAGTCATAATAATGTCTTTGGCTGAACCTTCATCTAAGAGCTTCTTTTCAAACTCTTTTACTTTAGATTCTATTTCTTGCTTTGTTTTCATTTTCTACAATTAGTTTTTAATTTGTTTGTTTAATTTTGCCTACAATGGAAATACTTATAGGTTTACTTTTACTTTTTGTCTTTGTTATTGGGATAATTTCATTAATTAAAATATTTATCTCATTTTTAACAGACTCCGAATTAGTGAGTAATTGGTTTGATGAATCTGAAATCCCTATAAAAGATCGACCAATGGTTAAAAACATTTTCATTTACACTATTATATTTCTTGTTATATGCTTAATTGCTCAGCTCTTTATTTAACTACTGTTAAAATGAACGCCCCGAAGGGCATTCGGTTAATTACAAACTTCCCATTTATCAGAAAACAATTCTATCATTGTTTCTTTCCATGGCACATTACCAAATCGACTTTCAACGTATAAATACGGAGCTGTCATTTTGCTGTTTTCGTCTGGGTACTGAGCTTTAATTTTCACATCTTCACTCCATTGTGGTAATCTCATTGATTTACCTTTTTTTACTTGCTCGAAAGCTTCTCCAAATACCATATATCTAGGTTTTAAATTAATATTTGCGTTAATACTTGCGTAAGTGAAAACCTACAATTAGTTTAATATTTGATTATCTGTAAATTCTTTTGCTAACATCATTAATTCTTCTTGAGTAACATTTTTTAAAAACTTCCTACTACTTTTTAGAGACTCTTTTTGTTCGTCAGAATACTCTATTTCTTCAATACTTTTCATACTACACTTTAAGTTTAATTCGTTTATCTTCTTTTACGTAGTATTGAGTATTGCATGTTTGACATACATCTTCCATTTCAGTACAATTGCCATCAGTTGCGCTTTTCAACTTCTCTAAGAAAATTCTGCGTTTTTCACATACTGGGCAATATTGTGAGTGGAATCTCATAACTACACTATTTTAAATACGTCCTATACACGTTGGTTCGTCTTCATCTAATGCTATCCAGCATAAGGTGTCCATTAACACACTTTCCCAAATTGTTAAATCGTCTCCGTCATCAATCTTTGCTTGTAATTGGTCAATGGTGTTTTCCATTGCTTCTAATTTTTCTGGTGATATTTCCATAATTACTGTTAAAATGAACGCCCCGAAGGGCATTCGGTTAATTACAAACTTCCCATTTATCAGAAAACAATTCTATCATTGTTTCTTTCCATGGCACATTACCAAATCGACTTTCAACGTATAAATACGGAGCTGTCATTTTGCTGTTTTCGTCTGGGTACTGAGCTTTAATTTTCACATCTTCACTCCATTGTGGTAATCTCATTGATTTACCTTTTTTTACTTGCTCGAAAGCTTCTCCAAATACCATATATCTAGGTTTTAAATTAATATTTGCGTTAATACTTGCGTAAGTGAAAACCTACAGATTATTTAACCTATTCCAAATGAGATTGTAAAATCTTTCCTTCCTTGTCTTTTATTCCTTTGTCTTCTTGAAGAATTTCCAACCAACAATGTGCTTGTTCCAAAAGAGCTAACACATTTGATATTTCTTTTGGATTTTTCAAGTCATCTTTTGCTAAATTCACCTCTCTTATAGCGTCTGTTATTTTTTCTTCTACTTTTAATAATCTTGTCATTTTATTATTCTTTTTATTTCTCGATCACTTAAACAGGCTGATCGATTAACCTACAGGTTTAATATTGATATAATTGTTCTTTTGATTGAATTGAAGTTGTACTTTTCAATTCCTTTTGCTTGCTCTAAAGCAAAAGCCATTTTACCTTCTAATTCTTCACAATGCTCAACTAATCTTCCAAAAAGGTCTCCTTCATCAATAAATCCGTTTTCTACACCTTCATCCCATTCTTGAACTATTTCTTGTAATTTTTGACTCATGATAATTACTGTTTGATTAATATATCCTTCTTTCTTGGTTTGAATGCTGTTGTTCTTATTGGTCTATTACTTAAATCTTCAAATACAAGTGAAGCTCCACCATAAACAAATGATCTTGGACCATAAACAACTACATCAATTACCTTTTTATATTGATAGTCCCCAGGAACTTTACAATATTTCCCTACCCACCACCTTTTGTATGTTTCCTTAGCTTTTTCTATACCATCCATAATTCCTACTATTTATTTAATATCTCCAAAGAAGGTAGGCTGTTAAAACTGTACTAGTTATTCCTAGTACAAATCCTATTACTAAGTATTTTTGTTTCTTCATTATTTATTCTGTTTTAATCACCACCCACCTAAAATGGGTGGCTTGTTATTATTTTTATTTCAGCTTATACGCTGCATTTTTATTCCCTTTGTTCTTGTGCTGTTTCTTGTAATCATAACCTTCATGTTCAAAACACCTATAAACAGAACCTTGTGAAATATGTAAAGCATTCATAATATCTTTAATTGACACGTCTGGATTCTTATGCATGATAACCGCTAAGGGAGCTTTCTCTTTTAATCTATCACTAATCCCTTTTGGACGCCCTCCAAACTTTCCTCTTGCCCGAGCGGCTGCTAATCCTGCTTTTACTTTCTCATTACTTGATTTCCTAAAGTACTGACCTAACGCCCCAAATATTAAGAATATCAATTCTCCTTCAGCTGTTCTGGTACTTTCTGTGTTGATAAACGGATTAGTTAAATCCTGAAAGTCAACACCCATTTCATAGAAATGCTCTACTAATGTGATTAAGTACTTTAAATTTCTTCCCAACCTTGTTAGATCATAAAAGATTACTTTATCTCCTTGCCTTAGTTTCCCCAAGAGTTTTTTTAACTCTTTACGATCGTCATTTTTCCCTGAATCTTTATCAATAAAAATGTTTTCATCTTTAGCACCTAATAACTTTACTCTGTCAAGCTGCATATCGACATTTTGGTTTTCGGTACTCACTCTTAAATAATAAAAATCTTGTCTCATAATTTTGGATTTTAAATGTTACGTAATCATTCAAATCCATGTCTTGAGACTTCTTTTATTATATTATTCTATGCATCATAAAATGTATTTTTCTAGTTTGATTTACCAATATTGTTTCTTAGAATTTGTTTTCTAAGCCCCTAATACTATTGAACTTTCAGGGTCGTTGTATTTGCTTTCCTCATCTTCTTTAACTGAGAGTGTACCAGCCAGCGCCATAATTGAAGCAATAATCGGATCAATCCTTTTCGTTGCTTTTGCTTTTGTTAACCTGACATTTTCATTATCATCATATTTAGGTACACACCCACTTAATGCGTACTTTAAAATTGGATTATTCCCTACTCTTAACTTCCCACTTCTTACCAATCTATCAAACTCTTTTGTTGGGGAACTAAAATTCATTATCGTTTGTGAAAATGGACTCATCTCAATATTCTTTTCAGTAAAATTATTTACAAGCCCTCCTGAAAATTTACGGTCATACTCTACCCAATCAGTTTTATACTTAAAATAAGCCTCACCAACCACCGAAGCCAAGACCGAATAATCAACCATGTTTCCTTCTGTAGCAATTAAGTAAGTATCATTTTCATCTTTTGCATCATCCCTAAGCATTGATGCCCAGTACCTATACGGAACACCATCCTCCTTACTCCTTTTATCAATGGTATCTTTGGGGCAAAAACACCATACTTTCAAATCTCTCACACCGTTTTCATCAGGATTAGAAATAATTGCGTAAGCTGTAATATCTGTTGTAGTGGATAAATCCAGCCCACCACAATTTCCATTTTTAGCAAAGTTTTCTTCAATTATTAAATCTGTACAAGCTTCCCAGTATTTTGAATCTATCCAAACTTCAGGCGCATCAACCCACATATTCAAATGCTTTGTTTTAAAGTTTGGAATTTTTGAGGGCTGATTTTTAGCCTTTTGATATTCTCCCATCAGATAATCCATTGAAACTGTAACACCTAAGTTTGGATTAGCTTTAACCCAAACTTTTGGATCCTCCCAATCATCATCTTCATCTAAGTCATGAATCATTATAAAGAAACTATCATCTTCATCTACTCCCTCTAGAATCCTCTCACAACTTTCTTCAAATTTTTTACAGACACCGTGCACATTAAAACCTGCTGTTGTAATAGTTTTAGTTAATGGCTGCTTTCTAGCTGCCGAAGAAGATTCTAAATTTTCTTTAACCGTATCATCTCTATGAGCATGATATTCATCTATAATAGTTCTGTGGGAATTAATACCATCCTGTGTTTTACTATCTCCCCCTAGAGGCTTCATAAATGAATTTGTAGGAATAAATCTTATTTCTTTTTGATAAACTACAAACCCTAACCTTTGAAGTAAAGTTGATTTATTTATAAATTCACCAGATTGACTAAAACACAACTTAGCCTGCTCTTCCTTGGTAGCTCCAATATAAACCTCTGCTCCTTCTTCTAAATCGAAGGACATTGCAAAAAGGCCGTCACCAGCTTCAACCGCAGTCTTCCCATTTTTTTTAGCTACCTTCTCATAAGTATTTTTAATTAACCTTATTGCCTCACCAAATTCATTACGCTTTTGCCAAGCGTAAATATTATACAACATAAACTGCTGATGAGGAGCTAAAATAAATTTTTGCCCTGCTGACTTTCCTTTTGTATGAACTAAAAAATTTTCAAAGAACTTAATAACGGCAAAACCCTTTTTATGGTCCAACCAATAACCTTTTTCATTTGCATTCTCAATTAACCTAAAGAATCTTTTTACAGCAAGTTTTATTTTTCTTCCTGTAACAATCTTTCCACTTTCAACATCATTAGCATATTGAAACGGAATTGAGTTCTTTATTTCTTTAGGTATTTTCATTTAACCATATATCTTTTTAACTACTTGATCAAACAATGATAATTGCTCCCCTGAACTATCATCTGTTTTTAATTTTTGCCTGTCTTTAAAAGACAAACCAAAATGTGCTGACACTTCATCTAAATGTTTATCTGCCTTTTCAATGACAGTAACATGAGCTGAAACATTTGAGGCTCCTGATTTAAACTCTTGAACCAATCCTCCAAAATACCCTCGTTCATTCACCTTCTTAATTGCCTTACATCTAGCATCCATCCAAAAGGCTGCTTTTTGCAAATGCGTTAAGTCTAATTTTGAAAATTGCCTAGTTTTTAAAAACTCATTTCCAAACCAATACCACCATATAACCTGGTCAGTACTTAATCCTGAAGCTTGAATTGGTTTTGGTAACTCCTTCAATGCTTCATATAAAGTTGATTCTTCTTTTGTTAATGGAAGAACCTTTGATTTTCCTACTTCGTTATGTTTAATTTCCATTTGATTTCTTTCTATTTTTACCCCCCCTACTCAAAATTATCCGTGAGTAAAATTCTCTCTAGGAGGCGATGTAGGGTTATAGACCGCCTCAGAGATTACACCCCATATCCCCTTTAATTTTCTTTGTAGCCATGAGCCTCGCGCCCAGACTTACTATTATGACATTTTACACATAAGGGCTGTGTATTTGAATCTAAATAAACTTCTCCTCCATCTTCTATCCTCACAATATGATCTAAAACCTTTGCCACAACTACCAACCCCTTCTCATCACATTTCCTACAAAGCGGCTCTTCAGCTAACCTTTTCTTCCTATACTTACGCCAGCTCCAACTATTATAAATAGTTGAATTATCTACTGTTCTCTCATGCATTTGCTTAGGTTTCACATGCCAAGGCTTTCTTTTAGTTACTGGTTTATTAGGCATTAGACTAAAGAGTTTGATTCAACAACACCATCTACATACTTGGTCTTATCTTCGATATACCTTAAACCTACAGTTCCTAGTGAACCATTCCTATTCTTCTCTACTAACAAACACGCATTCTCTTCTCCATACAACCCCAACTCTTCATACAAACCACTATAATCTTCTGGGTTATATCCGTAGTAACTAGGCCTATACAACATACCTATCACATCTGCTGCTTCTTCTATTGCAGAAGCTTCCTTTAAATGATACTTCTTAGGTAAATGATATTTACTCTTCCTAACTTCTCTACTTATTTGCGACAACGCAATCACTGGAATATCTAATTCTTTAGCCAAATTTTTACACTCTCTAGCCGCCTCACCTATATTCAACCTTAATTCTTTATCCCCTGAAAACATTTGTATAAAATCAATAACCAATATTTTAATACCATGTTTACGTTTTAACGACCTAGCCTTTCTTTTCATTTCAGCAACAGTTAAAGCTGGCTTGTCATCAATATGAATTGGATACTCCTTCATCTCATCTACTACCGAATACAATGATTGAAAATATTTATCCTTATCAAAACCTGTCCTCATCAACTGATTCATATGAAAATTAGAATTAACAGCCGCTGCTCTAATAGCAAGTTGCTTAACACTCATTTCCATACTAAACATCCCAACCGAATCTCCACGCTGCGCACAAGCCAACATTGTACACATCACAAAAGCAGTTTTACCCATTCCACTATCACCTCCAATAACTATAAAATCTTGCGGCTGCCAACCAGAAAAATGATTATCTAATGCTTTCAAACCAGTTGGCAAACCCGTAATTTCTCCATTACTATTCGACAATCTCTGAACATGCTCAGGTAAACTAACCATTGCTTCTCTCCAAGTTACAGCCGAAGACTCAACATTTAAAACATCATCTACACTAGACAATTCTTGCCCCATTAACTCTAAAAGTTCATTTGGTGAAACCTCCTCATTATAAGCTAATTTTGAAATCCTGTTTGAAACTTCTATTACTTTTCGTTTTACATACTTCTCTTTAAGAACCTCCGCATGAAATTTGATGTTAGCCGTTGAACCTACCGACTGTGTTAACTCAACCAACAACATCACCCCTGAGTCTTTTAACTTACCTAATGATTTCAGCTTTTCTGCAACTGTTTGAAGATCTATAGGGTAGTTACTTTCAAATAAACTTTTCATAGCCACAAATACCTCCTGATGTTCTGGGAGATAAAAAACCTCTTTAACCAATATACTTTCAACTTCCCCGAAAGCCTTGCTATCAATCAACAAAGCACCTAAAACTGTTTTTTCTAAACCTGTTGCTTGTGGAGGAATCAAAACCGAGTGAGAATTTTTTACGCTCATAACTAACCAATTCTTTTACGTCTAACTGACGGTGTTTCTGATTTTAAAACTTTAAACCTTGAACTATTCGTTATCCAATTTCTAGTATATTTTGACAACCTTGCCAATAATACCTTCCCATCATAAACCAACTGCTCAACATCAACCGTATCATTAAAATCACTTTTAAATTTTTCTATGTTTTCAATCTGAGTTTTATTTTGCATCTCCCAAACCTCCATTTCATATGTTTTTTTATCTTTTAAAAAATCCCACGCTCGCGCGTCTCTCTCTGATATATTGGTTAATTGATTATGATACGTCGACGTATTTGTCGAACCTTGAACAACACTTTCAGTAACAGCAACGGATACAGCCGTTTTTTGAGGTTCGTTGTTTTTGTCGAACCTTGTCGTTAAATTTGTCGAACCTTGGTGAGGTTCGTTATTTTTGTCGAACCTTAAAACCCTCTTACCTTTTGCAGATAATCGAACATAATTATGTTGAGTTCTCCCTACTTTAACTTGCTCAATAAAACCCTTCTTTTTTAACTCAAGAAACGCTCTGTACGCCTTATTTGAAGAAGAAAACACAATAGGCAACTCTTCTGAAATTTTTTCAAATGTTATATTGTAATAAATCTCCTTTTCATAAACTATTGAAGTAGCCCAAGTGCTAAGCTTTCCTAAAAACTCTAATTGAACACCTTGTTGAAAAGTTAAATTATACTTACAACACATAGCCTGATTTAAAAGAATTACAAATTCCATTTACAATATTTTTTTACAAATTTTACATTGCTCTAACACTCCAAAAAAACCAATAGGCGCGCACATTTTTTTCTCGGCGCAATCATCATTAAATGACACATTTTCTTTTGTTTCTTCTACCTTATTCCACTTTGAAGTATCCATTATTTTAATTTTATAATTAGCTTTAAAAAATATGCTGGGAAAGCAAAGGGAATCTACTTTACCCAGCATACAAATTAGAAAACCAACAAATCACTACATCTTAATATGTTTACGTAAAAACCTATTTTCTCTATAAGTTAAATAGAGAAAAAGCCCAGTAAAAAACCATCCTAAACCACTACCAACCATCAACATTGCCAATTCTGGAGCTTGTATATTTTCTAAAATTTCAATCATAATTCTTTCTTTTTAAAATGAGGGCAGCCTCCTTACAAAACCACCCTCAAAAAATCAACTAACCAAACTTCCTTAATTAAAAGAGTGGCGCAGGGAACCACTCCTATTGAGGGGAAAACTTTAAAAAATCAAATAAACAAATTACTTCCTGCCTTTTTTTAACCTATTACTAAGATGATTACCCCTAATCATCAAAACATAGTAACACATAAACACTAACTACCTTCTCCCTCTCCCAAACCTACTTAGCAAGTATTCTGTAGCATCAGCATCCGACAATAAAGGCTCTTTCTCCTCCTTCTTCTTTTCTTCTTTAACATCTACGCCTAAAATTTTATAAAGACGAGATAGTTCTTTACTAGAAAGAGCTTTTATTACATTATGTGCTGTTTCAGCTGTCATTTTTTTTACCTGCATGTACATAAGCCTTTTACAGACCTCACACACTAATTGTCAATTAATAATTTTACAAAATGAGGGAAGCGGTATAAAAACCCTCAATACTTTACGTTTTAAGAAAATAAACAACTTATAGCCTTAATACCGCTTTTTAATTTTATCCTATAATTACTCCATTTTGGAGTTGAATATATTTCTGCATAAACATTATAACCCTATCCTCTACACCATATTTTTTTGGCACTTTACCTCTTGAAAACCAATTGGTCTCAACTGTACTCACCTCCACATTAAACTCATCAGAAATTTTCTTAAAAAAATCCTTCCTATCTTGAATTTTAGTAAATAACTGTTTTATGTTTTCTGATTTATCCATAAATTTTTAAAACATTGTAATACAATATTTATACACAACTTTACTGTATTTTTACATATATTTGCATTAATAGTTGTAGTATTACAACACAAATATATAAAAGAGTTATGCATAAAACAAATAACTTTTATACATAATTATAAATTCATTCAATCTTAACCAATAAAAAAGGTAATGAGATCAGCCGAAGAAATACGTAAAATACTGAAAGAAAACAACATAAGCGGATACAAACTTGCAAAAGACTTAAAGGTAACCCAAGTAGGTGCTGATAAGTTTTTAAATGGAGAAACAACAAAACCGTACAAAAAAACATTATTAATGTATGACGAATACATTAATAATGGATTCAAAACAAATAACTCTTATGTAAATGAAACTGAAGAAGATTACAATTCAAATGAAATCTGTGAAATTGACGGAGTTAAAATAAAACTTAAATCATTAGTATCTTATATCGCAACTAACGAAGAGAAATTTATGAATGAAAAAATATTCTCTAATATTATAGAAATAAGAGTATCAAGAAAGTTAGCAGAAATTACAGCTTCAAAGGAAAACTTATATAAGTATCTAAAAATTTAGGTTACTTCGTAACAAATCACAAAGTAACCTATATTTTATTAATCAAAATAACGTATTGACTTTAATTTTAATAAAGAAAAATTCTTATTCTTTTCAATTTCTTCCTCTTGTCGCTCTAGAATATCTAACTGCTTTTGTTTTTCATTAATTGAAACCTGACAAGTTTCCCCTAATCTACCTAAAATTTCTTTTTTCCTATTTTCCATTATTAGATATTTTTTCAAGTAAATCCCACTTCTCAACCTCTTTAGCTTCTTTAGTATTTTTCAAAACAAACCCAACTAAATCTCGTATGTTTTCTAAATGCTTTTCATCTATAACAAACGTTCTTCTTAAAAAATGATAAATAAAATAAGATATAGGCAACAATACAGCTAAAAGATACAATGTATAAACAGATATAGGAAAATCTTTTGTGACGTTAAAAACAGTATGATATAACCAAAATAATGAAACTGTAATAAACCCAATAGAAGCATGGGGCTCATACCATTTTAAAAGACCAGCCTTTTTCAATCTAGCATCTTTAACTGCAAGAAAACAGGAACTAACAAATAGCGTCATTAATATACCAAACACCCAAAGCCAATGGTTTAAACTATTTCTTCCATTAAATGAAAATGAATTTGCAATTTCTTTTCTTTTTTTACTTATTTTTCTAAAACCACTTTTCCTCTCCTTTTCATTGTAAGCTTTTATAAAAAAGTACTCTTCTTTAGTTATCTGATTAGACTTAAACAAATTATCATGCTCTAATTCTACTCTATTCCATTTCTTTTTTAACTCATCCCTTTCCTTATTCAACTTATAAATTTCTGGGTTCTTAATAGCAGGTGTAAATAAGCGATGTGGAAAAGATGCAGTTATACCTACTAACAAAAGTATAACCACAACTATACCTTTTGAATACCTTTTAACCTTCCCCGTCGTCGTCTGGATCGGTTTCTCTAATATCTCCGTCGTCCCCTGGTTCTGTAAATTTAATTTCATTCTTTTTAGTTTCTAATTCTTCTAATGTATTATCAGTACAACTGATTAAAACTACACTAGATAATACTATAAATAACAATGCTTTTTTCATTCTTTATCTTGTTTATATTCAATGAACAAAAGTAACGATTATTATATACCACCTGTGTAACTATAAGTGTATTATACTCAATAAAATTTTCAGTAAAACACATAAGAAGGGGTTTTCTTAAGTGTTCAATTTTTTTTTCTTAAAACGTATCGTAAATTTAAAACAAATTTTCAAACTGTCTAAACATTCTTTAATTTATTTATACCTTGTTTTATCTCTTTCCCGTTATTTAAATCTTCTACCATATTTAGAATTTCTTTTCTGTTTTCTTCCGTATTTGCACTTAATAAAGCTTTTTTACTTATATGATATAAGTAAAGTCTTAATCTATTAATATTATGGTCTTGATACTTTGTTCTAAGCTTTACAAATAATACTAATATGAAAAGAGAAAATACAGATACAATTGAGTAGGTAAAAACACTATAGTCACTATAACTTTGAAATACCCAATAAAACTTAAATAATGAAATGAATATTATAAACCCATGTAGAACCTTAGAGCTAAAGTTCTTTCTTTCAAAGTAAAATGACTGAAATAAATTAAATACACCGTAGACAAAAAGACACATTGCTATACCAAAATGGTACAAAAATATTTTTAAGTTTATAAAACCAAATACTTTTTTAGATTCCTTTATTTCTTTTAGTTTTTTATAAGCTAAATTTTTCTCTTTATTTATAGATATATACTCTTTGTATTCTGAAGTATCTTTTGTTAATTCTTTTAATTTCCCTAAAGCTAAAGTGTTTTGTTTTTTTAAATTATCAAATTCAGTTTGGGCAATAAACTGCTCATCACTTAAGTTTGGTATAAACTCAAATGAGAAAAATATAACCCCACAAAACAAGGCTAATATGTATGTTATATAGGTCTTAGTCTTCCGAGTTGTCGTCGTCTCCACCTCCACCTGACCCTGGTGCTGTAATTTTGTCTTTTTCGACTGCGTTAATTTTAAGTAACTCTTCATGTTCTGTTGTATTGTCAGTACAAGAAGTTAAAACTAGGCTTACAATTGCGAATACAAATAATAATTTTTTCATTGTTATGGGTGCATTTTAATTAACCCATAAAGATAACAAACCTAATTAACTGTGTACCTGTGTTTTTTTTAATAATTGTTCCTAAATAATTTCTTAACTAAAGCTATGTTATTTTTTACATTAGCTTTTTCCCTAATCCTTTCAATGACTGTGTAAAAAGAACTTTTAGATATCTTTAGCTCTTGTACTATTTCACTTGTGTCTTTTTCTTCTACTATTAACTCTAATGTTTTAAGCTCATTTGGTGATAAGGGTTTACTAAAATTCATTATTTTACTAGCCCTTGGCTTAAATAAATTGCTTTTATCTATAATTTCCTGAACATAATCAGGAATAAATTTTTCTCCTTTAGCTGCTGCCAATACTGCTTTAGGCATATTAAACGTTGGGTCTGACTTGCACACATATGAAAGCGCACCACAATCAAAAGCAATTTTAATTAAACTCTCATCTAAATGAGAAGTAAAAACTACAGTAGGTATATTAATATTCTGCTTTTGCATATACTGAAAAGCTTCTAATCCATTTAACAACTTCATTGATATGTCAAGCAATAAAACATCTGCTTCCTCTTTATTACTTTCTGCCCACTTTATTGTTTCTAATCCGTTTTTACTAACACTAACTATTTCACAGTTAAATTGACTTAAAAGAGCTTTATACCCCATCAATGTAATGTAATGATCCTCTGCAACATGAACTCTTACAACGTCTTCCATTTTATGTTAATTTCTTAATGAGCTACAAACATAAGTGATTTGAAAAAATATTTTTGTAGAGGAAACCCTTAGACGAGCTATTTTTCTATAAAAAAAACACCTATTTATATTGACTCTAAATAAAAAACACTGATTTACAATGAAAAATAAAAAAAAGACACCTAACCTAGATGCCTTTTTCCTAAAACGTAAATACCTTACCTTACTAAAATCATCTCAACACCTTCTCAACATTAGACTCATAAAGAGCAAGAAAATCAGACTCTTTAATAACCCTAATACTTTGCCCTTTAGCTTGTAAGTTTTCAGCTTTTAAATGTTTTGAGCTTTTCTTTTTCCCCGATAACTTAGTAATATCCTGATCACCAACAACCAAAAGAGTTGTCTTTTTAGTAACACTATTATCAACCTTACACCCTATTTCAGACGCAAGCACAGACGCCTCTTTTCTAGGTATTTGTAAAGAACCCGTAAATACTAATACCTCACCATACAAGTTACCGTTAGGATTTCCTTCTTTTGAAATAGAATTATCATAAGAACCACCATTTAATGAAATTGGCTTATCAATTCTAATAATCCAATCATCTAACGTATTCTCTGTTTCTTTAATAGCAGAAATTAGAATATGTGCCGCCGCTTTTGCATCTTCTAAAGCATCGTGATGTTTAAAAACATACCCTAACTTATCACAAACATTAGCCAATCCATAACCTTTATAAGAAAATTCACCCCAACACCTTCTTGCAACCTTAGCTGTATCCACCCATTTAACTGGAATTATTGGCAAACCATACTTCAGACAAACCTTATTTAATGAAACCCTATCAAAATGTGTATGACAAACACCAACATTTCCTTCCAAGTGTTCTTTTAAAAAATCATAAACATCAGGAAAAACAGGACTCCCTTCTACATCACTTTCAGTAATTTTATGAACTGATTCGTTCCAATAATCAAAATAATCCTCCGGATTAATTAAACTAGACCACTCCTTTACTATTTCACCCTTATCATAAACTACAAAACCTATTTGACAAATAGAAGCCATATCCGAGTTTGCAGTTTCTACATCTATCGCTAAAAAATCCATTATGATAAATTTTTTAGTTTCTCTAAATCCATAGTAAACAACACTCTTACACCAGTTTTACTACAAGTTAAAACCAGTTCTTTATCTAGATCAATATCTAAATCTTCACCTCTAAGAGCCTGCCATTTCGCTACATAATTCAAAGCACCTATTTTCTCTTTCATTTTTAAAACTTTATCGACACCACCTTTATACCCTAAAGCTGGCAACTCTCCTCTTTTAGCTTTTTCAACTAATTCAGGGTATTTCAAACCTAGAGACCTTCCTATTTCATAATTCTTAATCAATCCCTTATCTTCTTTTTCCCATGTTTCCTTCCAAGTTAAATTCTCCCTATCAGGCTCTTTAAAACTTCTATAAATTTTTGTCATCTTATAATTTGTTTAGTTATTGATTTATATCTACCGAATTTAACTATTTCACCACCATTAACAAAATATTTAAATTCTAATCAACTAACCTTAAAAAACAAACACTAAAAACAACTTAAACCAATTCTTTTTTATGAAAATTACTCAAACTATTCCACATTTTTTTTTATTATAATTTCCTATTTTTACATCTTAATTCAGTACACTATTTGGTACACTATTTGACTTAAAAACACATAAAATCGATGTTTATATAAACGTAAATACTGGGCTTAACCCCCAAAAAAGTACGACATCGCTTTTCATAACCCTGAGGTCGGCAGTTCAAATCTGCTCCTCGCTACTACAAAAACCATTAGTTTTTACTAATGGTTTTTTTTATGCTTTTACTTTTAAAAACTACTCAATTTTGCTACTTCCTATTAATAAACTTAACTTAATACTAAATTATTTCACTCCTTAAGACGAATAAAAAGTAAAAAAAATTGTGATTACATAACAAAAGCGACTCTAAGTTAAAAAAGAAAAGTTTATTAGTTAATAAAGATAAAAAAACTTACATATTAAAACCTTAAACACTTAAAAAAAACAAAATTAAAACATAGATTAAATTACCCATATTCACTTTTTTGTTAGGGTAAATTAATTCCTAACTGTTTAATAGCACAGAAACGAAAAATATTTCAACATGATTTTAAAAAACTATATTTTATTTATTTTTTTGATCATCGTTGGCATTTCAACCCCCTTAAATGCACAAACGAGTGATGAACAAATTGACCCAGGACTTGCTGGTAGTTTTAATGTAGAAAAGTTTGACTACTTACTAGATGAAAAAATTAAACTTCCTGGACTTGCTAACTTTGAAAAGTACAACATTAGAATTAGAGCTAATGTAAGAGCTCCAAAAGCTAACGGAACATTCCCTTTAGTTCTTATTATGCATGGAAAGCATAATACATGCTATGTAAAAGAAGGGTCTAATGGATTTGAATTATTTCCTTGTGATGGACCAAACTTAAACTCTTTAGGAGACTCTAAGGAAATTCCTAATCATGCTGGCTATGACTATTTATTAGACTTCTTAGCATCTCATGGTTATATAGCTGTTTCAGTTGACACTAACGATATTTTAATGGCTAACTTTATTGAAAGAGGTAACCAAAACCCTTTTAGAGATGAAGCCATGCAAGCTAGAGCTGAATTATTACAAGCACACTTAGATCTATTAAAAAATGCTAATAATAATGCTCAATTATTAAATGGTAATTTTGTAAGCAAAATAGATTTTAATAACATTATAACTGTAGGGCACTCTAGAGGAGGAGAAGGTGTTGTTAGTCATTTTATACACAACGCAAAACAACAAAACCCATATAGTATTAAAGGTGTATTTGCAGTAGCCCCAACAAATTACAATAACTTTAGTCATCCAGAAATGACCTATGCTGTAATGTTACCTTATTGTGATGGTGACTTAACTGATTTACCGGGTATTTGGAATTATGACAGACAAACTGAAGTTAGTAATAAAGCGGCTCATCAAATCTTATTAAAAGGTGCCAATCATAACTATTTTAATACTGTATGGACTCCTAATATGTTCCCTGCTGCTACTTTTGATGATTGGGAAAGTTTAACTAGGAACGACCAAAACAAAGGTGCTTTCTGTGGAAACAACAGCAACAGATTTGGTCCAACTAAACAAAGAAATATTTTAAAAGCGTATTTGCATTCTTTTATAAAGAAATATGTAGATAACAACAATAAATATGCTGAGCCAATTTTAGGAACTAACATTGAAGCTCCTTCTACTACTCAATTAGTAAATAACGAAGTGCATGTATCTTACCAAGCTCCTAAAGAAGAAAAAGTATTAATTCATAGAGTAAAGGACGCTCAAACAACCAGTCAAACTTCTACTGGAGGAAGCATTACTCATAATGGAATTAATTTAAAAGTTTGTGGAAATACTTTATGTGGTGATGCTAGATACGATGATCACAATAACCCAAATGAAAATGAAGGGCTACCTCGTATTATTGCTTCATGGGAAAATACTAGAGAGGGATGGTTTGAATTATCTATACCTAATAGCTTGAGAAATGCTAGCAAGTATACACACTTAACTTTTAGAACAGGTTATACTGCACAACCGCCTTGGCAAATAAATAGAAACAACGGAGATCCAAAGGATTTTGTAATCAAAATTACAGATTTAAACGGTCAAAGTACTGAAACAACAGTTACTAAGTTTTCATCTGCATTATACCACCCGCAAGGAACTTACGGTAATGTTACCCCTCATAATGTAGCAAATACTGTTGCTATTCCTATGGAAGCATTTCAAGGAGTTGATTTTAGTTCTGTAGCTTCAATTCGATTTGTATTCAATCAATCTGATGCTGGTGAGGTATACTTTACTGATTTTGCATTCACTAATTACAATGGTGGTTCAGGAGATCCTCTTAGCACTGAAGATAATTATATAGTTGACAAATTAGCTTTAAACTTATTCCCTAACCCAGCTAAAGATATTATTAATATAAGACATGGAGCAGAAATAAACAGTGTTAAAGTGGTTAACTTAAATGGTCAAGTTTTATATACCAATAAATTTGAAGATCATAAAAAGCAAAAAGCTATTACTGTAACAGATTTCGCTAGAGGTATTTACTTAGTGATCATTAATAATAAACATCATAAAAAGCTAATACTTAACTAATAGCTTTTAATACTCACAGTGAAATAAACAACAAGTTCACTCTATAATTCTAGATCCAAGTTCAAGAAACAGGAAACCTTTAGCCGGTGTGTTTCCTGTTTTTTTATGCACTCTTTCTAATCAGAAGTTCAACTTAACCCAAACTTTGTACTACTTCTTTTTATGTAAAGACAAACACCTTACTTAATCGTTTTATCAAAACATAAAAAAACTAAACAATCAGTTTATGTTAAACAAATTAAAATTTTTAACCCTTTTATTAATTATTTTAGGTGTAAGTACCTCATTAAACTCACAAACTAACCCCAAACAAATTGACCCTGGACTTTACGGGAACTTTAAAGTAGATAATTTTGACTACGAATTTGGAACTACAAAACTCCCAAGCCTTCCTAACTCTAATAAATATGATATAAGAATACGAGCCAATGCAAGATTTCCTAGAGGAAATGGCTCCTTTCCTTTAGTTGTAATTATGCATGGTAAACACCATACCTGTTATGTAACTGGAAACTCGAAAAGCTTCCCTATCTTTCCTTGTGACGGTCCAAACTCTAGCTCTTTGGGGAATTCTCAAGAAATTCCAAATCATGCTGGATACGACTATTTATTAGACTTTTTAGCTTCTCATGGCTATATTGCTATTTCTGTTGATACTAATGATATTTTAACAGCTACTTATATAGAAAGACCTGATTTCAGTAATACTTTTAGAGATGAATCTATGAAGGCAAGAGCTGAGTTGCTTCAACAACACCTTGACATCTGGAAAAAAATAAATGATACTCCTGGTCAATTTAATAACAAAATAGATTTCAATAATATTGTAACTGTAGGACATTCTAGAGGAGGCGAAGGTGTTGTTAGTCATTTTATACACAATGCCAAACAAAAACATCCATATAATATCAAAGGCGTTTTTGCTGTTGCTCCCACTAATTATAATAATTTTAGTCATCCAGATATGAACTATGCAGTAATACTTCCTTACTGTGATGGTGATTTAACAGATCTACCTGGCTTATGGAATTATGACAGACAAACAGAGATCAGTAATAAACCTGTGCATCAAATTTTATTAAAAGGAGCTAATCATAATTATTTCAATACTGTTTGGACTCCTAATTTATTCCCTGCTGGAACAACTGATGACTGGGAACATTTTACAAAAGACAGCAAAGAAAAAGGTGCTTTTTGTGGTAATGATAAAAATCGGTTTTCTGCTTCTAAACAAAGAAATGTTTTAAAAGCATATTTACACTCGTTTCTTAAAAAGTATATTAATAATGATAACCAATATAGTGAACCTATTTTAGGAACTAATAAATCTGCTCCAAAATCAACTCAATTAGGTAACAACGAGGTACACATATCTTACCAAGCTCCTAAACATGAAAAAGTATTAATACACAGAGTTAAAGATTCTCAAAATTCATTTAATACATCTAGTGGCGGTAGAATATCTCATAATGAATTAAAATTAAAAGTATGCGCAAACGGCTGCTTAAGTGAAGGGTTGGATGACCATAAATCCAATTTCAATCAAGGTCTTCCACGTATTATTGCTTCATGGCAAAATACCAAACAAGCATGGCTTGAATTATCAATTCCGTGGAGATTACGAAATATTTCTAGATACACACATTTAACCTTTAGAGCTGGTTATACAGCACAACCACCTTGGAAAATTAACAATAATGGACCTAATGAATTCACCATTAGAATTACCGATACCAACGGAAGAACTTCTGAAACTACGGTAAATAAATTTTCTTCCGCTTTATACGCTCCTCCAGGAACGTTTGGTACAGTAACCCCGCACAATATTGCTAATACTGTTGCCATACCAATGAGTGCTTTTAAAAATATTGACCCAAGAAATATTACCTCTATTCGTTTTATCTTTAATCATTCAATTAGTGGTGAGGTACATTTTACAGACGTTGCTTTTGCTAATTATAGTAACAGAAGCAATCGTAACTTCAAAGAAACTGCTAACACTAACGATTATAATATAAGTGATAGATTAGATTTAAACATCTTCCCTAATCCTGCAAAAGACTTAGTCAATGTAAATCATAATTCAACAATAGAAAATGTTTCAATTGTAAACTTAAACGGACAAATTTTATATAAAAATGAATTTAAGAACAGTCAAAACAAACAATCTATACCTGTTAATAATTTGGCAAGAGGTGTTTATTTAATTGTAATCAATAATAAACATCATAGAAAACTAGTTTTAAACTAAGATTCGTATAATTTAAACTTAAAAGCAGGAAACTTCATAAATTATGATTTGTTTCCTGCTTGCTTTATCAAACTAAATAATTTAATCTTTTTCTTTTGGTATTGAATCACTACTCACAAACCATCCTTCAGGACTAACTCCCAAGGTAATTCCTCCCCAAAAGTGAACATCTTTACCATTTATGTATTCTTTTGTTCTTAATGACAATGCATATTTCAAATAAAATCTATTTGCTATTAATAGGTTTACACCTGCATCAAATTCAAAAATAAAGCGTTCCATATCTTCACGTGCTATTTTATGTACACTATTATCATTAAACAACAAGCCCTCTAGAGCTGTATTATAACCAACATACCTAACTTTTGGTCGCATATATAAATTGAGTCGAAAGTTTTTATTTCTACGACTTCCCCCATCTACTTTATTTAATGGCATAACCACATTATTTATACCCAAAGTAGGATAAGCATTTATATTCAATAACTCCAGAAATAAACCAGCATCAACATTTATCATATAACTTCCTAAAGCACCACCTAACATCAACTTAGGCTTAAAATAATTCACCGTTTTTTCGCTATTTAAATCTAGCAAAGACCTAAGGTATCTTATGTTATAATTCATTATAAAAGCGCCATCAAAACCTATTTGATTATTCCAACCATTTGGATTAGGCCTTGTACTACCAAAAGCATTTACATCGTGTAAAAAATATTGAATTTTTCCTGGTCCCGAACTCCCTACTAAACCAAAGAAAAGTTTAGAGGAAATACTGCTTTTTCCATCAGCAGACATTGCTAGTTTTCCTAACGAAAAATATACCAATGAAGAATAGGGCCTATCATCGTATAAAACTTCAGTCGCCTCTAGGTCTCGTGGTGTATAACCTAAACCTCCTAATGAGATTGTTTGATAATTTGTTCCATTTGAAAAACGAAAAAAAGGCTGCCATACATTTATTTCTTTAAAAACAAACTCCAAGTTTAAACCACCTGTATAATTTTCATCTCTATTATTTAATCCCAAAAAGTCGTTTTCATGTGTTATAAAAAATTGTAATCCGCCGCTCTGTGAATAAGAATAACTACCTATAAACATTAATAATAACAATGCTATTTTCTTCATAATAAATGGTTAGTTTCCATAAATTTAAGAAATCGAACCAGTTAAACCAAAAAGGATTTTCATTCTCTACTACAATTAAATAAAGGGTTAATTTGCATTTATCAGAGCTCCAGAGCCAGGGTTACTAAATGAAATTTCAGGGGTTCCTTTATAATAAACCCTTCCACTTCCTGGGATAGAAACTTTTAGTTTAGAACTCACAGACACTTCACATATACCACTACCCGGAATACTTACATTGCAATTTTTTGTCAATGCATTATACCCTTTATAATCTCCACTTCCTACAATACTTATACTAGTATTTTCTATTTTTAATTGCTTATTTAACCTTATAGAACCTGAACCAGTTATACTAGACCTTAATTCTTCTACTCCTTTAAACTCATTAAGTATAATGTCTCCACTCCCAACTAATTCAAGGTATAATGCAGACTGTTCTTTAAAATTTTCTATGCGTATTTTATCTGAGCCATAAGATCTAACATCTTTTAAGGTTGGAAGTGTTAATCTTATATTTAAGTTATAATCATTAAAACAATTACTTTCTAGCTTTATATAGCAAGCATCCTTAACTACATTAAAACTTAAATACTCATCAACAATGTTAGCGTCACCATCTACCTCAACTTTAAATTCATCTCCTTGCACAATAGTTATATTAGATTTATTATAGCTAAAAATTCTGGTAAAAGGTGATAATGTTATCGTTTTAGATTTTTGTTCTCCACTTCCATTAATACAGTCCTCATTACTACAAGAAGTAAATGTTGTAAGTACAATAGTTAATAGAAAAAAAGCGAATAGTTGTTTTGTTATATTCATGATTTTGTTTTTTGAACAAAAAAAGTATAACTAAGACTAATCAACGTCTCACTGCTTCCCATGAGACAACTAAAACAACTATTTAACAGTATTTTTATACTGTGTAGGAGACATCCCTGTTTCTTTTTTAAACACTCTATAAAAACTAGCCTTAGATTTAAATCCACATTCATAAGCCAATCCTTCTATCGTTAAGTTTTTATACTCCGAAAGATTGATATATTGTTTAAACGTTTTTATCCTATGAGAATTTATAAAATCATAAAAAGTAGTACTTAAGTATTTGTTAAATAAAGCTGATAGTTTTTTATTGGTAGTTCCTATTTCTTTTGCCAATAGATCAAGTGTTAATTCTGGATTTAAATAGAGCTTCTCCTTACCCATTACTTTCTGAAGTTTTTCTTCCAAAACCTTAAAGTCTGTATTCAAATTTGAATTTACAGACTTATTCCCTACTCGTTCCTTTTTTTCTTCTAACAAAAAATATGGTATTAAAATAGTTGACTTTTGTGTTCCGTAGTATGCCATAATAAACAAGCTAATCACCAAAGAAGACACCACTAAGTTTTGAGTTCGAAAATGAAATATATCAAAAAGTATTTGTGAACTAGCAAAAAAGATATCTAGCGAAATTACAACAATAATAAACGTAAAAACATACCTAACCCAAATAAAATTACCTTCTATTTCAAATGACAGTTTATTTTTTGATAAAGCTAAAGCGTTTTTTAATTCTCTCAACCCTAAATAAAGATATGTTAAAAATATACAATCAGAGAAAATCCTAACCACACCATTATAACCACTTATAATTTTTCCAAAAAAAACAAAACTAGCTCCATCTGAAACTTTGTATATATATATTGGTATCGCTAAAAAAATGAGAAACACCAAAAATGGGGTAAAAAGCCTCAGTTCTTTTACCAAAAATTGGCTTCTTTTATAAAACAATGTTCTTACATATAATAAAAGTAAAGGACCAATAATTAATTTAGCAGTATAAGCTGGTAAGAAACTTATCAATGCTCCAATTCTTAATTTATGGATATAAGAATACGATTCAAGCAACACAAAAAATACTAAAACAAGGATTCCCATTAAAATACTTTTAGAAGCTCTTTTTTCTTTTGATTTAAACAAAATGAATAAGTAAACCCAAACGGTAAAAAAACCTAGTATAAAAATAAAGTCATAAAACAATTTCATATTTAAGCTCATTTTATTTTCAGCAAATATAATTTTCTTCTAAAAGGAAACTAAGGTTTTAATGTTAAAACAAACAGCTCTATTTATTTCATAGAATCCTCAATAACCTTATATAAACCTCTCCTCTTTTCTCTTTTGAATATTAAGTTTTATATACCTCCACAAATTTGAGGAGTCATAATTTCCACAATATACAGGATTGACAACACTGACTTATATTTTGACATTTGTAATCAAATATTTAACAATAATAATTATGAAAACCACAATTACAATTGAATTCGACAATCAAAAAGAAAGTATTGAAAAAATGCTATTAAGTACAGATCCAAATGAAAAAGAGGACCCTAAACCAGAAGAAGGAGATAATACAGTAAATGCAGGAGAACCAGATGACGAAGGTGACATAAAAGAATTTGATGAATAAATAACTTTAGTAACCGCAATGGATCTTGAAAAGGCTTTACGTATCTTTAAAACTTAAGAAAAGTAAAAGCCTTTTTTATATTTGTAGTTACCCCCGAAAAAAAACAAATCATGAAACAAATACTCTTTCTATCATGCTTTTTTCACTTCTTACTAGGATCTGCCCAACAACAAGTTGATAGTTTGCAACAAGTATTACCACAACAAAAAGGGTCGGAAAAAGTACAAACATTAAATGAGCTATCTTGGTTACTGAGAAAAAAGAAAGATTCGTCTGGAATTATATATGCATTAAAAGCCTTACAATTAAGTAAACAGCAAAATTACTATTTAGGAATTTCAGATGCTTACAATCGTTTAGGAGGAATTTCTAAACAACGAGGTCATCTAATACAATCAAAAAAATATTATGAAAAAGCCTTACAAATTGATTCTACCCAAAAATACACTTACGGAATTGCCAGAGCTAACAATCAATTAGGTCGTATTTTAAGTTTACAAGGAAAAAAGTTAGCCGCAATAGCACATTACACCAATAGTTTAGAAGCGTTTACAACACTTAAAAAAAACAAGCAAGCAGCTACTGTTGCTATAAACATTGGTACTTTATACAGCACATACAATGCACATAAAGAAGCGTTAACTTATTATTTAAAAGCTTTAGACTTTAGTAAAAAAGAAAGTAGCCCTCTACAAATCGCATATATTTATAGATATTTAGGGTTCACTCAAAAAAGGCTTAAAAATTATACAGAAGCACTAACCTATTTTCAAGAAGCAGCAACAATATATCATCAAAAAAATAGCTTAGAAAAAGTTACTGATATGGAAATCAATATCGCTGCTACTTACGATCATCTTAACAAAGATCAACAAGCTTTAGAGCAATATTATAAAACATTACGTTTTATCAATACACATAATTTAGGTGACAAAGGTGCATTATATCATAATTTAGCTACACTCTATAGAAAACTAGAAAAAAGAGACTCTGCTTTTCACTATTATAAATCTAGCATACAAGAGTTTTCAAAAACAAAAAACGAAAACAAATTGCTGGTCTCTTATAACAATATTGGAAACTTATTTTACGATGATGGTAAGTATACAAAAGCCCTAGATTACCTTAACAAGAGTTTAGATTTACAACATAATAGTAAAGATTCTTCTATGCTAGGATACACCTATACTTCTATATCTAAAGTGTATCGAAAACTAAACAATTACCCAAAAGCTTATGCGTATAAAGATTCTAGTTATCAAGTTGAAAAACAAGAGTTTTTAAAAATTAAAAAAGCAGACCGTTATGAAGTTGCTTATATTAATGAGAAAAAAAAATTAGCAGCAGCCATTAGCAAGCAAAAAATTACAGAAACACAAACAGAAAAAAAGAACATATTTATAATAGCACTGCTAATTACAATAGTGCTACTAGCTATTTTATTTTTTTACATGGTAAAAGCTAAAAAACAAAAAGAACAAAAACTAATTATTGCTCATGAAAAAGAAATTCAGGAACAGGAGTTTCAAGAATTGATAAAAATGCAAAAACTAAATGCCATAATACAAGAACAAAAACTTACAGAGCTATTAAAAACTCAAGAGCTTGATATTATGCATGCAATGATTAGCGGTGAAGAAGAAGAACGAAAACGTATTGGTAAAGAACTACATGATAACCTAGGTAGCAAACTATCATTAGTTAAAATTTACTATCAAGCTGCAACTAAAAATGCGAATACTAGTACACAAGATGCTTATATGAAAGCGCACCAGTTACTAGATGAAGCTTGCAAAACAGTACGTGACATTTCTCATAATATGCTATCAGGAACTTTACCTAATTTTGGATTAATGCCAGCTTTACAAGAACTCAAACAAACTTTTGAAAACGCTTGTGTTAAACAAAACAAAAAAGCAATAAATATTCAATTAACTTCTTATAAGCTGGATGACCGATTAGAAAGCTCTATGGAAATACAGATTTATAGAGTCATACAAGAGTTACTCAATAATATTTTAAAACACGCGCAAGCAACGCAGGTAGCCATACAATTATTAAAGCGTGAAGAAGAACTAAATATTGTTGTTGAAGATAACGGTATTGGCTTTGAAACTACCCAACAACATAAAGGAGTTGGACTAAAAAATATATATTCCAGAATTCAAAGTATAAAAGGAACTTGTAACATAGATTCTGGAAAAGGAAATGGTACTACCATTACTATTGATATCCCTATAAAAAACACCTATACCAATGAAACTTAAAACTCCCATACATATTATTATTGTGGATGATCATAAAATGTTTATCCAAGGACTAAAAGCCTTACTACAAGATCACCCACATATTATAGTATTAGACGAAGCTTATAACGGAGAAGACGCCATAACTTTATTAAAAAAACATCAAAAAGAAGTAGACATTTTAGTTTTAGATATTGAAATGCCTATAATGAATGGTGTGGATACACTTAAAACGATAACAAAGTTAGCCCTACCTATTAAAACTCTTATGCTTACCACACACAGTGAAGGTAATTTTATAAAACAATTAATTAGTGCTGGTGCTAATGGGTACATGCTTAAAGATAAAAGTGCCGAAGAATTTGTAAATGCTTTAGAAGCGGTAATGTATGAAGGTAAATACCTCAAAGGTGAAGTACTCGACAAATATATCAAAGCCAATGAAACACCTCAACCTAAGCCATTACATTTAACCAAGAGAGAAGTAGAAGTATTACAATTAATAGCCACAGACCACACCTCTGGAGAAATTGCACTTAAACTGCATATAGAAGTTAGTACAGTACAAACCTATCGTAGAAATTTAATTGAAAAAATAGGCGTTAAAAGCTCACACGGATTGGTAAAGTTTGCTATTGAACGAAATTATATATAGGATTATTTAGGATTAAAAAAATAACATTTTGTATAACCAAACTCTTATAGAAAACTTATTTTTCGCATCCTACAAAAAAAAACACAAAACACTGACTTAAAACACATTAAACACAAAAACTAGGCTTTACGGTTGTGACTTATATCATTTTGGAATGTATTCACAACGAGTTAGGAGTTGTCTAGCTGGTCCATTTTGTTGTGACTCACATCAATTTGGAATGTATTCACAACTAAATATTAATTACTTGCAACTACTTTTTCGTTGTGACTCACATCAATTTGGAAGGTATTCACAACACCTCATAACAATTGCCACCTATCCAATAGGTTGTGACTCACATCATTTTGGAAGGTATTCACAGCAATATTTAATTATGAATAATAAAAACTCACGTCACTGCGAAAAACGTAATGAAATGAAGTTTTGCGGCAGTCTACCTCTTAAAAAACAGATTACTTCATAGCTCCATAAATTACGCTATTCGTAATAACTCATTTTTACGTTGTGACTCATCTCTGTTTGAAAGATACTCTCAACGGAGAGATGTAGAACGATATTCTGGCAGAAGTTGTGACTCATCTCGGTTTGGTAGGTATTCACAACAAACCTCACAGGTCTTTGAGACCTGTGAGGTTTTTTTATATCCAAAACTCAATCCAACACCTTCAAAAAATATTTAAACACCCAAAACTCCTCAAATTTGAGGAGCCTTTTTCCTCCCCAATATTGGGCTGTTCTCATGTTATCATTTCTAGCAAATTTGTAATCATAACAATTAACTACTTAACCATGAAAAGCGCATTATTGATTAAAACAAACCACTACGCTACAAATCCTTTAAAACATGCATTAGTAAAGCTAATCGTATTCATCTTGGTTTTTTACTAATGAGGAAGCCCGATTAACCACTTCTAAAACATTGGAGACAATTAAACAAAAAAACAATTTGTAACATGAAAGATACACTTATTTGCTACGGTGCTGGTATAGGCATTCCTAAACTTATCTTTGAAGTAAAAATAGCTATTAGTGATTATGATGGCGCAGCTGCAATAACTTCTTGTTTAAAAGATGTATCCATGCGTATAGGTATGGAAGAAGGTATTGGTGTTTTTGTAGGAATTGGTATTATCACCTACCAATTAACCTCCTACCTTATATCACATTATTACAAAGATAAAATAGAAAGAGATCGCTTAGAACTCAAGTTAAAAGACATTGATGCTGTTCAAGCACAAATAGACACCTATCTAATATCTAAACCCTTACGAAAAAAGCTAAAATCAAATTACTTAGTTCCTAATTAATCAAAATTAACCATAGTATGAGTCCTACAGAAAAATACCGATTAATACAAGACATCTATTTCTCTTTACAAACTACACTTAGTATTGAAGAGATTATTGATATTCTTGGTGGTTATGGAGTAAAAACCATCCCAACAAAAACCTATACCCAAAAATCGTTAAAGCAATTATTAAATCACCAAACCGATGATAATATTATCATTGCCATAGCCAACGATTTGGATTTATCTACCCCTTATCTAAAAAAGAAAGCAGAAAATCAACCTAAAAAGAAACAAGTATCTCTAAGAAAGATTTTTATTAGTCATGCTATAGAAGATAAAGAAATTGTTAGCAGCTTTATTCAAATCTTACAGAGTATTGGCATTGATTCTGAAATTATTTTTTGTGCTTCTTTTGAAGGTTATGGAACAACTTTAGGTAGTAATACTATGGAAGATATTAAAAACAAGCTAAACGACAATGTTTTAGTTTTTTTCATACTGTCAAAACACTTCTATACCACCTCTATGTGTCTTATGCAGTTAGGCGCTGTATGGGCACTTACTAAAACACATATTTCTGTAGCCATTCCACCTTTTAAATTAGAAAAAATGAGAGGTGTTTTTCAACATTTTAAAGGAATGTATATTAATGAAGAAAAGAACCTTGACTTACTAAAAGATACCTTAGAAAGTCAATTTAATCTTACGCCTAAGCGTCAATTAGTTTGGACTCCTACACGGGATATACTTTTAAGAGATATACAGCAACAAATACAATTACATCATGGGAAAGATAATTCATAATGCTATTGCTACGTTTTTTAAACTATTTGTTCCTATAGTTTATATTACCTTTATTTTAGCGGGATTAGCATGCGCTTTAGTATCTGCCCTCATAGAATATCAAGTATTTTCTGAGCTCTTTAAACTTAGTAATTCTGGAACTTTATTACTATCTGTCTCTTTTTTATTGGTCTTTGCTTTCGAGTCTACCAAAATCTTTTTAATCTTTTTACACAAGCAATATTCTATTACAGGGAATAGTGCTTATATAACGGACAAAAGAGGATTTGTAGGGCTTCGGTTTATGCTCATATTTATTTCTATTGTAGCTACATTAATTTTTTCTTTCTACAATTTACAAAACCCTGAATACGATAAACAACTTACTTTAAGTAAAGACGATATGCAACTACAATATCAATTTGATTTGAAACAACTCAACAACTCTTTTGATACACAAATTGCCATACAAATTAAGTCTGTTGATGCTGCTATACAAAAATACGAGCAACGTATGAAAGCTGAACAAAAACACCTTTTTAGAGATAGTAAAGAGTATAGAGGTCCAAGATATTTAGCTGCTAAAGAAGCCAAAGAGAAACAAGAGCAATTACGCATACAACTCATTAATGATATTGATGAAAAACGTAGGATAGCGATTAAACAACTTACACTTGAAAAAGGTGAAAAATTAAAACAAGCTAAAGGAGACTTAACCACATTCCAAAATGCAGGTAATAAAATGCTTCTTGCTACCCTACGCATTGTAAATATGAGTAATACCTTTCCTGATGTTCAGTATGTATTAATTGTTGGACTTATTAGTTTAATGTTAAGTATAGGAATGGAATTTATTATATGGTCTTCATTTACAGTATTAGCCATTCATCATGGAGATATTTTCGATTTCGGCATTCAAACACAAAAATTTAAAACCGCTTCAGAAGCTTCTTTAGACATTGATAAAACCGAAGCAGAAAACTGGGTAAAAAGCGCACAACAAAAGGCAAAAATCATTGTGAACGGTGTACGCAAACAATCAAAAAGCACCGTAAACAATATCAAAGATAATCTATAACACTAAAAACAAATACTTATGAATAATGAAATTACCAATACCAATAATAATGGTTTAGTTAATCAAGAAAACTCTGCTAATGAAATTCGAAATAAAAAGGAGATTGCTCAACAAATTTTAAATAGAAAAATATCCTTTTTAGACCGTATAGCACCTAGCAAAGAAATCAGAGAGACAATGAAATACAAAGCCGATGTACTCATGCAAGAAGCCAAATCAGATTTAGAAACTCGAAGAATGCACAATGAGTTTTTTCGTCAAGGACTTGCAGAAACATTTAACAAAATTCTTATTGAAGGAAAAAAAGAAATTAGAGGTAAACTTACCCGAGATGGGGTAAAAATGAAAGCGCAATTAGATGAAATTGTTAATGAAATATCCATACTGTATTATGATAAAATGGAAAAGTTAGAAGAATCTATTATGCAAACCAAAAGTGAAAATATGCGAAATAGAAAACTACAAATGTTAGAAGATCGCCTCAATGAATTTGACATGACCGTTAAAATTTTAATGCAAAAATATCAGGACATCAACAACGAAGGTGTCGATAAAATCGGCTATTGATTTATGAAAAATATACAGATTAAACTACTTATAAGTATACTATTATTAGCATACACTGCTTGTAATAATCCCAAAACCAAAATAGATTACTTAAATGAATACCAACAATTTATTTTAAAAATAAAAAAAGAATGGTCTTCTTATGATACTGACCAATGGAATCATCAAAACCAAATAAATAAAAAATATAGCATTGACTATTTAAATACCTTTTACCATCAAATGACTCCTTCAGAAATCATAAGAGTAAAACGATATGATTTAGCTTTTCATTTTTATAAAGGAGATATTAATATTAAAGCTTTATTATCTGGAAAATACAACTTCGTTATTCAAGAATATCTCAAAGAATTAAAAGCCATTAACTGGGAAATTATCACTGGTATAAATGAACTACAAAACGAAGAGCTAATTACCTTTATAGATCGTTTATCACAATAATGCTCTTTGTTCTATTTACGTTGTGACTTATCTCAGATTGGTAGATACTAACAATAACAAAAAGTCACTGCGAAAAATGTAATGAAATGAAGTTTTGTGGCAGTCTGCTTCTTAAGAAACAGATTACTTCATAGCTCCATAAATTACGCTATTCGCAACTACTGGAGCTTCTAATCGTTGTTTTTTCCGTTATGACTCACATCATTTTGGAAGGTATTCACAACTAGATCTTGTTGTATTTGTCGCTTTTCCTGGTTGTGACTGATCCCTGTTTGGAAGGTATTCACAGCTCGTTCATTGAAGAGACGTTTCTAGTCCAGGTTGTGACTTATATCAATTTGGTAGATACTAACAATAACAAAAAGTCACTGCGAAAAACGTAATGATAATGAAGTTTTGTGGCAGTCTGCCTCTTAAAAAACAGATTACTTCATAGCTCCATAAATTACGTTATTCGTAACGACACTTTTTTTACATTGTGACTTATATCAGTTTGGAAGGTATTCACAACTACCACATTTCAAGTATGGTAAAAAATATAGTTGTGACTCATCTCTGTTTGGCAGGTATTCACAACACTACTTCAGGATTATGAGGATGAAATATTGTTGCGACTGATCTCAATTTGGAAGGTATTCACAACTCAAAGCTTCTTAAATCGCAAAATAAATAGGTTGTGACTTATATCATTTTGGAAGGTATTTACAACTAATTCGTTTTTAATTTATCTTCTACTACCGTTGTGACTTATATCAATTTAGAATGTATTCACAACGAGTATTTTTTTAAAATATAAATTATTTTCGTTGTGATTGATCTCTATTTGAAAGGTATTCACAACAAACCTCACAAGTCTTAAAGACCTGTGAGGTTTTTTTATACCCAAAATGCAATTCAACACCTTCAAAAAATATTTAAACACCCAAAACTCCTCAAATTTGAGGAGAAGCTTTTCTCCCCAATATTGGGCTGTTTTAGCATGCTTTAATCTCACAATTTTGTAGGTGTAATTTTAAAAACAAAAAAATGAGAAGAGCATTACTCGTGGGTATTAATCATTATCCAAAAAGTCCATTAAACGGATGTATTAACGACGCAAACCGCATGCATGAAGTTTTTGCTACCCATGAAAACGGCAATCCTAACTTTTCTTGCAAACGCCTGACCTCAGATAAAATAGAGGTTACCCGTGGTTACTTAAGAAAAAAAATTGAAGACCTGTTTAACCATAGGGATAACGATACTACCCTACTCTACTTTTCTGGTCATGGAGCCACCACCAAAGCAGGTACTTATCTGGTAACGCAAGATGGAGAACCTAACGATTATGGAGTAAGTTTAATGGAAATTGTTGCCTTAGCCAATAGTTCAGTGGCAAAAGAAGTAATTATCATTCTAGATTGCTGCTATGCAGGAGATGCTGGGAATAGCATTGATTTAGGAGAACGAAAAGTAGTACTACGTGAAGGCGTTTCTATTTTAGCCGCTTCTACAGACAAACAATATTCTTATGAAAAAAGCGGTGGCGGTATTTTCACCAATATTATTTACGACGCCATGCAAGGTAGCGCCGCAGATCTTAGAGGTAAAATTAACCTATCGAGTCTGTATTATTTTGCCGATACGCAACTCGATGCTTGGCAGCAGCGACCACTATTTAAATCACACGTGTCACAAATGATTTCTTTACGCAATTGTGAACCTAAAATTCCTTTGGATATTTTACGAAAACTGCCGCAGTATTTCAGTGATACAAAAACAGGATTGCAATTGTCTGTTAATTTTCTGAAAACAGAAGACACCAATAACCTCAAATTACAAAAGGTTATGGAACATTTGCACTTATACCACACCAATGGCTTACTACAATTAACCACAGCTAAGACATTGGAAGCAGCCGCCCAAAAAAACGAAGCATGCACCTTAACTCCATTAGGAAATTATTATAAAAAATTAGCCCTTTCAAAAAAAATATAAGCACAAAAAAATTAAATATGAGTCCAACTGACAAACACCATTTAACCAACGAAATTTATTTGTGCCTACAAAGCACTCATACAGAAGAAGAGTTAAAACAAATATTTATAAAATACGGTATTCATCTAGAGCTTTCTAAAACATATACTATAGATCAACTCAAACAAATTGTAAGAGATAGTAAAGATGATATTGTATTAGATATTGCCAGAGACCTTAACCTATCCATTACCGCATACACCCAAAAAAACAATACTAAAAAGCAAAACAAAGCAACTTATTTGAAAAAAGTTTTTGTGAGTCATGCCCCAGAAGATACCGAAATTGCATCTGATTTCACCCAAATACTGGAAAGTATGGGCGTAAATCCCGAACATATTTTTTGTTCCTCTTTAGAAAGTAACAGTACTCCTTTAGGCAGTAATTTTGAAGAAGAAATTAAAACACGATTGTCTGATGATGTCTTAGTACTCTTTCTAATTTCAAATAATTTTTACAACTCTACAGATTGCCTATTGCAAATGGGCGCAGCATGGGGATTAACCAAAGCACAAATTTCTATTGCTATTCCTCCTTTTGATTTAAAGGAAATGAAAGGTGTTTTTCAAAAGTTTCAGAGTATACATATCGATCAAGAAAAGCAATTGAACTTGTTAAAAGAAACTTTAGAATCTAAACTTAACCTTAAACCCGAAAGATATTTAAGATGGGAACAAAAACGAGATTTGATTTTAAAAAGTATTCGAGAGCATATTTCTAAAGAAAAATACTAAACTATTTATGTTGTGACTCATCACAGTTTGGAAGGTATTCACAACTGATCGAGTATTCTTGTTTTGCTTTGGATCGTTGTGACTCATCACAATTTGAAAAGTATTCACAACATAAAACATGTTATTATAAAGAGGGAAGACTGGTGAAGTATTATTATTTACGAGATAAAATGGTATAAAATACAAATAGACAACTTCTCGATACAAAGTTATTTTTCATTGCATTACAAATAATTTCACTAGAAGTAACATTCCATATACCAAACTATACTTTGTTAATAACACAATCGCTGAACTGATAAGTAAATTATCTCATTTCTCAGAAAATCAATCACAACAACAAACAATATTCTATATATGAAAACAAATTATTTTACCTATTACCAACCTTGGGCGGTTGTCTTTGTAGTTGGAAGCACCTTATTGGGTATTATTTGGGCACAACAATTCAATTGGTCCTATCCTATTATTGGTATAGGATTATTAGGAATTGTTTTAAAAATCATAGACCAATGGTTATGGAAATATCCGCCTTTTTCTTGGCTTTTTACCATTAAAGACTTTTCCGGCACCTATACGGGTACGCAAGAGTGCTTTATTATTGAAAAAGAAGACCATTGTACTACCAAAAAAATATACATCGATGTTACGATGGTTATCGTACAAACTGGGAGTTCTATAACCGTAAATGCTTTTTATAAAAGACACAACAAAAAGTCTTCTAATTCCCACAGTAACCTTTGTATGATTACCAAAACAGAAGATAAACAGCACTTTAAAATTTTGTATCAATATACCAACGAAGGGAATGAAGCACTAGACACTCATTTTGGTACCTGCATTATAAAAGTAAAAGAACACAGTGGTAATTATCTTTTAGAAGGTACTTACTATACAAACAGGAAACCTTATCCAACCAAAGGAAACTTTAAAAACCTTACAAGAACCTCAACAAAAACTATACATCCATTTTAAACACAAACACTCATGGCAACATTACATAAAGAATACAATACATTTTACCATACTATAAAACTCACACAAAAACGTAAAGACGATTTATTAGGCAGCAGAAAATCGCTTCGTAAAAAAATAAAAGACTGGTTTGCAGAAAATAAACCTGACAAACTACAGCCTACGTTTAAAGGACAAGGATCTTTTGAAATGGACACCACCGTAAATCCTATTGTAGTAAAAGATCAAGATGGAAACGAACTTCGAAAATACGATTTAGATGACGGAGTGTACTTCAACGAAAAAAAAGACGAAGACAACAGAGAACATATTTCAACTTGGCACAACTGGGTATACGAAGCAGTAAAAGATCATACAGAAACAGATCCTATTCGAAAAAACACTTGTGTACGTGTAATTTTTTCAGATGGACATCATGTAGATTTACCCATTTACTATAAAGAGGGTACTAAACCTGAACTAGCGCATCGTGCTGAGGGTTGGAAAGAAAGCGACCCTCCAGAATTTACCCAATGGTTTTTAAACAATGCCAATCCGCAAATAAAACGCTTGGTTAGATATATTAAAGCTTGGAAAGATTTTAGACATCAAAAAAACAGTCATTTAAAACTTCCTTCTGGTTTCGCCTTAACTATTTTAATCGTAAACAACTATGTAGAAGATGATAATGACGATACTGCATTTAGAGAAACGGTGAGAAAAATGTTAGACACACTTACAGCACCTAACGGTTTTACTTGCAAACGCCCCACAACACCAAAAGGCGACAATGTTTTTGCCGATTATTCCAAAACTAGAAAGGAAAATTTTTTAAACACCTTACAAAATTTAGTTTCCGATTGCGATCGAGCAAAAAACGAAACCAACTTTAAAAAAGCTTCTGAGTATTTACGAAACAATCAGTTTGGCGATCGTTTTCCTAAAGGTTCAGATGCAGATGAAGAAAGCCAGAAAAAAGCAATGGCTAGTACTTTAAACACTAGTTATATAAAACCTAAACCGTATGCAAATTAATACACAAATTGCAAAGGTATTAGCACAATATCCTGAACTTTCTTTTAACCAAGCAACACAAGTATTTACAGGAACACTGGAAGTATTTTCTGATGATATGTATACGGTAAACATAGACATTAGCCCTTGGAATTCAAGTTTTCCAAGGGTATTAGAAACAGGAGAACGAATCCCTAAAGATATCGATAGGCATGTGTATTCTGATTCTGGATATTGTTGCTTTACAACACCCAGATTAGAAGAAATCTACCTAAAAACAAAGGTAAAAACCTTAGTTCAGTTTATAAGGCACATCTTAATTCCGTATTTACAAAACAACTCTTATTACGAACTACACAAAACGTATAGTAATGGAGAATTTGCCCATACCAATAGCACCTTACAAAGCTACCAAACGTTATTAGGAATTACGGATGCTGCAACCATTATAAAAGCACTCTATCAATATATAGAAGGAAACAAACTACGTCATAACCACCTTTGCTATTGCGGTAGTGCACGCACATTACGAAAATGTACAAACGGTACGCATAAATTAGGCTACGATAAACTACAATATATCGCTACCTCTAATTTAAAAAAAGACCTACTCACTTTGTTGGGAGATTATAAAGAACAGCACAAATTAGCAAATAACACTTAAAAATTGTACACCATGAATCACACTAACAGAAGACTAAAATCTAACCAAAGACGCTCAGTCCCTAGTATTCATAAAAACGGAGAATTGGCAGTATTTTATAACCTAGCTTATAACCGTACCAGTAATTTTATTAAAACAATACAACGAAAAGACAAGGCACAAGAGTTTACTGAAATTCGATATATTTTCTTTCCTAAACATTCTGAATCTGGAAAACAAAAAGAAAAGATAGACTGGAACGATTTAAACCATAAAATTAACGGACTTACCGATAGAACCTACTCTGAACTCAAAGTATTTTTTTGGAATACTGTGAAAGGAAATAACATTCGTTTTGTAACTCCAGAAGAAATTAAAGAAATAAATCATATTTTACTCTTGTTACTTCGCTTACGCGATTATCATTCACATTATTGGCACGAAGAAACCGCTATTTATCCATCTAACACCGCCAGAAATGTATTAGATCGCACTTATAAAATTGCCCTAGCAAGTTATCAACCTAAAATTAATTTTGCCATAGATGTATTGCATTACGATACCTGTTGGAATGCAAAAAAACCTGAAAAATTAAGCAACTTAGGAATTGATTTCTTTTTAAGCTTCTTTTTAACCAGAGGGCAAATGGAGTTGTATATGAAATCGCGACAATACCTAAACCGTGGTGGCTATTCCAAACCACCAACACAACAAGGTAAATCCGCTAATCCAGAAAGTTATTTATACGATGCTAACGGAAAGCTCAAAAAACGCAAAGACGGTACTTTTCGTTCTTCCGAAGATATTATCGATTTAGAAAAAAGTAAGTTTATTGCTTCGTTCTATGCTCAACGCGATGCTTCTGAAAGTGCTGGATATTGGTTGGGAAAACATTCACTTTTTGAAGTAGATGCCTTACAATACCATTTATTACAACTCCGTAATTACCTAGGTACGCTTCCTCAGTATTTACACCATCAACTTTCAGAAACTACAGCAACACAAACTGTATGTAGAACTAGTCGTAAACCCACTACTTTATTAGCTGCTTCTATTGCTTATTTAACTGAAGATGTATCTGGTCTTTCATGGCGAGTACATACCGATGATATGATTCAGAAAAAAGTTTCCCATGCTGTAGAAAATGAAGCAGAAAAAACTGAAGAGGAGATTCAGAAAATTCCAGCAATGTACTATACCCAAAATGCCACCTATACGCAGAAGCTAGGTATTACCAAAGTACTGGCAGATCGTTTACAACACGATACCGAAACGGTTACAAAAACCGAAGTACAAGTACATCAAGAACTGTATGAAAAAGCGGATCGTATTATGATTCGTATAGAAGTAGCTCCCAATAAATTTATGCACATCAGCATAGGTTATCAGAATTTAAAACATTGGGGAGCCTTAATAGCGATGAGCAAAACTGACGAAACTATTACGGCACTGCAACACTTTGCTACTGCTTTTATGGAATGGTTATGCTACTTAAATAAGCCATCTAAAAAACATTTTTTTATAAACAACTCCTACCTAAAACATTTTAAAGGTATACAAAATACGGATGGTACTTGTAAACACAGCTCTTTATTGCCTAAGATTTTATTACAATTGCAAAACGAAAATTTATCGGAAGCTAAAGCCATGGAAACATTACGCACTCGAATTCAACAAAAACTAGAGCGTATTATCAATCCAGAAAACGAAGGACATTTTGCGGCTATAGTCGCCATGTATAATACGGCTGCTTATGCTACGGGGTATTTTAAAAAGAAAGAACAAGAAGATTTATTAAGAGAAATCAATAGCATCAACAACCGTATTAAAGCTAAAAAAGCTACGGAAGTAGATCTTGCTAAAAAGAGCATATTAGAACGAAAATGGAAAGGGAAAACAAATACCACTGTTCGACATGAAAAAATGTTGTTGATTTATAAAGCCATCGAATGGATTTTAGGAAAACAAGGGAAGTTTACTTCTGTAGCGGCTAAAAAACAATTTGCAAAATATTGTTATTTGCTAGACGACCAACGATGGAAAAAAGAAAATAAAGCGTTAATAGCCGATTGGTTAAATGTGGCGTGTACTGCAAAGTTAAATCCAAAAAAGCACGAAAACGACTTTTTTGAAAACTACCAAGCTAAAGTGTTAACCATTTTAGACGAAGCTCATTCTTTTGATGCTTGTTTTAAGCGTATCACACAATTGGCTATAGATAAATACAAGGATGAATTAGAAAAGAAGTTACCTACATATGAAAAATATGTAAACTTAATTGGCTTAGCTAGACGACTACACATTGCCAATCCGTCTAATGATATACTAAGCAATAAGAATGAGGAGAGCAAACATCCAAACAGAAGAGCAGAAATTTTAGCTCCTTTTTTACGAAAAGAAAAAGATACTGTACATGGGTATATCCATTTACCACATGATTTCTTTTTAATTACTCCTGAAACAAAAGAAGATCTAAAGTTTCAGTTTAAAAAGATGCCAGATACAGTAAACATTTTGGAAAACTTAAAACTACAATGGCAAAACTTATCAAAACAACCAAACTACCAATACTATTTTGCCGATTTTAAAGCAACAAACGCTAAAATTAAGGCTGCTAGAAACGAACAAAACACAAGGGTTTTACACAATTTAAAAGCACAACGCAAACAGATAAAACAACTCTATGAAAATTTATATACCGATACGGTACTTACCTTATTACAAGGACGTTTATTACAAAACGACGCACGACTGCCTTTAGGATGGAAAGAACATCATGTAAAAAGTATTCGTAGTAATGCAAAAACCATAGAAAAAACAATTGAAGGCGTTACGGTTTCCTTTCCTGTAAAGCAATTGAAAAGTCATGATTTTTACAATATAAACCGTATTGAAGCAATAGTAAAACGCTTAAAAAAAGAACAACCTGATAGAGATGAGTACGAATACAAATACATTAAAACCGCTTTACAATTGCATTGGAAAGAAAGTATTGCTTTTGTATCGCAATTGTTAACTTTTGAAAAAGAAAACAAAAAGAAATATACAGACAAAGAAGACACTTCTTTAGCACAAATGGCATATGTTTCTTTTAAAGAATACGAAACCAATTTAGGAAAGTGTTTTAAAAAAATTGAAAAGTTACGTAACAAGGCTTTACATGCAGATGTATTACCTCCAGAATTATCGTACACTGAACTAACGAACACTTTATTAGGATTAAAAAAACAACCTAAAAAACAACGACATAGCTATAATAACACTTATTTTCTCAATCCTAAACAAAAAATAAAAACATAATAATCAATAAGTTAAACACATAAAACAAGTATTACGTTGTGACTCATCTCAGTTTGATAGGTATTCACAACTATAATTTCATCGTTTTCAAATTGATAAATGTTGTGACTCATCTCAGTTTGGAATGTATTCACAATAATATTTAATTATGAATAAATCAAGATTGTCACTTCAAGTGAAATTATTTGTAATGCAATGGAAAATAATTTTGTATCGAGAAGTTTTCGTTTTTTGGAATTGTTCTCGATACAATCCCGATTAGCATCGGGATCACTCGAACTGACAAGATGAAAAACTATTAATCGTAAAAAAGTATAATAAAAACAAACAACACTATTTATAAGATCAAAAAATTAAAAACTACCGTTTAAAATTGTTAACTGAATTACTAAACACTGCTAATTGAAACGTTGTGACTTATAACATTTTGTAAAGTATTCACAACACATAGTAGGTTTGTTGATCTTGTTTGTAAGTTATGACTGATACCGTTTTGGAATGTATTCACAGCTTTACACCAACAAGGGTTTTAGACGTGATTGTTGTGACTAATGACAATTTAAAACCTATTCACAACTGATTTTGATAAAATATAATACGCTATAAAGTTGTGACTCGTGACAATTTGTAACACGTTCATAACATAACGATTGTTGTTATTCATTACTCCTGTGTTGTGACTTACCTCAGTTTGTTAGGTATTCACAACTCATGTTGGTTGGATCTGCAACGATTAACTTGTTGTGACTCGTGACAATTTGAAACTAATTCACAACAATATTTAATTATGAATTTTCAATTACAAATTATGAATAATAAAAACTAACGTCACTGCAAAAACTAAATGATAATGGAGTTTTGTGGCAGTTTAATTCTTAATAAACAGATTACTTCATAGCTCCATAAACTACGCTATTCGCAATGACCCATTTTTTTACGTTATGACTCATCACAGTTTGGTAGGTATTCACAATATTAATGTAACAATGTACCAGTATTTCAATGTAACAATTTGTGATAATTTATAAGCATTCATAATATATTTATACTAAAAAACGTCACTGCGAAAAACGAAATGATAATGAAGTTTTGTGGCAGTCTGCTTCTTAAAAAACAGATTACTTCATAGCTCCATAAATTACGCTATTCGTAATGACATATTTTTTACGTTGTGACTCATCTTAGTTTGGAAGCTATTCACAATACAAAAATTAAAGACAATAAAAAGGTTAAAATCAGCTTTTGTAATTATCTACTTAACAAACCTCTCTTTAACAATCTTTGTTATCTTAGCGGCTCATTTCATCATTTAAAATGACTCAAAAATTACGTCCAATAATGTTGGTAGGTACTGGTTCTGATGTTGGTAAAAGCATGTTAGTAACTGGTATTTGTCGCATTTTAAAACAAAAAGGATATGCTCCTGCTCCTTTTAAAGCTCAAAACATGTCTTTAAATAGTTTTGTTACCAAAGATGGACTAGAAATTGGACGAGCTCAAGCTGTGCAAGCTGAAGCTGCAGGTATTGCATGCACCACTGAAATGAATCCTGTTTTGTTAAAACCTTCAGGAGCTAACAAATCGCAAGTTATTTTGCATGGAAAACCTATTGGAGACCAAACAGCCCGTTCTTATTTTTTAGGAAATAACAAACAGCATCTTTTCCAAGAAGTACAAAAAGCTTTTAATAAACTACAAAAACAATACAGCCCTATTGTATTAGAAGGCGCTGGTAGTATTAGCGAACTGAATTTAAAACACAGAGACATCGTAAACATGCGTATGGCAAAATACGCCAATGCTTCGGTATATTTAGTTGCTGATATTGATAGAGGCGGTGTTTTTGCAAGTGTTTATGGCAGTATTGCTTTACTAGACGAAGATGAAAGAAAATTAATTAAAGGGATTATCATTAATAAATTTAGAGGTGACATTTCTTTATTTGAAGAAGGAAAAAAAATGATAGAAGAACTTACCAAGGTTCCTGTTTTAGGTGTTATTCCTTTTGCTAAAGATATTTATATTGAAGAAGAAGACTCCTTAGCATTAGACACTAAAAACAAAGCTATTACTTCAGGTAAAATTAACATTGCTGTAGTGTTACTTCCTTTTATCTCAAACTTTACTGATTTCAATAGACTAGAAAAAGACGAGAGAGTTCATTTATTTTATACACGCGCTAAAGAAGATATACAAAACGCTGATATTATCATCCTGCCTGGTAGTAAAAATACAATTGCCGATTTACAGTTTTTAAGGAACGTTGGTATTGCTCAAGAAATCTTAAAAGCTCACGAGCAACAAAAGAAAATTATTGGAATTTGTGGCGGATTCCAAATGTTGGGACACTCTATTTCTGATCCGCATCATGTGGAGAATACTATACAAACCATACCTGGATTGGGTATTATTCCTGCTGATACTATAATGGCTGCAGAAAAAACAACGTTACAATGTAATTTTAAATTCAAAGAATATCAGAATCTTTGTACTGGCTATGAAATTCATATGGGAGTTACTACTTTTAAACACCAGCAAAAATTAAATACTATTAATGATGTTTCTGAAGGTTATGTTGAAGAAAACTGTTGGGGAACTTATATTCATGGAATCTTTGACAATAGCATTGTTATTGATGATCTTTTGAGTGATTTTACTATTGAACAAAACACAGCTACTTTCGATTATAAAAAATATAAAGAAGAAAATTACAACAAACTTGCTCTTCATTTAGAATCGCATTTGGATATGGAAACTATAATTCAACAAATGCAATCGTAATTGTTTATAAGACATGATAGAATACGGACACGGAGACGATACTCATAAATTTAATAACGTTAATTTTAAAGCAAACTTTAGCTCTAATGTATACAACCTAGGTGCCAATACTGAACTTAAACACTATTTAAAAAAACAATTAGATACCATAGAAAGTTACCCAGCTCCAAGTAGTGAAGATTTTATAGAATTACTTAGCAAACATCATCAAATTAAGCCCCAAAATTGTTTGGTTACAAATGGAGCTACAGAAGCTTTTTATCTAATCACCAATACTTTTCACGGAAGTAGTGCTACTATTTGTACCCCTTCATTTTCTGAATATGAACAAGCTGGAAAAGTAAATGATTTGCAATTAGAGTTTATTGATCGAAAATTAGTATTGCAACATAAATTTACCACCAAACTGGCTTTTATTTGCAATCCTAATAATCCAGATGGTTTTGAAAATACGAGTGATGAAATTGCTACTTTAGCAACAACGTACCCAAACACCTATTTTGTTATTGATGAAGCATATACTGAATTTACAAGCAACTCAATCTCTTGTGTAAATTTGTTATCAAAATACCCAAACATTATCCTGGTAAAATCATTAACAAAACTATTTTGTGTTCCCGGACTACGTTTAGGCTATATTCTTAGCTCCTCCTCTATCATTACTCAGTTATTACAACACAAAATGCCATGGAATGTAAATAGTCTTGCCTTACAAGCTGGTGAATTTATCTTTAAAAATTACACAAAAGTTCTACCCGATTTTAACGCTTATTTTTCAGACGCTATAGCCTTACAAAAAGAAATTAACACCATAAAAGGTTTTGAGGTAATCCCCACACATACAAGTTATTTCTTAGTTCGTTTGTCTCAACCAAGAGCCTCGGAATTAAAATCATATCTAGTAAACTCTCATCAGTTATTGATACGAAATGCTTCAAATTTCAGAACATTAGATGAGCATTATATCCGGATTGCAAGTCAAACTCCTGAGAAAAACGCCTTACTAATCAAAGCACTACATGCATGGAACTAGTACTCTTTTTACTTCCTTTAGGTATTGCTTATGTATTAGATTTAGCATTTGGAGATCCTAGATGGTTACCACATCCTATTCGTTTATTTGGAAATTTAATAGCGTTTGGAGAACGAAAATTAAATAGAGGAAATTCCCTATTTACAAAAGGTATGGTATTAACTTTAATACTTACTATAAGTACATTTCTTACCTTTTATCTTATACAATTCCTACTAAAACCTTACCCTATTATATACATAATAGTTCAAAGTATATTTTTATTCTATGCCATTGCTAATAAAAGTTTGATTCAAGAAGGGAAAGCTGTATTTGACGAACTGGATAAAGGAATCCTGCAAGGAAGGAAACGACTTTCATGGATTGTAGGAAGAGACACTTCTCAACTTAATGAACAACAAATAAAAACGGCTGTTTTTGAAACCCTCTCAGAGAATTTAAGTGATGGCGTTATTGCTCCGTTATTTTATTATGCCATACTAGGCATTCCCGGAGCCATGTTATATAAAATGGTGAATACGTTAGATTCTATGATTGGTTATAAAAGTGAACGTTATTTTTACTTTGGAAAATTTGCAGCCAAATTAGACGATGTATTAAACTACATTCCTGCAAGAATAACAGCCATTTTAATGCTGGTAGTAACAGGTAAACCACATAAATTATTCACTGTTTTTAAAGAGGGAAAAAAGCATGCAAGTCCCAATGCTGGATACCCTGAAGCTGCTTTGGCTATTATTTTAAACTGTAGGTTTGGCGGTCCTAATTACTACCACGGAAAACTCGTAGAAAAGCCATACATTGGTTACCATAATAGGGAATTAAAAGATTCAGAATTTAAAACGGTAGCAAGGATTAATCATACCACTACCCTACTATTTGTAATTAGCATTGCTATATTGCACCTTTTATTACTTACCTAATGAAAAGATACATTATAACAGGAGCTCCAAGTACTGGAAAAACGTCCCTAATCAATGCTTTACAAAAAGAAGGACATCTTACTTTTGAAGAAGTCTCTAGAAGAATCATTCTTGAAGAACAAAAAAGAAAAGGTACTAAAACCCCTTGGGAAGATGTGGTAGGTTTTACCCAATTAGTCTATCAAAAAACAATAGAAGAACTGAATACACCTATAGCAAACTACGCTTTTGTAGATAGAGGCTTGCCAGACAATATAGCGTATTTAGCCTTAAAAAAACATCCTATTACTAAAGAATTGCTTGATTTTAAGTATACCAAACATTACCACACTACTGTATTTGTATTACCCATATGGGAAGAGATTTATGTACAAGATGCACAACGCTTACAATCTTTTGAAGAAGCTACTAAAATACATCACTTATTAATAAGCACTTATCAAAAATTAGGCTTTACAACCGTGCTACTTCCTAAAAACACTATTGAAAGTAGAGTACAAAGCATTGCCAAAATCATTCAATAAAAAGCGTTACATTTGCTGCTGATTTTTGGTTTTTTATAAAGGTAAACTACCTTAAGGATTCTACCCTTTGGTTATACCAATAAAAATTAAAAGGGAATTTGGTGCAAATCCAAAACTGTTCCCGCAACTGTAAGGTTTATTACAAACAAAATATCAATAAAGCCACTGCTTTTAAAAGTGGGAAGGCGATATTTTGGAACCAAGTCAGGAGACCTGCCACAAGTCATAAATTAATTAGTAACTCTCGGGTAAAGAGTTAGAAAATTTATAACTACATCTACTGTAGAATTTTCTACACATTACCTGCTTACACTTATTTTTAAATGAAAAAATTAGTATTATGCAGTGTGTTTTTGTTATTAACCGTAATGGTTAATGCACAATCTAACACCATGATTACAGGAATCGTTAAAGACGCTAAAACTGGCAAGATAATTCCTGATGTTTCAATTATTATTCCCAACCTATCCAAAGGAACAACCACTGATGTTAATGGGAATTATGCTATTCAACTTCCAAAAAACAATAACACGCTTCGGTTTTCTAAAATTGGTTATGAAACACTTTTAAAAAATGTATCTCCTACAAAAGCAAAACAATCACTTATTATTTTCCTGAAAAAACAAGATATTGCTTTAGAAGAAGTAACTATTACTTCAACTCAAAACAACTTAAAACAACAAGTACTTAATGTAGGTAAACTTCCTATTAAAGACATCGATGCTCCTATTACAACCAATAGTATAGATGCTAAAATATTACAACTTCGTAATGTTACTGATTTAGGTGATGCCATTAAAAGTGCTACTGGAGTACGTCCTATAAACAGGTATGGCGGGTTCCAAACATTTAGAATTCGAGGTTTTAATAACTTTGTATTACTTATAGACGGTGTAAGAGATGAAAGACATAACATTTCTACAAGTGCGCCCACAACAAACTTAGCCAACCTAGAACGAATTGAAATTTTAAAAGGTCCTGCAAGTACTCTATATGGTCATTCAGCATTAGGAGGAATCATTAATATGGTTAGAAAAAAACCTACAGCTACTCCTGAGGGAAGTTTTAGTATTTCTTATGGTAGCTATGATACCTATAACATGACTGCTGGATTTGGCGGTGCTATCTCAGACAAGTTAAGATACAGAACCGATTTTGGTATAACACGTACCAATGGATGGAGAGATTATGGAGTAGCCACCAATAATGGTGCGGTTACTTTTGAATATACACCTACTGATAAAGACACTTTTGAGTTTTACGCGCAAGTAAACAATGACACATATGATACAGATACAGGAATTCCTGTAGATGATGATGGAACTTTAGTAGCGGGTATGAACCCTGAAACAAGGTATAACGATCCTCAAGATTATTTAAAACATAAACGATTTGATTTTCAATTAAAATACACACACAAGTTCAACGCTAATTTTAAATTGACCAATCACCTTTCTTATTCAGATGATGATATTGATTACTTATCTACAGAATTTCTAGTATTTAACAGTGCTAAAGATTCGCTTAAAAGAGACTTTCCTTTCTACTTTAACCACCAAACAAAAACGTTGCAAAATCAATTAGACATTAGTTATACAACCCACATAGGAAGTATACAACATAAAATTCTTGTTGGAAATTCATTGAGTTATTTAGATCGTAAAACTTTTAGAGGAAGTGTGCAAGGACCTGGTACTTTTACCACCATTGCCGTTCAAAATCCTATTTTAAATCAAGGGCATATAGAGGCTGTTGATAAAAGAGTAGATGTAACCGATGAAATAGTTAGCGGGTTTTATGTACAAGATTGGTTAAAGTTTTCAGATAGCTTTAAAGCTTTAATAGGATTACGATACGACATTTTTGAAGGCACCTATTATAGAGACGCTATAGACCCTAACAGAAATGTAACCGCTAATGGTAATAGAACAGACATTCCTTCTAATGCTTTTACTTACAGAGCTGGATTGGTGTATCAACCTATTAAAAATACACTTAGCTTTTTTGGTTCTTATTCTAATTACTTTAAACCTTCTAGAAGAATTGCGCCAGATGGCACTATTTTCGATCCAGAAAAAGGATATCAAATTGAAGGAGGTTTAAAATTTCAAAAAAATCATGCATTTGCCGCTACACTTTCTACTTATTACTTATTAAAAAACAACATTGTAGAAAGAACCAATGTAAATAATTTTCAACAAATAGGAGAAGCTGACTCCAGAGGCTTTGAAATAGACATTGAATCGCAACCAGTAAAAGGCTTGTATTTAAAAACAGGATATGCATATGTTGATGCTAAAATAAGATCATATAATGAAACGCTACAAACTATAACTCCTGGAAATCAATTACGTTTTGCTCCTAAAAACACGGCAAACTTTTGGATTAATTACAATTTTCAAATGCCTAAATTAAAAGGTATAGGTATTGGATTTGGAGGAAACTACGTAGGTAGTAACTACACAAACTCAAGCAATACATTTGAACTACCTGCCTATACTACTTTAGATGGAACCCTATACTACCAAGCAAAAAAAGTAAGGATTGGTTTTAACTTGAACAACATTACTAATGAATTGTATTTTACAGATGCTATTTACGATCGTCAGTTTTTTGTAGGGCAAGGAAGAAATTATAAAATAAACATCACCTATACATTTTAAAACATTGATAGTGCTAAGGAGTAAGCAATCAGCGAATAGTATTGATAAATACAATCATTGACATTCTTTTCGTCCTTGCGATTGAAACGTAGTGTAAAGAAGCAATCTGTGTATAGACAAAAAGATTACTTCACTTCGTAAATTCCATTCGTAATGAACCTTATAGGATACTTCTTAGCCATCTTCTTTTTTATGATAAAAAAAATAATTTCTTTGCACCATTGGTTAGGTACTTTTTTTAGTGCTCTCTTTCTTATTTGGTTTTTATCTGGTTTTGTTATGATGTATCATACCTTTCCTTTTCTAAGTAAAAATCAACAAAGAGCCATGCTCCCTTCACAAGAAATAGACAGTGTTCTTACTCCTAAAGAGGTATTTAAAAACAATACCACAGATGCTATTTACAGTCTTACATTAAACTTTCAGCTACAAAAACCTGTTTTACATTTAGTAACTACTTCAGGTAAATTGGTTTCTAAATATGCAGATACAGGAACCCCTATAACAATGTCTAAGGTAAAAGCCTTGGCTATAGCCAAAGAAAACGTAAAAAGTAATGCCACAGCACAAGTAACTACTATTACAGAATTAGATCAGTGGATTCCTAGAACGCGTTTTCTAAAACACATGCCTATTTATAAAATTACTTTTGATAACTCAGACAAAACCTATACCTATATATCTTCAGTTACAGGAGAAGTTTTAGCCACCAATACTATTTCTGAAAGGTTTTGGTCTTGGTTAGGCGCTATACCGCATTGGATTTATTTTAAAGACATTCGAATTCATAATACCCTATGGTTTCAATTAATTGTTTGGTTGTCTAGTCTTGGTTTTGTGATGGTTATTACCGGTATTGTTACAGGAATTGTTCGATATCAAAAAAAGCCAAACGCTAAATTCAAACGCTTTAAAAACAAATGGTACAATTACCATTATTACTTCGGATTGTTTTTTGGGACCTTTGTATGTACTTGGATTTTTAGTGGATGGATGAGCATGACACCATTTAGTTGGACACCAAGCACTAGTTTAAATAAAAACGAACTACAGCAATGGCAACAAGGAAGTTTTCAATTATCGGATATTTCCTCAGAAGTATGGAATCATTTTCTAAATCAAACAAAACACACCTTCATACAAGAAGGTAACTTTACCTTATTTAATAATCAGGTATTTGCGGTAGTATATAACGCTAATAATTCTCAATTATATAATTTAACAGTACCTAAAAAGCTTCCTAATACGGAAGATTATGCTACAACCATTCAATCTTTTAACATTGAGAATCCTATTACAGGTACAATGTTATTGAATACATATGACAACTATTATTATAGCAGACACAATAGCAAAGAATTACCTGTTATAAAAGTAAATACCGCTAACAAAACAAGTTATTATATAAATCCTAAAACAACCAAGGTGCTATATAAGTGTGCTACTAAAAATAGAATTCAACGTTGGATATATCATGGTCTGCATAGTTTAGACTTTTCCTTTTTAGCCTGGAACAGACCTCTTTGGGATATTGTACTTTTTATTTTGTTAATAGGTGGTACTATTCTTAGTTTTACAGGAACTGTATTAGGCTATCGATTTATAAAAAGAAAATGGAAAAAGAAAAAACATCAAAAGAAGAAGAAACTAACAACTAAAGCGTTATAACATATGGGAAAAAATATAGCAAAAGCTGCAACTACCTTTTTATTTTGCGATGGTGGTTCTTGCCAAAAAGCAAAAAGTGAAATGGCGGTACGTGAAGCAAGAGCACATTTACGAAACGAAGGACTTTGGGATACTACACACACTATAAGAACCCGATGTAATGGACGATGTGAAGACGCACCAACATGGATTGTACAACCTGGTAATTGTTGGTACAAGAATGTAACACCAGAAAAAGCGGTTGAAATTGTAAACGCACATATCCATACAGTAGAGCCTATAGAAGAATACTTATTGTATAAAGGCGGAAATAATTATATTACGTCTGATAATGAAAGAACGCCCAAACCTATTGTTTTTAAAGAAAAAACAACCCCAAACCACGCTTCAATTTTAGTAGCTAGAGCCCCAGCTTCTGATCAAAATATATATCCATTGTTTAAAAAACTATTTGAAAATCCAAATGGTTTAAAACTTACATTCCCTGCTAAAGACGAACTGATAATACTCACAAAGCATCAAGTAGATTATACAGATACTTTTGATATTGCTGTAACAGGTTCAGAAACCAATTTTACCTTAGCCATTGGCCCAATTACCAAAGCTATGGAAAATGATGTTTCACAAGAAATTAAAGACCGAAAAGTTGGCGTGGTAGAAGTACTTTGGGATAAGCACAATACTAATTATATTTGTGAAATTAATTTTAAAAATAGGAAAGGAAAACACTTAGTGTCTTTTCACATTCCTATACACAATAAGGATGCTTGGAATTACCTGCTAAGTATTTATTTAAACATGGACAGTAATAAACCTAAAATAGCAACGCTTCTTGAACAATAAACAAATAAGTATACTAGGATGCGGATGGCTAGGCTTGCCATTAGCCAAACATTTTATAGCACAAAACTATACCGTAAAAGGATCTACCACTTCTCAAGAAAAAAAAGAAATTTTAAAAGAAGCTGGTATTACCCCATATGTTTTTACCTTAGGAAAGGATATTGATAAAGATATTTATACAGAATTTTTAGCGGATAGCGCTGTTATTGTTATCAACTTTCCGCCTAAAAGAATTCCTGATATTACTACCATATATCAAGAACAAATTCAACATATTTTACCGTTTATAAAACCTACTCAAAAGGTGCTATTTGTTAGTTCTACCTCAGTATATCAAAACACCAATGATTGGGTCACGGAAACTTTAGAAAACAAACCTGAAAAAGAATCAGGATGGGCAGTTTTAGCCGTTGAAAATATTTTAAAAGCACATTTAAAAAACAATGTTTCTATCCTTCGTTTGGCTGGATTGATTGGATACGATAGAGTTCCTGGACGATTTTTAGCCAATAAGAAAGAAGTAGCCAATGGCAAAGCACCTATTAATGTCATTCATCAAGATGATTGTATAGGACTTATCAATGCCATAATTTCTCAAAATGCTTGGGGTGAAATTATTAACGGTTGTGCTGATGAACATCCACTTAGAGAAACATTTTATACACAGGCGGCAAAGAAAGCAGGATTAGTGCCTCCTCAATTTAAAGCCTCAAAAGCTATTCAGTTTAAAAAAATAGCCAATACCAAAAGTAAAGACTTGTTAAATTATACCTACAAGTATCCTGATCCATTAACGCTTGTTCAATAAATGCATAAAATAACCATTATAGGTGCAGGTCCTGGAGATCCTGAGTTACTTACCGTAAAAGCATACAAGCTTATTACTGAAGCGGATATTATTTTGCATGATAATTTAGTTTCTGCCGAAGTTTTAGCCTTAAACACACAAGGAGAAAAGTTATATGTAGGCAGAAAATTTGGAGATCAAACCAATCAAGTTAGTCGGCAAGATCGTATCAATAAATTATTACATCAACACCAACAAGAAGGGAAAAAAGTAGTCCGTTTAAAATCTGGCGACCCCTATATTTATGGGCGTGCTGCTGAAGAAGCTAGGTATTTAACCCAACATAAAGTACCGTTTGAAGTAGTTCCGGGTATTACAGCGGCCATTGCTGCAGCAAACATTGTAAACATTCCCATTACAGAACGTAACCACTCTAACGCCATGCTTATTTGCACGGCACATACTGCCGATTATTCTTTTGAGCAATTAAATGGCATTGCACACATGCTAAAAGCCGGTAATACCATTTCTATTTATATGGGATTTAAAAGCTTACATAGAATTATTCCTAAGTTATTAGAAGTATGTAAAGACGAAAATATTCCGGTGAATGCCATTTCTAATGTATCAAGAGAAAATCAAGCAATTATTACCGGTACATTAGGAAATATCATTCCAAAAATAACAGCAAGTACTATTGAAATGCCTGTAGTATTTATTATTGGCGCAACCCCTATACATTAAAGTAAGAGAGTATGAAAGAAGGAATTTTATTATGCGGTCATGGTTCAAGAAGAGAAGCTGCCGTAGCATCGTTTAAAAAATTAGTCCGTATTTTAAAAGAGCGCTATCAAGATGCTTATGAGGTAGATTATGGTTTTTTAGAATTCAATCACCCAACTTATGAAGCAGCCGTGGAACGTATGTATTTAAACGGAGTTCGTAAAATTTACGCGCTTCCTGTTATTTTATTTGCGGGTTCACATGCTAAAAACGACATTCCTTTTGAGTTAAACACCCTACAAACGTATCATGATGATTTAACCATTTCCATGGCTAAACATATTGGGGTAAGTTCTTTTCTTTTAGACTTATCTGTAAAACGCATTCAAGAAACTGAGCAAAAACTAACACCTATTGACCGTAAAGAAACTTGCTTGGTGGTAGTAGGAAGAGGTACTACAGATCCGGATGCCAATAGTGATGTTGCCAAATTAACCAATATGCTATGGGAAGGTTTAGGCTTTGGTTTTGCTACCGTTGGTTATAGCGGAACTGCTTATCCTAACATTAAGGAAAGTTTGGCTATGGTTGATAAGTTGGGCTTTAAAAGAACCATTGTAATTCCGTTTTTCTTTTTTACAGGCGTGCTTTTAGAGCGTATTTACGATGCCGTAACCATCATGGATCAAAATTCTGAACTGGAGTATGTATATACCGATCCTTTTGGGGCAGATGAACTGATTTTAAAAGCTTTTGATGAGCGTTTGGAAGAAGCTAAAAATGGTGTTGCTAATATGAATTGTCAGCTATGCAAATACCGAAAACAAGTGGTTGGTTTTGAAGAGTATTTAGGGCAAGAACAAATAGGGCATCATTTAAACGTAAAAGGAATTTTGTTTGAAGAAGACGAAAAGCCTGGTGATAAAAAAGGGGGTATTGGAAATACGATTAAAAAGATTTTAGGGATATAGTTACCTACCATACAATACCCAACTGTAGAATTTTGTTCGCTACTGTCATTACGATGAACGAAACTTAGTGAAGTGAAGAAGTAATCTTTTAGTCCAGTAAAAGTTTTTTTGTCTGAATAGTATTCTCACTTCGAATGAAATTATTTGAAATACAATAGAAAATAATTTTGTACTTCAACTTTATTCTGTAGAACTATCAAGAAGTAATTAAATCGTTCTCGATACATTTTTATTCCGTTTTCACTTCATAAAAACACTCGAACTGACATTGCGTACAAAATTGTAATAATTTATAAACGGTATACCAATCATAAAAGCCTTTCCAATATTGAAAAGGCTTCTTGTATAGTACATCAAAAGTTATCACTATTTTTTATTCTTCAGAATCGTCATCAGGTGTGGGTTCACCACCATCAGAAGTGTTGTTCTTAGTTCTATTATCTACTACCTGATTGTATTGTTTTGCCAATACATCAATTTCATTTAATAAAGATGTATAAGTTACTACATCTGTCAACGTTTCATGCGCTACAATATGTTTTAATAATGAACGATACGCTAGAGTAGCATCAAATTTTAATTCAGGATTATTAGCGGATGGATTTGCCGCAGCTTCTCCTACACGCTCTATATACTTATTAGCACAATCTTCATTAGCTATTTTTAGTTCTTCTACCCAACTTGCTAATTCTAAAGTTGTCACTGCTGCTATTAATTCTGCTTTTGTTTCTAAATCTTCTACAATACTACTTAGTATAATCGTTTCTTCTTGGTAACTTCTACGGGCAATATTACTCCCATACAATTCTATGTTTTTCACAATGGCTTGTGCTGCATTTGCTGTTACTGAATCAAAGTGATAAGACAATCCGTTAACGGTGGTTTTTAACCCCGTAATTGCCTTGTCTCTTCGGTCATCAAAAGCCTTAATTTCTTTGGTAATATCACTTCCTTTTTCTTGCTGAAACACATCGTTTATAGCAACTACTGCCTCCCTTAATGTATTAGTAGGATTGGTTAGTTTTAAAGTTTCTAAATCCTGTAAATCTAAAAGCTTTAAAATATCTTTCATGTACTGTAAGTACTCTCCGTTACGGTAACGGTTTAAATATGGACTATTGTTCATATCATACAATTTTTAAAATGTTAGTAATTCAATTTTTTTGCTGAAAAAGTTATCCGGAATGTACTTTCATAGCAGGGGCAAGATAATCAGTAATTCACTGATTGTAAACACCTATAATGTTAATTTTATTTTAATTTTTACGTTACAACTACTAATTATACTATAGCAATACACTTCTACAACACGGTTTTGTTGTATTGAGAAGTGCTATACACTAGTGCGAGACGGTTTTGTTGTGTTGAAGAAACGCCATACACTAGTGCGAGACGGTTTTGTTGCGTTGAGGAACGCTGTACACTGGTGCGACAAGCTTTTGTTCTGTTGAGGAAACGCTATACACTAGTGCGACAAGCTTTTGTTGTCTTGAGGAACACTGTACACTAGTGCGAGACGGTTTTGTTCTGTTGAGGAACGCTATACACTGGTGCGACAAGCTTTTGTTCTGTTGAGGAAACGCCATACACTAGTGCGACAAGCTTTTGTTCTGTTGAGGAACGCTATACACTAGTGCGAGACGGTTTTGTTCTGTTGAGAAAACGCCATGCACTAGTGCAAGAGGCTTTTGTTCTGTTGAAAAAACACTATACACTAGTGCGAGAAGCTTTTGTTGTGTTGAGGAACACTGTACACTAGTGCGAGAAGCTTTTGTTCTGTTGAGGAAACGCCATACACTAGTGCGAGAAGCTTTTGTTCTGTTGAGAAAACGCTATACACTAGTGCAACAAGCTTTTGTTCTGTTGAGGAAACGCCATACACTAGTGCGAGAAGCTTTCCAAACCAATAGTATTAAGACTATTCATTAAAGTGTGTCAATATTCTTAAAAATACATTAGTCCCTCAACAATATCAAGCTAAATAGCTTAGCAACAAAAATTGATATTTGAGCTTTCTATACTTTTTAATTAGTAGAAAATCTAGTAGATTTGTTGGTATAATGGGAATGAACACATTGTGTTTATCCCTACGTTAATCTGTAATCTTCGCTTCGCTCGCTTACAGATTAACGTTGTGAGCAGGAGCTGTATCGGCTTCTTAACCACATTGTTTACTTTCTAGAGTTACAACGAAGAGGCTTTAGATACCCAAAATTATCAGGTCTTTACTGAGTGAAAGCTCATCTAAGACAACCGATAACAACAGGCAAAAGGCAATGGTTTACAACCTCATACCTCTTGCCAACAAACTAGTTTGTTTAGAGGCATGGGCTGTAAACCACAGCTCCTGTCCACAACGTTGCAGCACATATGACCAAAGAAACTGAAAGAACACATTTTGCCATATTTTCTGGCAGTTGGGTAGACCTTGATAAATTGGATTTTTCAAGCCTAAATCTTCAATTCTTTAACTTAAAGAATGATGAAGTAAAAAAGAAAATCGAAGAGGTGGAAGTTCGAGCACCAAGGATTGAACATCTTTTCAAAGGTATTCTTAAAGAGAATGGAGATTCTGACAGACTGCAAATTTTACTTCCAATTGATTTTACAAAAAAAGTATCGGAAAATGACATTTATTTTGTTCAAAACATTTTGCTTTTAATTTTCCCATCGGACATAACGCTTCACTATTTATTTCACTTTGAACTAAATCAAAACAAGATAAACCTTCAAAGTCATACTTCATTTCCTTTTCGCTCTACTGGAATTTACAATATGTATGACAATTATTTAGTTTATCACGATAGAGAATTAGAGAATATAAATTTGTTCATACCAATTTTGGTAGAAAGACTCCCGAAAATAAAATATGCTCAATCTGCATTCTATTCTTACACAAGCAGTTTTTTTCAAAATTTCAAAACAATGGAATACCTTAATTTGTGTATAGCATTGGAAAGCATTGTTAGTGGAAATACCGAATTGAATTACAGAATAAGGAGGAATACATCAATATTGCTAACATCTGAAGTTGAGTTTGCAAAAAACATTTTTAAAAATATTGGTAAAATTTATACGTTAAGGTCGAAAATTGTGCATTCTGGAAAATATAAAGGAGAAAAAATTTATGAATATCTGCCATATTTAAGGAATGTTGTATCGAGATTAATAACAGAAGTAATAAGTCATAACATTGAAAACCTTGATGAATTGAATCAAATACTTACTGAAAAAGGATTCGGAGATAATAAATCAATTTCTGAAAATTATGTGCATTATTCTTTAAGTTCTTCAGTATCGTCAAACGCTTTAGTAACAGAATTGGAATAAATACGTGCTACAATGTGTATAAAACATAGCTAATAAAGGCTTTCCGAAAGGTTAGTGCTTATTTGCGAAGACTGCCAAATTTTTAATTTGGCTTTTAAGATTGAAAAGTTAAAAACAAAATATAAAAATTCGGTCCCCGATACTCCTAGAATATATTAAGTGCTACTGCTAGTATTTACTAGTAGCGTCAATGCGTGAGAAACATGCTCACTCAGATTTAACATAATGTTATCCGAGTTTATAAAAAGACAAAGAACAGTATAAAGACTTCCTGCTTTTTATAAAAGCTATATAAATCAGAACAAAACACAAAAATTGGTCTTCTTTTAATAAAATAATTTAAATTTGGTCAACAGAAAAAGGGATTTAATCACCATAATAAACCAAAGATAAAACGATACCGCATAATTCAACTACGGATTAAAGCAAAATGCGCCTCTGGCTTATATGATTTAATCCTATAATGTTTCCCACAATATGAAAAAAACATTCTCGATAATATTAATTGCTCTTGCAGGAATTTATATCTATAGATTGGAAAAATTGAATTCTGAACTTATGGAAATGACTAAAGAATTATCTTTTGAAAAATTTGACAATTTTATCCATCCATCAAACAGCTTTATTTACCAAAATGGGAATCAAAAAATAGAAATGAAAATCTCAAATGGGAAAGATTATTTAATTTATGACAAACCAACTGAAACGGAATTCTTAATAACTAATATTGAACCAAACGATGTCACAATTTATGGAGCAGGAATTCGAATTATTGGAAATTCTAGCGGAATATTGAAAACGGAAATAACTGCCCCTAATAATTATACCGAATCTGATAGTTTGTCTGTTAAAATCAGTATTGGAGAAAAAGAAAAACTTGAATTTAATATTCCTTTAAAGAATGTTGAGTAAAATGCTGTAGGCAACACCAACTAAACTGTATTAAAAAGCAACTCAGCCAAAATGTTAATTTGAATGAATAAAACGGATAAATCAAAACATAATATTTCAATTGCTTCAATAAAACGAAGCACCATAAAACCCTATGATTTTAAATGGACAAAATTTTATGAATTGAATTCTGACTTTCCATACTCAGAAATAGATATTCGTTTATCTGAAAAAGAACTCATTATATGTTCTACTGTAATCGATTCCGAAAATTATAGTATTCTAACCAGTCAAAAACTAATTACAAATGAGAATGGAAATGAAATGATTGGGAATCTGGTGAATGCAAAAAATAAAGGGTATGGAGATTTTAAAGGATATATAGACAATGTACTGACATTCGGAACTGTAGAGCTTCAAAACGGAGATGAACTCAAATATTTTATTGAAACTGGAAAAGCGTCAATGATTATGATTCATGGAGTCCGAACATTAATCAGAATACAACGAACAACAGAATAAAACATTGAGAATACTATTAAAAAATGGAAAAATACCTAACGTCAACAAAGTATGTATTGCACATGTTTCCTTTGGCAGACAAGCATAACGCAACATACAAAAGCCGTTAGCTACAATAGAAATTATACAAATTGATGAACTATGATAGAACTTAAACCTTTTAATATTGATTTGGCTGCTGAATATGCAAGAATAAGGAATATACCTGAAATTCTTGATAATGGATATGACAGAACTCCAAACCCTTTTACCGAGAAGGATGCTTTAGAACTTATAAATAAAGAAATAGGAAAAAGCCCTTCTGAGCGCTTCTTCATATTCTGGAATGGGAAATTAGCTGGAGAAATTGGAATTTCTATTAAAGAGGATGTTTTCAGGTTAAACGCTGAAATAGGGTATTTTGTAGGTAAAGAATTTTGGGGACAAGGAATAGCTTCAAAAGCTGTTGATAGAATGACTACTTATGCCTTCAATACATTTAATATTGTTAGAATAGTTGCAGGAGTTTTTGATTATAATAAATCTTCAATGAAAGTTTTGGAAAAAAATGGTTTTTACCTTGAAAGTATAAGAAAGAAAGCTGCCATTAAAAAAGGAAAGATAATTGATGATTATATTTGGGTAAAACTAAAAGAATAAAACAAGGTTCTTAACAAAATACCCCTTTAAAATGGGGTTTACATCTGGACGTTATAATTCATACGAGAAAAACCTGATCGCTCGGATTTAACAAAGCGTAATCCAACTACACAAAAAAGTAAAAACAAATTTGTACGTAATTTCTATGAAAACACTATTTGAAAATTCTATAACTAAAATTGGTATGAATAGATTGATGAAAGACCTATTCATTAACGCCCCTGTTTCAGCTTTAATATTTATTTCATTTATATCTATTGTAACTTGGACAAAACCAAATATTAATTGGATATTGATTTTTATTTTAGTCTTTGTATTATTAAAATTATTCCGAACTTTAATACATAATTACAGAAACCACTTAGAGAAAATTTCTATAGATTATGAGAATGAAAAAATAATTATAAACCACATAAGACCATCAACGAAAAAGACTAAAACCGTAATGAATTTAAAGGAAATTAAAATTTCTGAAATTAAGCATGTACCCATTTCTTGGTTTTCGTTTGAAAATTACTTCTGGATATCAGATCAATATTCAAAAATTAAAATTTCTACTGCTGGGCATGAAAAACGAGAAATTAACCTAAATGATATCTACTCTGAATTAAGTAACATGTGACAACAGTATCCAGATGGCACGGATATATAAAAACCACAAGTGTTAGCTCGAAAATGATCCTTAAACCCGATTACACAAAAAGCAAACTAGCTATCAACTTACTAAAAGTTATGAGTGTTTTAAACAAAATTCTTAACCACTATATTTCATCTAAAAAATAAAGTATTTTGATAGCACCTATAAACATCAATACAAAAGACACTATTGTAAATTTATCTATGGGAATATATGATATATATGTAGTTGGAGGTTGGTATGTATATTTAGGAAAGTTCCATCTTAAACTGAATAAAACAACGGACAACGAAGTCATAAAACCTAAAGAAGTTACTCTCAAAATACATTCATATTTCAAGAAAAGCAGAACAAAGAAAATATTTTCTTTTGAAATTAATAAGAGAGGTAAATATAAAATAGAATTTGATGGACAAGAAAGTTTAATCTTAAAAAAACAAGGTTTCATTTTTGGATATTTGTTTGGAAAAAAAATTGATTTTAAACAGGTTGAAATTTTGATTGAAAGAAACTAATTCAGAAGCATTTTATTATAAACAATAGTATCTGCTACACGATGTCAGAGGCGTCTTTAATTTCATTAAATTTGTTTTTATTCAAAAAATATGGGATTAGTAAATTCAAAAGAAATTGCAAAAGTATTGAATGTTGGTAAAGCTGGATTTTTAGGAACCTTTATAGGTTGGATTGTGTTAAAAGTATTACGAATAGATGCTGTTAACAAATTGTATGACGACAATAAACACCTACCTGATATTGAGTTTTTAAGAGGTATTTTAAAGGACATGAAAGTTAAATATGAAATTTCTGATGAAGACTTAGAGCGTGTTCCTAAAAACGGTTCCTTTATTACAGTTTCAAACCACCCAATGGGAGGTGTAGATGCCATATTGCTTTTAAAAATAATGCTAGAAGTTAGACCAGACTTTAAGGCTACTGCTAATTTTTTTGCACAAAGGGTAGTACCTGTTCAATCTATCATCATTCCCGTAAATCCTTTTGAAAACAGAAAAAAAGAAATTGGTTCCTTAGGTGCTTTTGAGAAATGTTTAACCGTTATAGGAGAAGGAAAGCCTTTAGGGCTTTTTCCTGCAGGAGAAGTATCTACTATAAAAGATGGAAATATTTTTCAAGATAGAAAATGGGGAACGTCATCTATAAAATTAATTCAAAAATCTCAAGTACCCGTAGTACCCTTATATTTTCATGCTAAAAACAGTAATTTGTTTTATTGGCTTTCGGGAATTAGTGGTTTTTTACGTACAGCTAAACTTCCTTCAGAATTTTTTACTCAGAAAAAGAAGATTGTTAAAGTTAGAATTGGAAATCCTATACCTGTAAAGGATCAAAATAGACATACTAATATTGAGGATCTTTCTAATTTTTTAAGAGAAAAAACATATGTATTGGCTAATTCATATAATGAGACATTTAATTCTTAAAAAGAAATACTATAAAGCAATTAAAAAACTACAGCTAATCGTTAACTATTGTGCAACGCTTCTTGGTTGTAATTTTGAAAAAATGAAAAGAACTATTTTATTGTTAATTCCAATAACCTTCTTTAGTTGTTATTTTGGAGCAAATGAATATAGCGGTAAAATTACTAGGGACTTTTATTTAATTGCTTGGGACGATAAATTTTGGCAAATATCGCGGTCAAATAATAACAGTGAATTTAATCCTGAAAACATTATTATTAGCCATGATGTTTTTGCCATTGGGAATACTAAAAATTTCATCATAGCCATTCAACATCCGTGTAAAAATGAGCAAAACCATTTGAATGATTATTTTGATGACTCTAAAATTAATAAAGAAATTACTAACTATTATATTATTGAACTACTAAAAAATGAAAAATACAGAATCAATAAGTTTGATAATAAAACCAAATACCTAGTTGCTAGAACCGAGCTTGGAGTCCCAGAAGATTTAGACTATAAGTTTTATAAAGAAACTTTAGAATAAAAACGAACCACAGTAATTATTGTACAAATATTCAAAACAAAAACAGCATCTTAAACACCAAACCGCATCTATAAAAACTACCATTTACCACATAAAAGACAGTTCTAAAAAACTTTATACAACATAAAAACGCCTCTAGAAATCGAATACTATAATAAATTAAATAAAGTCGCTTAGAAAATTAGTCCCAAATTTATTGGGTAGTACAGTACTTTTTAAAATAAATATTATTTGTATAAACTATACCTCTTGTCTTTGTTTATAAAAATTTGATTTACGTATTGTAAACTCAAAACAAACTCCTTTTTTTCCATCTTCTCTTTCTTTTAAAGAAATCTTCCCTCCTAACCTAGTAATAATTGATTTAACCGTAGCCAACCCTATGCCAGTACTTTGGTAATTAGAAGTTTTTAGAGTTTCAAACATTAAAAAAACTTTATCTCTATATGCCAAGGATATCCCAGGGCCATTATCCATATAAGTAAACTGAAGGAAGTCTTTATTTTGTGAAAAAAGAACTTCTACTATACATTCTCTTTCGTCACAAAATTTATTAGAATTGGTTAAAAGGTTTTGAAAAATTTGAGTAAAACAAACTTTTGAATGAACAACATCTATAGCTAATTCTTTAAAATCTATACTTATTTTATTTTCTAAATCACAATTCTTTAAAATACTCTTTAGCAACAATTCTAAATTAAAATTTTCAAAATTAATTTCTGCATTTGTTACCTTCGTATACAGTAAAAGTTGTTCTATCATCAATTCCATATACACCGTCTTTGATGATATAAGCTCTATTAGTTTAATGTTTTTTTCATTATTAGCCTCTTCTTCTAAATCTTCTTTCACAAACTCTGCTAAAGAATGAATCCCACGAATGGGCGCTTTTAAATCATGTGTTAACTTGTATGCAAATTGTGTTAACTCTGTATTTAACCTTGTAATTTCTTTATTTGCTTGCTCTAAAACAATATTCTTTTGTCTTAAATCTAAAAGCCTCATTACTTGTTTAGACAATGCTTTTAAAGACTCTTTTTGTCCTTCAGTAAGTGCTTCACGGGGTTCATTATCAATAACACATAAAGTTCCTATTGGGTAACCATCTTTAGTTTTTAATGGTGCTCCAGCATAAAATACTACATGAGGTTCATTTTTTGTTAATGGGTTGTCCTTAAAACGAATATCTTTGGTAGCATCTGGAACAATGAATAAATTTTCAGGTTCTAATATGCTATGCGCGCAAAAGGCATAATCTCTAGATGTTTCTTTTGCATCTAAACCGTAAGTAGATTTAAACCACTGCCTATCAGGACCTACAAGAGAAACAAGAGCTATAGGAGTATTACATATTTCCGCTGCAATCTTAGTAATATTATCATATGCCTCTTCTGGTAAGGTATCTAAAATATTGAAACTTTTTAAAGCCTCAACTCTTTTTTCTTCATTCTCTGGAATATTAGCTACTTGCATTTTGAACTTTTAAAAAAAGATAAAACCTAAGATACTTCCAACATTTTCCGTGTAGAAACAACAAAAGCTACTCTTCTATAAACTAAGTATATAAATATAACACAATGTACTGAATGAAAAAAGGGTAAACGTTAATATAATGCAATATCTCCTCTAAAAATGTAGTACTTAAACTAAAAACCCCTAGCAAACTATTCTATAATTCCTTCTCCTTCTAAATACAAATTTTCTAATTGTTGCTTTATTTCCATTGAAGGTTCTTGCCACATCCCACGTTGTATGGCTTCTAATAAACGTTCACTCATATCTTTTAAAGCCCACGGATTGTTTTCTTTTATAAAGGTTTTATTTTTTTCATCTAATAAATAACGTTCAGTAATTCCCTCATACATAAAATCATCAATTAAATTAGTGGTAGCATCATAAGCAAACAAATAATCTAAAGTAGCTGCCATTTCAAAAGCACCTTTATATCCATGACGTTGTACCCCAGAAATCCATTTTGGATTTACAACTCTTGATCGGTACACTTTTAAAAGCTCCTCTTTTAAGGTTTTTACCTTGGGAGTTTCTGGTCTTGAATGATCTCCGAAATATATCTCAGCATCACTGCCTTTTACTGTAGCCACTGCATTGGCTAATCCACCTTGAAATTGATAGTAATCATCACTATCTAAAATGTCATGTTCTCGGTTATCTTGATTGTGCATTACAATTTGCATAGCTTGCAATCTGTTTGTAAAAGATTCATGTGCTGAAACTCCTTGTTTAGAACTTCCATAGGCATAACCACTCCAATTGATATATACTTTGGCTAAATCTTCTTGCGTTTCCCAATTTTTCTCATCAATTACTGCTTGTAAACCTGCTCCATATGCACCTGGTTTAGACCCAAAAACTCTATACAATGCGCGTTGTTTAGCTTCTTCTTTAATTAAACCTTTAGTTTCCCAATCGTTACTTTCCTCTAAAAATCGTTTACGAATAGGATTTTCTTCTAATGGTTCATCTAATTCTGCTATTTTAGCCACAGCGGTATTAAATAGGTTGATTACATCTGGAAAAGCATCTCTAAAGAAACCAGAAATACGTAAAGTAACATCTACTCTTGGACGTTGGAGTTTTAATAGCGGAATTACTTCAAAATCGCTTACTCTTCTATTCGCATTTTTCCAAATTGGTTTTACCCCCATTAATGCAAAGGCTTGTGCTATATCATCTCCTCCAGTTCGCATGGTAGAAGTTCCCCAAACCGATATTCCTATAGTTTCAGGGTATTCGCCATGTTCTTGTATGTATCTATCAATAATTAATGCTGCACTTTTTTCTCCTAAACGAAAAGCTGTTTCCGTTGGAATGGTACGAACATCTACAGAGTAAAAATTACGACCCGTTGGTAATAAATCTACACGACCTCTTGTTGGAGCTCCAGATGGCCCCGAAGGCACATAATATCCATTTAATCCTTCTAACAAATTGGTTATTTCTTCTGTAGTATTATTTACAGCTATTAACGTTTTTTGTTTAATAATAATTAAAACTTCATTCAGTTTTGGATAGGCTTCTGATAAAATACCTTCTTCTAGAAATTCTATTAACTGCTGTTTCGCTATCAATTCTAACTGCTCAATAATCTGCCCCACAGTTTTACAATCTTTTTCACCAATAGTTATTTCTAGTTTTTCAGTATAATCTAACGTTAGAATGTTTTGTTTAATCCCAAAATCTTCTGCCAATACTTGTGTAATTCCTTTTTGATTATACGTTGGCATCCTATGTAAGGCTATTAATAAATCAATCAATTGCTCATCTATAGGGGCTTTTCCGAAAATGTGTAAACCATCACGAATTTGCGCTTCTTTTAGTTCGCATAAATAACCATCTAATTTTACCAATAACTCATCAACATCATCAGAGGTAATTCCTAAATCTACATTTAATTGTGTTTCTTTAACTAAATTGGCTATTTCTTGTTCTAATACTTTTGAGCGTTTTGGATCTAAATTCGATGCTTCATAATACTCATCAACTAAATGTTCTAACTTCATCAAGCTTCCATAGCTTTCTGCTCGCGTCATCGGTGGAATCAAATGATCTATAATTACAGCTTGATTTCTTCGTTTTGCTTGTGTTCCTTCTCCTGGATCATTAATAATAAACGGATAAAAATGAGGCAATGCATCGAACAACATAGCTGGAAAACAAGTTTCTGGATTTAGAGATACACTTTTCCCTGGTAACCACTCTAAATTTCCGTGCTTACCTAAGTGAATTACAGCATCTGCTTGATATGTATCTTGTAACCAGAAATAATATGCCAAATATTGATAAGTAGGTGCTAAATCTGGAGAGTGATAAATTGCTTGTGGATCTTGATTATAACCTCTGGAAGGTTGAATACTCACAAAAACATTTCCTAATAAAAATCCGGAAACTATAAAGCCTTCTTCCGTAAAATAAGGATCGTTATCTGGTGTACCCCATTGTTCAACTATTTTCTCTTGTAATGTTATTGAAATAGTATCAAACCGTTTTTTAAAATCTGATAAACTATATAGAATTGCATGTGGTCTGGTTTGCGTAGTGCTTGTATCATTAGTAGTTACTTGTGTTATCCAATGCATCAATGCTGTTCCTGACTTAGGTAATTGCTTTCCTACATTATAATTTGCTTTATGTAAAGCTTCTAATAATACAATACAACTTTCTGGTGTGTCTAACCCTACTCCATTTGCTAATCGGCTATCTTTGTTTGGATAGTTGGGTAAAATAACTGCAATACGTTTTTCTTTGTTTTTCTTTCCCTGTAATGTAATCCAGTTTTTTGCTAATCGTGCCATAAACTCACAAGCAGGTTGATGTGCTTCGTATTTTACGATGGTACTATCTGTAAGTTCATCTTTTTGAATCTCCTTTTTAAAAGAAACGGCTCTTCCTATAATTCTTCCATCAATTTCTGGTAAAGCTACATTCATTGCAATATCTGTTGGTGGCAAACCAAACATACCTTCTTCCCAAACTGTTTTATTTGTTGTTGAAAAAATAGCTTGTAATACAGGAATCCCTAATCGATCGAAAATAAAATCTGTTGTATCCGAAGATTTTATTGTAAATCCTGTTGTATTAATCATGGTTGCTATTTTTCTAGTGCCTGAATTAGTCATTAATTTTTCAAGATTCACTAACGTATCAGGATCTCTTAAATTATTTGCAAAAACTACAACAGGCTGCATTCCTTGGTCTATTAACGATTGACTTAAAACCTGTAAAGGCTCTAAATTATTCGCTAAAAAATGAGTTCTATAGGCTAATAAAACTGTTATTGATTTACTACGATCTAAACTTGAATCTAATTCTTCTTGTGTAACAATTCCATTTTCAAATGTATATAAAAATAAGTCGTCTATTTGTTCTGCAATAGCGACCTCTATAGTTTGGTTAAAAAAATGTTTACGGATATAATTTAAAAAGTTAACTGCATTTGTTTTTCCTCCTTGCTGTAAATACTGCCTACAATGATGCACCATTTGAATATCTACCGATGATAGTTTCATTAATTCATAATCGGGTTCGTGCGCTGGTATAAATAGTAATACACAATTGGTTTCTTCTTGCAGTTCTACCAAAGATTCAACTAAATATTTATAATAACTAATCCCACCTAAAAGACTACAAACAATCACTTTGGCTTTTTCTAAAACATCCTCTAAATAATTATCAATCGTAAGTTCTTGTTTTAGATACACCAAATTTGTCATACGCAAACTTGGAAGACCTTCTCTTTCTTGATCATAAAGTTTTTTATAGGCTTCATTTACCGTATGTATTTCGGTATCACCTGCGCTTAAAAAAACAATATCTCCTGGTTGTTGTTCTATATAAAAGACGCCGTCATCATCTGGATTCCATCCTCCTGGTATTGTTGCTATTAAATGCATAACTTTCTTAATTCCAAGGGGATTAATCCCCTTGGCAGTCCCCTTGGATCAAAGATGCAATGAATTCACTCATTTCTTCTCCCCAACGTTCTTGATGTTTATAATGATTATTTTTAATGTAATTCGTTACTCTTTCTATTGAGCCATCTGTTTTAGAGATCTTTTTTCTATGAAATTTCTGAACCCAAACTTTTTGAGTTCCCTTTTCCCATTCTTTAAATCTCTGAAATTTATAAGAAGTATATCCTTTTAAATTTTTAATCTGAATTGCTAGTTCTTTTTCACTATTTATTTTTAACAAGATATGGATATGGTCTGGTAAAATATTAAAACAATCTACATCCATTTCATATCTCTTAAAGGCTTCTTTAAATAGTTGCCTCATTTGTTCTATATCATCCGTTTCAAAAATTAATGGATCTAACTCTTTTATGAACTTTCTTGAGTTATACTTCACCATTCTATCTGAAATTCTTGATTTTGCTGTGGCAAAGGTTACGAAATAGTAATCTTTCTCCTCTTTCCCAAGGGAATTAATCCCCTTGGGAAACCAATTGAAATTTCCTTCGCCCCAATACAAGTGTATGTAACTTGCTAAAACGTTTTTATAGGAGTATACTTTGGTATTTATTTCTTTATTTCTTGCGGTGTATATTTCGGCTACAGAACTGTAATCATCCTGCATTATTGAGGAATAGTGAAATTCATGTCCCCAAATTGTTTCGTCTTCAAAAACAACTTTTCTATAACCTAAATGTAGTTTTTTATTTTCCATTGTTGTACTAAAATCAAATACTCCAACCATAGGATATGAAATTCCTTCTTGATTAATTATTTGATTTCCTAGATACATCATTCCTCCACATTCTGCTAAAATTTTCACTCCCTTTTCAGCAGCTTTTTTTATAGCTTCTCTCATTTGGGTATTAGTACTTAATTGCTCTAAGTACAATTCTGGATAGCCTCCTGCTAAATAAATAATATCTGCTTCAGGTAATGTATTATCATGTAGTGGACTGAAAAAAGTAACTTCTCCTAATTCTTTTAGATAATTCAGATTTTCTAGATATGTAAAAGTGAAAGCTTCATCCTTAGCTACTGCTATTTTTCCAATGGGTTTAAACCCATTGGAAAGCCCATTGGAAACTCCCTTGATGACCTCTACCTCTCTAGCTACTTCATTAATTAATACATCTACCTTGATATGTTTACCAATATGTGAAGCAGCATTTTCTATAACCTCTTCAAAAGAAGTATCAATATGCAAGCCTAAATGTCTGGATGGAATTTTTATAGCATCATTTGGTGGAATATACCCCAAAGAAGTCAACCCAACAGAATCACAAGCTTCTTTTAAAAATGCGTAATGTGACTCTGTTCTTACAAAATTAAAAAGAACTCCCGCTATTTTTACTGCTGGATCAAACGTTTTTAATCCGTGTAAAATAGGTGCAATAGTATACGCCATTGCCTTGGCATTTACGACTAAAACTACAGGGATATTTAACTTTTTTGCAATCTCTGCTGAGCTTCCTTTATCTTTTTCTGCACCATCAAAAAGTCCCATGACTCCTTCTACAATATTTACATCTGCTACTGAACTGTACTTTGTAAAGACTTCTTGTATATGCGCATCAGACATTAGTACACTATCCAAATTAACACTAGGATTCCTTGCAGCGGTTGTGTGATGAATAGTATCTATATAATCAGGACCGCATTTAAAGGTTTGTACTTTTAGTCCTTCATTACTAAAATAACGAGCTAAACCAAGTGTAATAGTTGTTTTCCCTGAATTACTCCATGGAGCTGCTATTAAGAATGCTTTTGCCATGATTTTATAATGATGTTAATGGAATGTAATTAACTTTTAAAGTATCTGCCAATAATTTTGCTCTACCAAGTTTAACAAATCCGTTTTCGGTATCTATTATAGTGGTATTATTAAGCTTGGACAAATAGGTTTTATAGGATTGTATTGCATATTCAAATGGATTTTCTTTTCCTGAATTTATTTTTCCATCTGTTAATACAAACAATTGTACTGCTTTTTTATTGATAGATTTCAATAATTCAAAAACCTTAAAAAACGCACATCCTAAATTTGTTTTTCCTCCGGCTCTTAATTGATGACTTATTTTATTGAGAATCGCATTATCACTTGTAAAGTCTTGTACAACTTTTGCTGACGAATTATCCAATGTTATAATAGCGTATTCTACTTTTTTTGTTGGATACCTATTTATTGTTTTTTGAACAATACCTTTTACATAGCCTAATTGTTTATCTACCGCCATAGAAGCACTAGTATCTAGTAAGAATACAATTTTTGCAGCTGCTTTTTCGGTTACTTGCTTATATATTGCTGTAAACTTTTCCGTAGCCATGTAGTTTTTAATTGTCTTTACTAATGCAATAGATGGTGATGGTGTTGCAATATAAGGTGTTTTTTTAAGTGTTTTAGTAGGTAATATTACCTCTTTTTTTTTTGAGGTTTGGGTAATTGAAAACTTTAATCCGTTTTGTACACTTTCAGGTAGTTGAAAAGAATTATTACCCTGAGTTTGATTATCTTTCTTATCAGGTTTTTCTTGTTCTTTATTTTCACCTTCTTTTTTATCATTATTTGACTCAGGTGGTATAAAATCTTTGCTTCTATGCTGTAAAACATACGTTGCTATTCTATGTAGCATTTCAACAGTAACCTTATCTTGATTAAGTAATGCTGCATAAGCTCTTGCCGTTTTTAACAATAAAATATCTGCTCGCATTCCTTCAACATTTGCCTCTATAGTTAATTTAGCAGCTTCATTTTGTACCTCCTCAGATAGTGTTACCTCTGTTAATTTGTGTTTAGCTGATAGAATTTCTGTTTTCAACCTTAATTCTTGTTCCTTTCGTTTTTCATAAAAATCAGTTGGAGTGGTATCAAAATCTAAACGTTGTATCGCTATTTTTTTTCGAATAGCAATATCTTTTGGTGTAGTTATGTTTACACTTAACCCAAATCTATCTTTCAATTGCGGACGTAAATCTCCTTCTTCGGGATTCATAGTTCCTACTAAACAAAATCTACTTTCTAGCCATTGTGAAATTCCTTCTCTTTCTAAATGATATCCTCCAGAAGAAGAAGCATCTAAAAGCACGTCCATCAGATAATCATTTAGTAAGTTAATTTCATCTATGTACAAAAACCCCTGATTTGCTTTAGCTATCAAACCTTTATCTACAATTGTTTTTTTCTGATTTATAAGTGCTTCTATATTTACACTCCCTAAAACTCTATCTTCAGTAGCTCCTATAGGTAAATTGATAAACGGAAAATCTTTTCCCATTAATTGACTTAATGCTCTAACTGTTGTTGTTTTTCCTGTGCCTTTATCTCCAGTAGCCAAAACTCCACCTATAGTTGGATCTATTAAGTTTAACAATAAACATAACTTAAAATCATCTTGACCAATAATTGCTGTAAAGGGAAATTTAGTTTTGTGTTGCATGGTTAATGCATTAATGTTTTATAAATCCAAATACATCCTATAATGATTGAAATAATTCCTATTGATGCATTTAACCATTTAAAAATCGACATGTTTCTTTCAATAAATCGACTCATGGTAAAAATAAGTACATAACTATAGGCTGCCATAGCAAAAATAACCCCTAAGGATTCTATAACTAAAATCCAAATAGCTTCAGTAATTGTACTTGCACTAATAACCAAAACAGATGTTAATGCGCCTCCAGTTCCTGCTAAACCATGTAACATTCCTATCCAAAAAGATCTATTGATAGGATTCATAGCTATTTCCTCTCCTGATTTTCCATGTAAGTGAATCATATTATTCGGATCATGTTCGTGTTCTTCGATCTTTTTATGATCCGACATCATGTCTTTTAATTTATGGTTTCTTCTGATCGCTGTAATTCCCAACCAAATCATGATAGGTCCAACAGCTAACTCAGCAAAATATGAGATATCTTCTACGAATGATAAAAGTAAAGTTCTAAATACTAATGCTATTCCTCCAAAAAGTAATAAGGTAACAGAATGACCAAAAGCCCATTGTGAAGCTGTAAAAACGGTTTTAAATGTTACTTTTTTCTTATTAATGGCATTTTCTGCTGCCAAAACTGATACTGCCGAAACGTGATCTGGTTCAAAAGAATGTAAAACGCCTGCAATTAATGGTCTTGTAAAGTTTAAAAAACTCATGCTTTTTTATAAGGTATAACTTGATTATTATTATTTATTAAATATATATTTAATATTATGTTTGATGCTATTTTATAGCAGTGTTCGTAACATTTTTGAAGTAACATTTGGTAAAAAGGTTCTTCTACATCAAAAGTAAAAATTTCTTGCAACCTACCCGCCATATTTAATGCTAAAACCTTCCTTGCAGTTTCTTCAGTATAGCCTGATTCTAATGCTAGTTTATAAATAAAGTTTTTATCCCAACTTGTTTTGTTACTATGCGTATTTGTATGGCCTTGTGTCAATTTAGAGGCTTTTCCTAACATAATCCCCATATTCACAACTTTTATTTCTTTGGAATCGTGAATTTTCTCAAAAGTTTCCTGAATCCAATTTCCATAATGAATACAAGCTACTTCAGGAAAACTAGGAAATATACTTCGAAGTGCTTTTTCACTTCTTGCTCCAGAATTAATTAATAATTTAGTTTCATTATTGGCTAAAGCAACGTCTATCCCTTGTTGAATACTCGCAATATAAGACGCAGCAGAAAATGGAGTTACAATACCTGATGTTCCTAAAATGGAAATTCCGTGTAAAATTCCTAAACGACTATTTAAAGTTCTTTTGGCTAGTTTTTCCCCATCTTTTACCGAAATTGTAATAGTGACTCCTTTATCTATAAGGTTAAAATCTGATAAAATTTTATTACAAACTGTAGTCATCATTTTTCTAGGAACAGGGTTAATAGCGGGTTCTCCAACTCCTATTTCTAATCCAGGTAAGGTTATTAATCCCACTCCTTCTCCTTTTTTAAAAATAATATCTTTTGTATCATTGAATTCTACTGTTGCTGTAATTTCAGCTAAATGTGTAACATCTGGATCATCTCCAGCATCTTTAATAGTTGTAATAGCACTTTTACTTTCAGAAATTATAGCATCTTTTAAGTAAAACGTTGCCATTTCTCCTACAGGTAGTAGTACTGTAACTTTTTCTTGTACTCTCTGAGAAATTAGTCCTAATAAAGCTCCTTTTACACAAGCTGTAGCACAAGCTCCTGTTGTATAGCCCTTCCGAAGAGGTTTATCGGGTATTTCTTGTAAATCACTCAATATATTCAGTAATCTTTTTATTTAATTCTTCTATAGAATTCATACAAAGATACCTATTTGACAACAAAGGCTTTTTTAAAATAACGATTGGAATTTGAGTTTCCATTGCTGCTGAAATCTTTTGATCTAGTTTTCCGTTAACCCCGCTTTCTTTAGTAAATATTACCTCTGGAGCTAACCCTTTATATAACAAAACTTCTTCTTTTACATTTTGAGGATACCCATACAATAGCTGGTTTAATGGAAAATTTGCTTGACTCGCTATAGCTCGTGAACTATTCTTATCTAAAATTCGAAACCAAGTCTTCTTTGATTTCCAATATGGTGCTAATCTTTTTATAGTTTGAACCCCTGAAAGTGCTAATAAAGAATGGTATTTTTTTTCTTTAAAAAGAGATATTGCTTCTTCAAAAGAATTTACATAGGTTACTAATTTATGGGATATTCGTTTTGTAAACTCACGTTCAAAACGAATTAACGATATTTCAGTTTCTATTGAAGCAACTGTCTCATGTAATTCAACTGCAAAGGGATGTGAAGCATTAATGATATGTGTTATTTTTTTCTCATGACAAAACTCCTCTATTTTTTTAGTTGTCATTTCTCCAAAAATTGGAACTCCCTTTCCTATAAAAGATACTTCTGTTTTAGTTGAATAATAATAAGGTAATAATAGTTCATCTAAAAATGAAGCTACTTGTTTTCCTTCTGTAGTTCCTCCAAAAACTAGAATCATAATCATTTTATATTGTCTACAACAAAGAAACAAAACCATTATTAAATAACTTATTTTTTCACTTTGAAAGTCTAAATCTCTTTCATTTCTTCTCTGTTATTCTATAGTTATAGTTCCTATTTATAAATAATATTGTACCTTTGCATCGTTCAAGTAGAACGACCTTTCAATTTTAGGGTAGTATTTTAGTAATTAGTTTTTTGAGTTTTATTCTCTTCTTGCCTTTTTTATTTCATCATTACTTTATTTTTTTAAGTGTTTAAAAACATTTTAACTGCTATATAATTATTAATATTAATGGTTCTATATAAGTTTATAGTAGTTCTCCTTTAACAAAACAATATTTATAATTTAAAATTTAGTACGATGCAAGAAGGCACAGTAAAGTTTTTCAACGAATCAAAAGGATTTGGATTTATTACATCATCAACTGGTGAAGATATTTTTGTTCATAATTCTGGTTTAATTGACGAAATTAGAGAGAACGATAAGGTTAAATACCAGACTGAGCGAGGAAAAAAAGGATTAAATGCTGTTAACGTAGAAGTTATATAGTTTTTAACCTAACCTTAAAAGTGGCAAAATTGTTAAAACATAGTTTTGCCACTTTATATACTTAATAAAGTAGTTTTTACATCTCGTAAAATTACATTTAGAACACCTCAATAAACTTTATTAAGTTCTATACTTATATTCCTGAATATTTTTTTTAAAAACAAGGTTCTGTTAACCTACTTTATTTTAATAAACTATCAGGATTTTTATTAACTAAAAAATAATTTATGGCTTCAAAATCTCAAATAACTTTTAATAAAAAAGAAAAAGAAAAAAAACGCGCTAAAAAAAAAGAATTGAAAATGATGAAAAAAGAATCTAGAAAAGAAGGTAAAAAAAATGGGTTGGAAATAGACTGGTCATTAGCTCCCAACAACAAAACATTAACACAAGAAGAAAAAGTAATTAAAGAAGCTAATAAAACAAACTATATAAACTTATAACCTAATTAAGGTGAATATCGTATACTTTTTAATGTATATTATAAAAGACAAATACTTTCAAAAACTAAAAGCATTTGTCTTTTTATTTTATTGGGTTATTTTTTGTTTCTTTCTAAAAATATGATGCCAATTATCGTCATACAACCAAGAACGATTTTTACGTGCTCCAACTGCTTCTCCAACAACTATTAATACTGTTCTTGTTAATTTATTTTCTTTAATTATCTCAGTAAGTTCTGTAAGCTTTCCTGTCCAAACTTGTTCGTCTTTCCAACTCACTCTATACAATACTGCTAATGGTGTTTCTTCTGGATAATGTTCTAATAATTCTGCTTGCACTTTTTTAGCAATACCAGCGCTTAAAAATATACACATCGTAGCACGTAACTTTGCCATATCTGCAATTTTTTCATGTTCTGGTGTTGGTGTATTTCCTTCTCCTCTTGTTAAAATAATGGTTTGTGCTACTTCAGGAATTGTAAATTCAGATTTTAAATAGGCTGCTGCTGCTTGAAAAGAAGAAATCCCTGGTACAATATAGTAATCATATCCTTTGGCATCAAAAATGGTCATTTGCTCTTGAATCGCTCCGTATATAGACGGATCACCAGAATGTAAACGGACAATTTTCTTTCCTTGTGTATAATAAGTATCTATAATTTCTATTTGCTCTTCTAAAGTCATCGAAGCAGAATTACGTACTAAAGCTCCTTCTTTGGCCATATGCGTTAATTCTTCTGGAACTAAGCTACCTGCATATAAAATACAATCTGCGACTTCTAATATTGCTCTTCCTTTTAATGTCAACAATTCAGGATCTCCAGAACCAGCTCCTACAATAGCAATACTTGGTTTACGTTCAAAATCGGATACTAGTGATAGTGCATAGGTAAACTTTTTACCAGATTCTGTAGTAGCTTTTGTTTTTTCTACAAGCCATTCATTTGAATCTGCAATAAGTGCAACTGAAGCTTCTGAAACTCCATAAACTCCTACTTTTTTCTTTACTACTTCCGACGGATTGGCTACCTCAACATTATTCAATTCCTCACCTGTATAGGTAACAAAAGGAAGTTCGTATTTTAATGCAAAGTCTAAATATGCTTGTTCTTCCGACTTTATATCTGCCGAACCTAATGCATATATACTTTCAAATGCTATATTTTGTTTTTGTAACTCATCCTGCAAAACCATTTCAAATAATGGCGGCTCTATATCTTTTGAACATCCACTTCCTAATGCGATACATTTTGGATAAAAAGCTAATGATGGTATTTTAGAGTCTAACAGTTCATAACCTACATACAATAACAAGTTATACTCAGTAATGTCTACATCTTCTATTCTGTAATAAATAGTAACAAAATCTGGGCATGATTTTTCTAAAAACTCAGTTCCTTTATCTTTAACTTTTAAAACCAAAGCTGTTGGTTTTCTATTTACAAATAAGGAAATGATTTTATTCAGTTCAACGGAGCTTCTAGTTTTCCATGCGAACTGTTCTGCTAATGTATCTAAACTCCATAATTTTTGTAAATCGCTTGAGGTAGATATCACGGGAATTGCTTGTAATATTCTACTAATTTGTTTAGTTAAGTCATTAGCTTTTCCAATATGACCGCTTAAAACAGATTGTACGTGTTTTCCTTGATCATCAATATTTACCACCGCTGGGTCAGTATTTTTATCCTGAATAAAAGGTGCAATGCTTCTAACACAAATTCCTAAAGCTCCTATAAACAACCAAGCATCATATTTTTGAAAGGAAGTTTCCATTAGTTCTGAAGCTGAACTAATACGCTTCATCTCTTTAGTTTCTTCTATAGATCTAGTAGTGAATATCCTACTTCTATAAAATTCATTTTGTAGCACTTTGGCTATTTCCAAACCATTATCTGTAAAGCTAACTATTGCTACTTTTAAAACTTGTTCTGTCATATTTTCTCCCTTATAATTTAATAGCTTTTAATAAGCATATAGGGTTGTGCAAATCTAAGGTTAAATTTAACTCTTCTACCAATTCCCAAGCTAAGTTTTTGCAGCTTTCTTTAAACGAATTATTACTTGTTTCTTTTACTGTGTTTATCACAATTATAGTATTGGGAGAAATTACCTCATCTAATACTATTAGCATCTCTTTGAGTTTTCCACCATGCCCTCCTATAAAAATAGTGTCTGGCTTTGGATACTGTTTTAAATCTTGCTTAAAAAAATCACCGATAACTGATGTTATTCCCAATGCTCCGAATCTTTTTTGATTTTCCATTAAAATACTCTCACATTCTAATCGCTTTTCAAATGCTATAATATCTAAATTCGGATTTTTAAGTTTTGCTTCTACAGAAATAGAACCTGTACAAAACCCTATATCCCAAAATACATTTCTATTTAACACATCTAATAAATGTAAACTGGTTAAACGAATGGGCATTTTAGTAATCATTTTAGGTCTGCCTTTTAACCCTAAAAAATCACCATCTTTTATTCCGAAATATTCTTTTCTTTTTTCTTTTTGATGAAGCAATACACAGTTTAATTTGTGATATTCTTTATTTAAAGCTTCTTCTAAGGTTATTGTTTGAACCTTTTCATATTCTCCTTCTAAATCTTCGCCAATACTTATTTCATAATTGGTATAACCATAATTCAATAATCTTTCAGCAATTGCTTTTGGGCTTTTAATTCTATCTGTTAATACACCTATTAATGATTTTTGATTTATTAAGGCTATATCTAATGCTTTCCATGTTCTACCATGCACACTAACTGTAATCAGCTCATTACTATTTGTATTCGTTTTATTGGCTAATACTTGAATGGAACTAAAATAAGGTTCCGTATAAATTTCTATAGATGGATATTTATTTTTAAGTGTATTTGAAAAACCATAAAACAATGGATTTCCTGAAGCAAAAACAACAATTCTTGTATTTGCCTGTTCATATTCCTTAAAAACAGTTTCCATAGGACTCTGAATAAAAATCCATTGATAATTTTCAGGAAGCACATTTTTTACCAATTCTAAATGACGTTTACCACCACTAAAAACAGTAGTGCTTTGAATAAGCTCCTTTTGTTCTTCTGAAAATATTGATTGCTTATTTCCTATACCAATTACAAAAAACGTCATCTATTTTTTTTAGCGTTTAATGAATTAAAACTCATTGGACATACTTTTCTTGAATAACTACTTCGTCTTGAAATTTTTTATAATCCCACTTTTTAATTTCTAGTTCAGGTTTATTGTAAAACATATCCGTATAACCGAAACATAAATAACCTATTAACTGATTTTCTTTTGGAGCATTTAATATGTTTTTTACCTTTTCAGGATCCAAAATACTTACCCAACCCATCCCTATATTTAAAGCACGTGCCATTAACCACATATTTTGAATGGCACAAACAACACTATACTTTCCCATATTTGGCATACTTGTCTGACCTAAAACAGGTTCGTTTTTAGGTTTATAAAAAACTGCCATATTCAAAGGAGCTTCTGTTATTCCTTCTAATTTTAATCGAATATATTCTTGTTGTTTTTTATCTTTAAATTGTAGAATCGCTTTTTCATTTTCTTCTTGAAAAGAATTTTTAACTGCTTGCTTTGTTTTTATATCACGAATTAAAACAAACTCCCAAGGCTGTGAAAATCCTACCGATGGCGCAGATAATGCAGCTTGTAAAATTCGGTTTATATTTTCTTCTGATATAATATCTTTCTTAAAATAATTCCCTCTAACATCTCTTCGGTATAACAATATTTCTTCTAATATTTCTTGTTCTCCTTCTGTAAAAAATCGTTGCAATTCCTCTTGCATCCCTTAAATCGATTCTAATTTTTCTACTTCCTCTAATGTAAATGCTGCATTCACTATTGCAGCTGCAAAATTACTTCCTCCTCTACGTTCTGTAATCAATGCAAATGAAATTTCTTTTTGCATTTTTAATCGCTCTTTGGATTCTATAACATTTATGAACCCTACTGGTGCACCAACAATCCCTACAGGGTTTATGGTTCCTTCATGGACTTGATCTACAATTTCAATTAATGCCGTTGGTGCGTTTCCTATGACAAATAATGCATTTGGATATTTTTGTGCTGCTAATTTAATCCCCGCTTGTGAACGTGTTAAACCTTCTTTAGTTGCTAACTCAAGGGTTTCTTTTTCATTAAGCATACAAACTACCTGATTATTATATTTGCCTGTAAAAGCTTTGGTTATTCCTGCTTTTACCATAGTTACATCCGTTACAATAACACCTCCACCTTTCAGGTAATCATTCCATTTTTCAATAGCTCCTTTGGAAGTTTCTATGTAATTGATATACTCAAAATCTCCCGAAGTATGAATACAACGAATTGCCGCCCATAAATGATCGTTATCAAAATTATGAGTTGGTAGATTTTCGATAATTTCTCTAAAGCTTGCTTCTTGAATTTCCTGTCCTGTTTCTGGTTTTCTATTCAAGTAACCTCTGGGTGTTATTAAGTTTTTTTTGTATCTAAATGTTTGACTGTTCCCTATTAATACCACACTAAACATATCTACCTCATCAATATTTAGCTCTCCTAATGTTGTTAGTGTAATATTTTCTTCCGTTCTACCTAACTGCTTACAGATAGCTACAGGTGTAGCATCAGAACGATATTTTAAATAAATATCTTTTAACGCTTGTAACTGCCAATACCTCTTTTTACTTCTTGGGTTATATAAACCTGTAACAAAATCTCCTTGTGCTGCAGCTATGATTCTTTTCTCAATAGTCGTCCATGGAGTCATTAAATCAGACAATGAGATACAACAAAAATCGTGACCTAGAATAGCGCCTAACTTACTTCCTGCAGTAATAAAAGCTGAAATTCCAGGAACCGTCTCAACTTCCAACTCTAGTTCTTGTTCTGCTACTTTCTGATATACAATAGAAGCCATGGCATAAATACTAGCATCTCCAGAACCAATAACCACCACATTCTCTCCTTTTTGTGCATATTCAATTGCTATGTCTGCTCTTTTCTCTTCTTCACTTAACTCTTTTCCTATACAAACAGCGTTTGGATTAATTAAGTGTTCTATAAATTGAAAATAATAATGATATCCAATAATTACAGTAGCTTTTGAAACTGCTTCAGATGCCATTGGAATAATATATTGCTCATGTCCAGGTCCTAGTCCTACAACTTTAATCATTCGTACGATTCTTTTTTATAATTAAGAGAGAGAAATATGGAATTTCTCTCTCTGATATTTCTTGTATATTAGTGGTAATATATTCTTGATTCGTTCCTAAGCGCTCACAATAATAAAACTGCCAAGTTTGCTGTGTCAATTGTTTATAAAAATATTGCCAACTTGTTTTTACTTTCATCAATATGAGCGTGTCAACTTTAACAAAGTAATTTTCAATTTCTTCTATTGATTTTACCCTAGGAACTACTGCTATTTTATCATTTAAAAGACTTAAATGGGTTTGATGTTTAGCAGCTCCTAAGCTAAAAGAATTAATTCCTGGGATTAATTCTACAGGAATATTTAGCTTTTTCAAATGTTCTAAAACGTAAGAAAACGAGGCATATAAACTAAGATCACCTTCACATACTACAGCTACTTTTTTACCTTGATTTACTAATTCTTGTATTTCAGATGCAGTTAAAGCATACACCCTTTTTGACTGAGATCTATCATCTGACATTTCTAAATAAAACCCTCTAAGATCTTTATTTTCCAACTGATGGTATTTTAACAAAGGATATACATAACTTTTCTTCCTACCTTGATATGAAGATCCTGGGTAAAATATTACGTCACTTTCCTTTAAAACTCTCAATGCCTTTATGGTTAGTAATTCAGGATCTCCTGGACCTAATGCCACGCCATATACCATAATTACTCAGCTTTCTTCTTTTTGCGTTTGTATAAAAATAATTGCCATTTTTCCTCTGCTACTCCTTCTTTATCCATTTCAGCTCTTGCCATCGTAAAAAATAAATCTGATAATCTATTGATGTACGCCATTACATATTCCTCTACACTATCTGGATCTTCAAGCATTAAAGTAACTAAACTTCGTTCTCCTCTACGTATTTGTGTTCTACATACATGACATAACGCTGAAATCTCATTTCCCCCAGGTAAAATAAAATAATCTGAAGGAGAACTTATACTAGCTTCTAAGGCATCTAACCATTCTTCACAAAAAACTGCCCCATCTATTGGTTTTGGGTTTGGATTTTCTTTTTTTGAATCTGATGGACGTGCTAAATGCGACATCATATCCATCATATCTTTTTGAATACGATGCAAATTTGCTTGCCACTCATGTTCTTGTCCTAATTTAGCTCTTAATAAACCTATTGTTGAGTTTACTTCATCTAAAGTTCCAATACATTCTATTCTTGCTGAATTTTTATAGGCTCTTTTTCCTCCAAAAACTCCTGTTTTTCCTGCATCTCCTTTTCGTGTATATATCTTCATCTGTTATGCTGTAACGGTTAACTTTTCTTCTAAAGCTTTTATTAAACTAGTTTCTTCTAACTTTTCACCAATAATAACCAATCGTGTACCTCTCACTTCTCCTTCTTTCCATTTTCTATCAAAGTAATTTTCAAACCTACTTGCCACACCTTGCACTATCATACGCATTGGTTTATTAGGAACTTCAATAATTCCTTTAATTCTATAGATTTCAAATTCCGAAACTAAACGCTCTAAAGCTTTTATTAATTGCTTTGGTGTATGTGGTACTTTTACTTCTATAACTAACGAGTTTATTGTTTCATCATGATCATGATCGTGGTGGTGGTCATGGTCGTGATCGTGATGGTGGTGATGTGCTTCATGATGCGAATGCTTTTCTTCAATAAAATCTTCAGATTTTGCATCTAAACCTAATAAAACATCAACAGGAATATCTCCTTTTACTCCTGAAATTATTTTAATTTGATTTCCTATTTTATTCTGGATAACTTCTCTTACTTTAATAAAGCTCTCTTCATCTATTAAATCTGATTTTGTCATAATCACTAAATCTGCGCACGATAATTGATCTTCAAATAATTCTTCTATAGAAGATTCATGATCTAAACTATCGTCAGCTAAACGTTGCTCTTGCACTCTTGCTCTATCACAAATTTCTCCTGTAGCTTGCCCTACACTATCTACTACAGTTACCACAGCATCTACCGTTATTTGTGGTTTTAAATCTGGCCAATTAAATGCTCTTACTAATGGTTTTGGTAACGCTAATCCAGATGTTTCTATAATAATATGATCAATTTGATCTTTACGTTCCATTAATTGAAGCATTGTTGGTAAAAACTCTTCTTGTACAGTACAGCAAAGACAACCATTACTCAACTCTAAAATATTCTCTTCTTCACATCCGCAATCATTACCTTTTAGAATTTCTCCATCCATTCCTAACTCTCCAAACTCGTTTACTATAATAGCTAAACGTCTTCCATTAGCATTCTTGGCTATTTGATGAATTAATGTAGTTTTTCCTGAACCTAAGAAACCTGTAATGATAGTTACAGGTATTTTTTGAGAAGTATTAATCATTATTTAGAAAATTTTATACCACCAAAGGTATTAAAATTGTTATGGAGTGCACACTATTAACCTAAGGAATATTTGTAAATGGAAGGTAAATATTTTTACAACAAAAAAGCCTTACTAAAACTAGTAAGGCTTATTGTGATCGCGACAGGATTCGAACCTGTGACCGTCTGCTTAGAAGGCAGATTTTATCAACCCAAATAGAAATACACAAAAACAAAAAACCTCATAAACAAAGGGGTTTAAGACATATTGAATTTTATAAAATCAAATAAAAACTAAAAAATCGGGCAATTTTCGGGCAATTTTTTTCATATCTTTATGGAAATAATTTTCATTATGGCTACCGTAAAAATAGTTCTCGATAAAAAGAAAAATAATCAACGTACAGATGGTTCTTTCCCTATAAAGATTAAAGTTGAACACGATGGAAAACACCTACCGATTAACCTAAAAAAGTATGCGTTAGTTGAACAATGGACTGGAGATAAACTAAATAGTAAATTTCCTAATTCCAAAAGAACCAATAATGAATTATTAAAAAAACTTGTGACAGCCAAATCACTTTTAGAAGACTATGAAAATGAAATTAAAACTTGGAGTTGTAAACAATTAAGAGATTTTATTGCTTTACGAATATTAGATGAAAAATCCGAAAAGCGAGATAAAAGAATCAAGGAAAAAGGAGGCACGCTTTTAATGACTCCTAAAGGTATTAAAACCATTAAACTCTTTGAATATGGCAATACTCTGGTAGAGCATTATGAAAAATTAAAACTTTATGGCAGAGCTAAATCTTACAAACAAGCTCTAAGTGCATTTAGGAAATATTCAAGCCCTAAAGAAGACATCACTTTTGCTGAAATCACTGGAAAAGTACTGGAACAATGGAAAGTAAACATGATGAATAAACCTATGAAAGATACTTCATATAATGCTTATTTAAGAGGCTTACGTGCTGTAATCAATCATGGAATAAAAGACCATAAGCTTACAAAAGACGGAAACTATGGGTTTCAATATTTTACTGTAGGCACACCTCAACCTACACAAAAAAGAGCTATTCATATAGAGCAAATCAAATCCTTATTTGAATATTCTTTAGAAAAAGAAACTTCTTTATGGCATTCTCAGCAACAAGCTATTTTTATGTTTAATACTAATGGCATTAATTTTCGAGATTTAGCTTATTTAAGAATGAATCAAATTATTGGCGATTTTGACCGTATAAAATATAAAAGAGCAAAAAACCATAAAGATTTTGATATTGTCATCGCAGGTAAATCAAAGGAAATATTACAATATTACTCACAAGGAAAAAAACTAAATTCTAATGAATTGGTCTTCCCTATTCTGCCACAACAAATTTTAGGACTAGGGAAAAAAGAGATTACTCTTTATGAAAGTCGTCGAGATATTTTTAACAATAACCTCAAGAAAATTGCATCTTTAGCTAAAATTGACACCAATTTAACTTCTTATGTTCTAAGACATTCATTTGCAACCGCCTTAAAACATTCAGGAGCAAATATTTCGTATATCTCTGAAGCGCTAGGACATGAGTCTTCTAAAACTACCCAAGTATACCTAGATAGCTTTGAAAAAGAGGATAATGATAATATTACTAGGTCAGTTGCTTTTTAAACAGAAAAAATTAATAGGCTTATAATTAATCAAGACAAAATACCTAAATGTATTATTCGACTACCAGTTTGCCCTACTGGATTAATACTTTTCCCTATAACTATTCCATCTTCTGGAGCATAGTACTCTTTTAAAACCCTACCAAACACATCACGAACTGTTGCTATTAATTCTCCTTTTTTAAGTTTTTGAGTTAGTTGAGAATGTACTTGAAGAACTCCTCCTACGTGGCTATAAATCCAATATGATTTTTTACATATGATAGCAGGGGTTTCAGCTTCTTCCATCTCGGTATCATACATATTTAAAAAAGATAATGTATTATAAACCCCTGTTAAACCAGATCGAATCATTCCCTTCTGAAACTTATCTGGATCACCTACTTCAACAGTTATTGAATCAATACCTAAATCTGCTGCCGCCCCTCGAAGAGTTCCATCTTTCGGAGGTGCATTTAAAATAATTTGAGGATTTTGAATCATCGCTAACTGCTTAGCTACTTTAGAAGATAAATCTGCTCTAATATAATAGGAATTAATTCTTCCAAAACTTGCAGTATGTAGGTCTAATAAAAAATCAAAATTTTTAACTATTCTATTCACAACCCTACTAGCATAAACTTGACTCCTATTCCCTTCTTTATTTCCAGGCATAATTCTATTTAAGTCTTCTCCATCAATAAAACGTCGTTCATTAACTAAAATAGAAGGCACATTAACTACAGGAACACCAATAATAGTTCCTGATAGTTTCTCCAAATCAATTGAGTTAAATAGACGCTGAATAACTGGCATTCCATTTAATTCATTACCATGGACTACAGCCGTTATTCCAAGTGTTGGTCCATCCTCTACTCCTCTTCCAACAATTATCGGAACATAAATAGGCTGACCAATACCATTCGATACTATATGTAACCATCTATATGATAATGTGTTTTTCTCATATGAATCTATCTTGATTCTTTTGATGACAGGTATTTTCTTAAACTTTTTTGCCATTATAGAATTTCCTTAATTAATAGCTCATCATCATTTAACGACTTAAATAACTTTCTCTTAAAACCTCCTTTTGTATTAATCAACCTTATAGCCATTTTATCAATTGCTATAGACGTTAATACTGTTTGAATATAGGCTTCAACCAAATCATCTATACCTATCCCTAAATTGTTAAACTCTTTTCTTTCCATTAGTAACAATCTATTAGTATCTGACCCCCAATCTCCATTCTCTTTCTTAAAAGATAAATTAGTTCCTAATATATCCCATGACGCTTTCCCATCTTCTAACACATCTTTTAATGGGGATTTTGCTCGTCTAGAATAAATAGATAGTGGTTTATAGCCTTCTTTTGTGCCATGAATCATCATTCTAAAATCTAGTACATAAGACTGCCCTTTTTGGTTTGGAACAGTTCCAACATGATAAAACTTTCCTTCAGAAGTAACAGAACTCCAATTATAATTCCCAACTAAACTTTGGACTATAAATTTATCATAATCAAAATCAAGCTCCATAAAGTCTGTTAATTCCTTCTCATTAACGATAGTATATACCCCTTGTCCTGCATTGCTATAAGGATTTTTTACAACTGCCTTTCCTCCCATATTATTAACCCACAGTGGAATTTCATTTTTATTCACATCCCAAATGGTATGCGGAGTCAAAATTTTAAGATTTTTGTTTAACAGCTCAGCATTAAAGAATGAATAAGCTTTTGATGCTATCATTTTATTTCTACCTCCTGCTAGACAAACTATTGTCGGGTTTATAATTTTTGTTTTCGAACTAATAGGTAATCTATTCCATGGTTTTTGAGTTAAATATCTAAAAACCAACCCTAATTTTATCCAACTACCATCTATTTTTAATTGGATATAGTCTCCACTTGTATCAATATGGGATTTATCTAATTGGTTATAAAAAGGAACTAGAAAAACTTCTTTTTTTAATACATCGGCCATTGCATGAGCATAACCAGAGGCTTCCATAAAATTTTTATCATAAATAACTGCCACAGCATCATTAACCTTCTTTTTCAATAAAGGTTTAATCGTTTGTTCCATAAACTTTTTATATCCTCCCTGCTCATCAAACTCATTAAGTAATGGCATAAATTTTTTTGACCTGACGGACAAGAGTTATTTTCAATAATCACCATTTGTCTTTTTCCTTTCTCTGTAGTTACATGCAATAAATCAGCTCCAGATAAATGATAATGTCTTGGTTTATATCTTAAGATTTCATTTAAATCATCAGGGTTAACTTTTGGGTTTAAATGACAATATCTTTTTACAATTCGATCCGTTGAAAGATTTAAAAAATAGCTTACCATTGGATGTATAGTTGCATTAAGCGACTTTTCATACCAGTGATTCTCAGGTTCAAAAGTACCTGGTAATATAACTTTAATTTCTTCTCTCATTTTGTTTTATTTAATTATTTTATCTTTCCAATAATACGCCAAAAAACAATTAGTTGTATATAAAATCCAAAAACATTTAAACACACTTCAAACCCTTAATAACCAACAAATTAAACACGTATTGAAAAATATTATTTTCATAAAAAAAATTAAATATTTTTTTTTAATTATATTAAAATTAAAGAGTATTTTTGATTATATAAAATTGAAGCTTATGTAACATCATTTCCTTTGAACCACGAGCATAATTATCGTTTAATTTTTGCTAAAAGCAACTTGGACTTGTTGTGGTTAATTTCCAAGATTTATTATTATTAATTAAAAACTAAAAGGAAATGAATATTAAATTTTTAAAGTTTACGCTTATAGCTGTTTTATCTTCAATATTAATGGCAAGTTCTGTCTTAACTTATTATAATACACTTGATCCTATTAAAATAATTGGAAAATATGAAGGATTTGATGAAATGGGATACAGTTTTTCTTTTGACACCAATGGAGAGGTAGAAACTATCACTTTCGAAAAAGTTAAAAAGGAGTTTATAATAGAATTTAAATTAGATGAAGAAATCACAATAGGTAAAAAATTCGAAATCATTTATTCAATAGTCGAATCTGAAGATGATGAAGATTACTCCATGGAGTTAATCTTAGAATCTTTAAAACTAGTTGAATAATTTTTATAAACAGACCTCATTCAAATTGAATGAGGTTTTTTAAGCATACAAAAAAATGTACACTATAGTTATTCAAATTTCCATACTATTATTAGCTTTATTTACGGTAATAAGCCTAACAAAAAGATTAACAAAATCCTATATTGTTAAAAATTCAATAGAACCACATAGAAGAAAATTAATTCTTAATTTGTTTTATCTCTTTTATCTTATTACTTCATTTTTTCTACTCTTATTAATTTTAGGAATTGAGTTTAAACAATTTGGTGTATTTGCTACATCAATATTAGCTGTTTTAGGGGTAGGTTTTTTTGCTCAATGGTCAATGTTATCAAACCTAACTGCAAGTATTATTCTATTCTTTTATCATCCTATGCGTATTGGAAATACAATAAAAATTCTGGATAAAGATTATGATTTAACAGGTGAAGTAAAAGATATTACAGGTTTTTATACTCTACTCTTTCTACCTGAAGACAATAAACATATTACTATTCCTAATATTATCATCTTATATAAAGGAATAGAATTAATAACTCCCAAATAACCAATTAGTTATTTTTTTTAAAAAAAATATTAAAAAAGTTTTTTGTATTAAAAAATAGTTTACATTTACCGCAATCTTATTAGATAAGTTAAATGTTACGTTTTGCTTATTTCGTAAACAACTTTTATGAGAAGACAAAAGGTTGTTTTGTATTAGGAAAATACAACGAAAAAATTAAGGTGTCTTCATCTTCAAAAAAATACTCTTTACCACTGAATTTTGACATTCAGTGCGGTGGTTGTTTAGCACTACGAGTCTAAGTATCATTTTATTTTTTTATAACAAACTCGCTACAAGGTAGCAGTAACGTTTGTTTCCAATGCATTTAAAAAAGTTTCAGCAATATGCCGAAACCATTTTTTGAATTATCTGTCCGTACAGGAAATTCAAGCAAAATAAACCTAAAAAATGAATACTAGATATAAAGATTTAATAGAGCAAACATTTGATTTTCCTCAAGCGGAATTTCATACAGAAAAAAACAATTTATTTTTTCACAACATTGATATTATGGAATTAGTAAACCAGTATGGGGCTCCTTTAAAGTTTACCTACCTTCCTAAAATATCAGAAAACATTAACCGTGCAAAACAATGGTTTTCAAATGCTATTGAAAAACACAATTATAAAGGAACATATAATTACAGTTACTGTACTAAAAGTTCACATTTTAAATACGTGTTAGACGAAGCACTAAAAAATGACATTCATATTGAAACATCATCTGCTTTTGATATCGATATTGTTAAAGCACTAAAAAATGAAGGAAAACTTAAAGACAACGCGTATGTGCTATGCAATGGTTTTAAACGAGATCAATATATAGCAAACATTATCAGTTTAATTGACGGAGGACATTCAAATTGTATTCCAATTATTGATAATTATGAAGAACTTAACTTGCTATTAGATGAGACAAAAAGCAAGTTCAAAGTTGGTATTCGTATCGCTTCAGAGGAAGAACCAAAATTTGAGTTTTATACAAGCAGACTGGGTATTGGCTATAAAAACATTGTATCATTTTATGAACGTGAAATAGCTAATAACCCACAGGTAGAACTAAAAATGCTACACTTTTTTATCAATACAGGTATTAAAGACAACGCATATTATTGGAATGAGTTATTAAAATGTCTAAAAGTATACATCAACTTAAAAAAAGTATGTCCATCCTTAGACAGCTTAAATATTGGAGGAGGGTTTCCAATTAAAAACTCATTAGCTTTTGACTATGATTATGAATATATGGTAGATGAAATCATTAACCAAATAAACAAAGCTTGTGAAGAAGCAAAAGTTGATGTTCCTCATATTTTCACAGAGTTTGGAAGCTTTACAGTAGGCGAAGCAAGTGGAGCAATTTATGAAGTATTGTATCAAAAAAAGCAAAACGACCGTGAAAGATGGAACATGATCAATTCATCTTTTATTACCACAATGCCAGATACTTGGGCTATTAATAAACGATTTATTATGCTTCCTGTGAACAAATGGAATGATAAATATGAACGAGTTTTACTAGGTGGATTAACATGTGATAGTGATGATTATTACAATTCAGAGCAGCACACTAACGCAATTTACCTTCCTGTTTACGAGAAAGAAAAACCACTATATGTGGGCTTTTTTAACACGGGAGCTTATCAGGAAACTATTGGAGGTTTTGGCGGATTACAACACTGTTTAATTCCACACCCAAAACATGTGTTAATAGACATAAACGAAAATGGAAAGCTCACAACCAAACTGTTTAAAGATCAACAAAAAAGTGAAGAATTTTTATCAATTCTTGGGTATTAAAACGTTTAGTTATTCTGAAAATTTTAAGAGTAATAACACAACAATTAAAACTAAAATGAACACGAAAAATTACGCTGGTATACCAGACCAATACGCAAAGTTAGAAAAAGCAAATATTGTACTTATTCCTGTGCCTTATGACGGTACTAGTACTTGGCAAAAAGGTGCAGATAAAGGGCCTGATGCATTCTTACAAGCATCAGAAAATATGGAATTATACGATATCGAAACCAATAGCGAAGTATATAAGGAAGGAGTGTATTTAACGGAAGCTATAACTGAAAATTCTTCACCAGAAGCGATGGTAGAGGCAGTACATTCGGAAGTAAAAAAATACATTAATAAAAAGAAGTTTGTAACTATTGTTGGTGGAGAACATTCTATATCTATAGGTACTATCCGTGCCTTTGACGAATGTTTTAATAACATCTCTGTTTTACATATTGATGCTCATGCCGATTTACGAAAAGAATACGAAGGTTCGACTTGTAATCATGCTTGTGCAGTTTATGAAGCAAGTCAAAACACCAATTTAGTACAAGTAGGTATTCGTAGTATGGACGTCTCTGAAAAATCCTCAATGAACATGGAAAAAGTTTTCTTTGCACATGACATGGCTGTAAATGAAGATTGGGTTGACGATGTACTAGATCAATTAACTGATAATATCTTTATAACATTTGATTTAGATGCTTTAGACCCATCAATTATGCCTAGTACTGGAACACCAGAGCCAGGAGGATTACTTTGGTATGAAACATTAGATTTTTTACGTCGCGTTTTTGAAGAAAGAAACGTTGTAGGATTTGATATTGTAGAGCTATGTCCCAATGAACTTGATAAATCATCAGATTTTTTAATGGCCAAATTATACTACAAGATGTTAAGCTATAAGTTTTACTTAAACGAAGAAGATGAAGATGAAGAAGACAAAAAGGAACATAAAGCTATCTCTAAGTTTAGAGAAGACGAATACGAAGAATATTAAAAATGTTAGTCAAAGCATATCATTTAGAAGTTCAAATAGATCTGAGTAGAATCCGAAATTGGTTTTCCAAGTATCAATTGTTAAAAAGGGAGCATACTTTTATTCTATATAAAACAAATAAGGAATCTTACATCTACTTAAAAAACTATGGCAGTGTAGTGTTTTTAAATTGTGAGAATTTTGAAATAGTAACTGTTTTAGAGTATTTAAATGGAACTAAAAACAATATGGAAACAATGCTTTCTGAAGAGTATGAAATAACCATAAATGACGATATAGAAGTTGATTTTGGAAGTATACAAATTAAAGAGCTCCATGATGATATAGCGCATATTATTATGTTGAATTTGGCACAATCAGTAGCGCTAATGAATTATGTGAACAAGGCTTCTGATTTGCATGAGAAAACCATGGTGTATTCTCGACAGCTTGAGCACACAGGAAACTTTAAACTATCAAAAACAAAAATGCGCAAGTTTATAGGCAGAACTTTAAATCTAAAAAACAACATAGCCGAAAACTTGTTTGTATTTGACTCACCAGAAGTAGCTTGGAGTGACAAAGAACTGTCAGTTTTAGATTACAAGTTAAAAGATGAGCTGGATGTTGCAAAAAGACATCAGGGTATTGAAAATAGTCTAAACGTAATAAAAGAAAATTTAGACCTATTTAGTGATATCATCCATCATAAATATAGTAGCATGCTAGAATGGATAATCATCCTTCTTATCTTATTTGAAATCGTACAAGTTTTAATCGAAAAAATATTATAAAAATGAACAAACCAATTACAAATTTTATAGAAAAATACTTTTTACACTTTAATGCAGCATCGTTAGTAGATGCTGCCAAAGGTTACGAAACTCAATTAGAGCAAGGAGCTAAAATGTTAATTTCTTTAGCTGGTGCTATGAGTACTGCGGAATTAGGAAAAATTTTTGCTGAAATGATTCGTCAAGACAAAGTGCACATTATTTCATGCACAGGAGCCAATTTGGAGGAAGATATCATGAATTTAGTGGCACATTCTCATTATAAAAGAGTTCCAAACTATCGTGATTTAACGCCTCAAGATGAATGGGATTTATTATTAAAAGGCTTAAACCGAGTAACAGACACTTGCATACCAGAGGAAGAAGCTTTTCGAAGATTACAAAAGCATATTTTAAAGATTTGGAAGGATGCTGAAAAAAATGGAGAACGCTATTTTCCGCATGAATTTATGTACAAATTATTATTATCAGGAGTATTAGAAGAATATTATGAAATAGATATTAAAGATTCTTGGATGTACGCTGCAGCTGAAAAGAATTTACCAATGGTAGTTCCAGGATGGGAAGATTCTACTATGGGAAATATTTTTGCTTCCTATGTTTTAAAAGGAGAATTGAAAGCTTCTACGATGAAAAGTGGAATTGAATACATGACCTTTTTAGCAGATTGGTATACTAATAATTCGAACAATGGAATTGGCTTTTTCCAAATTGGAGGAGGAATTGCTGGCGATTTTCCTATTTGTGTAGTACCAATGCTTTATCAAGATATGGAACAAGAAAACACTCCTTTTTGGAGCTATTTCTGTCAAATTTCAGATTCGACAACAAGTTATGGTTCTTATTCTGGAGCAGTTCCTAATGAAAAAATCACTTGGGGTAAACTAGACATAGATACTCCAAAATTCATTATTGAAAGTGATGCCACTATTGTTGCTCCATTAATTTTTGCGTATCTTTTAAACATGTAAAATGAAAAGAGTTATTGTTGAATATAGTAAGCTAACAACTAATATATTAGATTTATTAGTAGCAAAATATCCAGATGGATATGAGTATGAAGATATTATTTCCTTTCAAAACTCTCAAGGACAAACCACAAAAGCTGTAGAGGTTAAAACAGAGGATACAATTTACTTAGTCAAGATTAACAAACAACTTAATCAAACTATAGAAGATTATTCCGAAGATAGAGAATCGTTTAACGATTTTGATAATGAATATTTTTAAACCATTACGGATGGGATATTACAGTTCTTTTCAAGATGCAAATACTCAAGGAGTGTTTTTACGTCACGAGAGTGGGTACTATTATTTCAGAAATACTCAAAATGATGAATATGATGAAATTGTTTTTGAAGAAGTAAATAAAAAAGTTTTAGAAAAATACGATTTAAGAACATTAGAATTCAAAGGAAAAAAATTTCAATTGTACTATACTGAAATTATGGAGGATTTAGACGATGAAGATTTTATCGTTTTAAGATTAGATGATTTAGAATTAACTTAATTATGGAATTAAACTTTCACATATCCCTTCCTTGTAAGGATCTAAATGAGACCTTACAGTATTATACGGAAGAATTAGGACTAGAAATAGGTAGATCTACTAGTAAATGGGTAGATTTTAATCTATACGGAACGCAATTAACTTTTGTTAAAGTAGAGGAATATACTTTCCAATACCCATTTTATGTTTTAGAAGATAATCAATTACCGACATTTCATTTTGGTATTATACTAAACTATGAAAACTGGGAAAGTATTTATGATAGAATAAATAGATGGTCTACTGACACAATTATTAAAACAACGTTTTTTGAAGATCAAAATGGAGAACAAAGTTCGTTTTTCGTTCAGGATCCAAACAACTATCATATTGAATTTAAAACCTTTAAAGAGAAAGGTGAAATTTTTATGTAAATAACTAAAAAATAAACAATGGGAATAATAGATCTTTTTGAATCAAGTATTCATAGAAACAATATGGCACACTTTTCTGCAATATTAAATATAGCATTAGTAGATGGTGAATTGAACTCGGATGAACAATTAATCATTAATCGGTTTGTTAAAAAATTGGATATAACTGAGGAAGAATATAAAGAAGTCCTAAAAACTCCAAACAAATATCCAATTATACCTCAAAACAATATAGATGATAGACTTGAGCGTTTGTTAGATTTGTTTAAAATCATTCTTTCTGATCATAGAATTGATAAAGAAGAAAGTGATTTAGTCCTACGATACGCAATTCAATTAGGATTTAGTGAAGACTCTGCTAAATCTATTATAAAAAAATCATTGAATATATTTAATGCAGATATAGATTTTGATGATTACAAAAAAATATTAAGTATTATTTAATAAATAAATCAAATGAAAAATATTTTAATTCCTTATGATTTCTCAGAAACAGCAATTAATGCATTAAATTATACTAAAAAACTTTTTGCAGAACAGAATATAAATATCTTTTTATTGGATGTTTATATAGGCGAAAGATCTTACTTATTAAGTGAGGAATATAATGAGAAATGGTTTAGTCAAATGGACGATGAAATTGAAGATGAATTGAAATATTTGGTTGATATTCTCAATAGAGAAAATAAAGGTTTTTCATATCATGCTATTGCCGATTCTAACTCTTTAACAAATGCCATAAAGGAAACTATTAAAGAAGAGAAAATTGATTTGGTGATATGTGGTACAAAAGGCGCCAAAAGTTTGGCGCAAACCTTTATTGGAACGAATACAGTTAAAATAATCAGAGCAATTGACTATACACCTATATTGGTAGTTCCTACAGAATATAAGTATAAAAATATAGACAGGATTATCCTTTCTACAAACTATAAAAGACCTTTTAATAGAACAGAACTTCATCCATTAATTAGATTGAGTAATATGAAACGCTGCAATGTGGAAATTGTAAATCTTTCTATCGAAGAGGCTTTAACAAATAAGCAAAGAACTCATAAAGTAAATCTAAGAGAATTATTACAAGATTTACAAACTCATTATAAAAAGCTTAGCTGGGAAGAATCTGAATCATACACTCTTCAAAAATATGTGGAAGAATCTAACGGACAATTACTAGTTCTCATCAATCATCATTATAATTTCTTTAATAAATTATTAAACGAAGATGTTATTAAAAAAGTTACTTTTAGTAGTAAAATACCTTTACTAATTTTACCAGAAATGTCATGAAAAGTTTAAATTTTAATGAAGATTTTTATATCGCAATCACCCACCTTTTTTATTCTTTCTCTATGATTGACAAAACCATAACTATTCAAGAAAAAAAGGAAATAGTTTGGGCTATAAAAGAAGAATGGGCTACAAATGAATATGGATTTAATAGTGAAGAGTTAATTTATGAAACTATGAGAAATTTAATTAATGGTAATTTATCAGCAGAAAAAGCTTATGATTTTTTTAAAAGTTTTTTCTTAACTAATAACAGCTTTTTTAATAATGAAGTTAATATTGAACTCTTGGATACCTGTTATAAAATTTGTAATGCAAATAATAGTAAAAACAAATCTGAATTAATTCTATTGGCTAAATTGCAGAAACTAATAGAAGATAGAAAAATTATAAATTAAATGAGATTTACTATCCGTCAAAAGAATAAAAGTGAAATCCCTGGCAAACCAATATTTATAGGTACGCAAAAACAGGATAATATTTATATTACTCTAATTGCTTTTGATGATAACCAATTTATAGAAATTGAAATATTAGAAATTGAAGAAATTTTTAGTTACCTATCCCAATATAAAAATGCATGGATTAATATAGACGGTATTCATGATGTAGAATTGATTAAGATGATATGTGAACGCTTTGATATACATTCTTTATTGATTGAAGATATTGTTAACACTGGAGTACGATCAAAGTCTGATATAGAGGATGATTTTATTTTTACAGTCATAAAAATGATGTTCTTAGGTAAAGATCAAACATTACACTCTGAACAGCTATCTATGTTTTTAACCAAAAATGTATTACTAACTTTTCAAGAAAAAAAAGGAGATGTTTTTGATCCAATTAGAGAAAGGATTAGGAATAAAAAAGGTAGAATTAGAAGTTATAACCTCAGTTACTTAAAATACTGCTTATTAGATGTTATTATCGATAACTATAATTACTTAATAGAAATATTCGGTGAAAATGTAGAAGAACTAGAAGATCGAATTTTATCTAATCCTAGCAAAAATGTCCTAGAAGACATTAATAAAAATAAAATAGAACTTAATTATTTTAAAAAAAATATTAGACCTGCTCGTGAAACAATTAATAACTTTAAGAATTATAAAACACCCTTAATTACAAAACGTGAACAACCATTTTATAATGACCTTAATGAGTTGATAAATAGAATATATGAAACATTGGAAAATTATAAGATGATGTTAAGTGAACAATTAACCGTCTATTCTACAAATGTTAACTATAAACTCAATGAAATTATGAAACTTCTTACTATTTTCTCTGTAGTCTTTATACCAATAACATTTATAGCAGGTATATATGGTACTAACTTTAACAATGTTCCTGAATTGAAACTAGAATATGGATATTTTTATATGTGGGGAATTATAATTATTGTGACAATTTCAATGCTTGTATTTTTTAAAAAAAAGAAATGGTTTTAAATAATAAATTAGGTTTAATTCCAAATTTTAATAATAGCTCACAATATTTAAAATTAAAGTGTGACCAAATAATAATTTAATCGTCTAAAAAGAGATTCCCCTGCTTTTTAAAAAAAGGCAACCATTTTTCTCTATTTGAAAATAGAGAATATTTTCTTTTTCATTACAATTCCCTACCCACTCCTTGGAGTGGGTTTTTTAAAAAACAACAATATCTCTTAATGAATTTTATGTGACCAAACAATTCAATTATCGTCCTTATAATAACATCTTTTTACTCATATTATGGCGAAAATAAATTCTGTTCAATTAACAAATATTCCTAAAGAAATAATAGTAGGAAATAAATTATTTAACCTCAATGTCCAAATCGAAATTGAATGTCATAAAATAGACTTACAATTAGAAATGGAATATTATCTACATGCTTTTATTTATGATGTAAAAGGAAAACTAGATACACCTGTATTAGTTCCTAACTGGAACAATAGTTTTGTTTTCCCCATAGCATTTGAAAATTCGGATGAATATTTAGGAAAAACCCAATGTCTTTTTACTGCAAATAAAAAAAATATTTCAATTTCACTCAATATTGATCTCATGTTAGGCAAATTAAAAGAATCTAGTTTTCCTATTACAAAAAGATTAGAAGCTTATGTCGCTATAATACCCGCAATTGGGGTTGCTGGAAAACATTCATCAATTCACAGCGTAAATATGCTTCATTGAAAAAAATAGAATATAAAGTGACCAATACAGTTTTTGCCCGTCTAAAGAATAAATTAATCAACCTCTTATGTTCGCTCGAAAAAAATCAGATATCTACTTAATTAAAAAGTTTTTAAGTAAAAAAGATGTCAGCGCTTTTGGTGAATTGTATGACAGATATACTGATCGTGTTTATGCTAAATGCCTTCGCTTTTTTCAGGATGAAAATAGAGCTAAAGATGCAACACAAGATATTTTTATTAAAATTTTATATGAGTTGCACTCAATTAAGGAGACGGAATACTTTTCTTCTTGGCTATATACTGTAACGTACAGATATTGTATAGATGAATATAGGAAAGAGAAAAAGAATTTCTTTAAAGATTCAGATATACCGTTAAAAGTTTATTATGAAGAAGATGAAAATGTTTTTAATAATTTCTATTCTGAAATTCTTGAGAAAGGATTAGAAAAACTAAACATAGAAGAAAGAACAATTATCATGATGAAATATATTGACGAAATGAACATCAGAACAATTTCAGAAATATTAGGTATTGGCGAATCTGCTGTAAAAATGAGGTTAAAACGAACCAGAGAAAAATTAATTAATATCTGTAATATACTTATAAACAAAGAATATTAGTTATGGACAAAGGATTTAAAAATATAAATACCAAAATAAAGACGCCTAAATCTGTAAAAGATGATGTTATGTGGCATGTTGAAAAAGTCTTTTTAGTTGAAGCTATTTTTAAACATTTTACGATAACCTTTGGAAAATCGCTGATATCACTATTTAATAACAAACAAAAATAAACGGAAATAAAATGAAAAATGAACTAACAAACTGGCCTGAAGTTTTCAAAAGCTCTTTTTATAGCCTTTGGGAGAAAATTACACAATCTCTACCAAATATAGCCGCAGCACTCCTAGTAATTTGTATAGGTATTATTGTTGCTAGAATAATAAGTAAAATTATATCAGCTTTATTGACAAAATTTGGTAATACTAAAATGGGTAGTGTATTATCTATAGATGATAATAAATATGAAGAAAAAAGTAAAACAGAAATAATAGCATTGTTTTCTAAATTTTCTTACTGGATCGTTGTCTTATTCTTCTTAGTAGTATCATCTAACGTCCTTGGATGGACAATAGTATCACAAGAAATTGGTGAGCTATTTAGATATATACCTAAGCTTTTGAGTGGAATAATCATTGTTATTATTGGGTTATACATTGCTCGTTTTATTAAACATACTATCCTAAAAGCTATGAGTTCATTAGAAATGTCTGGATCAAAAGCATTAAGCTCAATGGCCTTTTATATAGTCTTAATATTTGTTGTAATAACCGCTTTGAATCAAATTGGTGTAGATACATTAATAATCAATCAAAACCTTACCATAATTATAGCATCCACTATTCTATCATTTGCAATAGCCTTTGGATTTGCATCAAGAAATATATTAGAAAGCTTTATTTCTGGTTCATACAGCAGAAAAAATCTCGAAATAGGTACAGAAATTATCATAGATGGATTTCAGGGTGAAATAGTGAAAGTTGATGCTGTAACTTTTAATGTTGATAATGGTAAGACAATTAAAGTTTTTCCTTTAAAGATATTAACTAATATAAACTATGAAATTATTAAGAAATAAATTCACAATTATTATTCATATGAAAAACAAGCTAATTCAAATGCTTTTTTTATCTGTTTTACTACTTAATTCGATAATTACAAAAGCTCAAGAGAATCAAGAGAACAAAGATCAGTTAACAGGATACTATTTAGGTTTTGAAGACGATAAATATAAGTTTTTATTTACCGAAGAAGCAACTGGAGAAAAAGAAACTATATTTTTCAATCAAGTAACAAACGAAGTTGTAAGTAAAATCGATTTAAGTAAAGAATATTATCACGGAGTTAAATTTATAATTACCTATAAAATAATTGAGAATTCTATAAGTAATCAGAAGAAAATTTATCGAATAATTAATCTCAAGGAAATTGATGAATAATAAAAGGTTTAACTATTATTTATAAGAAAACACAATGAGAGTTCCCACAAACAAGATAGAAGATCCCCCTATAAAAAAATCGACTGATTCCAAAATTAATGGAACCAATGAAGAGTCATTATTAAAGTTAATAGGAGAAATAACTTTACTCTTTACCGAATGTTTAGGAGAAGTAGCTGTAAGCTTCTTTAAAAAAAAATGAAACCGCACAAAAACGAATGCAGTTATTCTCTTTTTAGTAGAAATACCTTAATTAATGGAAAAATTAAAAGTGATTTTGATTCGATAAGATTTGAAGGTAAAATGAAAGGAGAAATTATATCCTGTAAGAAAATAATTACTGCTGCTTCTGCAGAAATTATTGGTAACCTAAAAGGAAAGTCAATAGTTCACAATGGATTATTGGAAGGTACAATTAAATCTGAAGAGTTATATTTGAAGGAAAATAGTATTACAAATGGAGAAGTCGTATCTAAAATTATATCCATAGAAAACGCTATTTTTAACGGAGATTTAATAATTTCAACTAAAGAAGACCAATACTAAAGAGAAATAATAATTGTATATATCGATTTTTTCAATTGAAATATTTATCTAATTACTTGGGTCTGTTAAATTAAAACGGAAACTGTTTTTTAAAACCGATTTAACAAAAAGAAACCATTAAATTATTTAAATAACTTTTAGAACTTCTGTATTGTAAAAAATACAGAAGTTAAACTTTAAGAACACTGAATATAAATACTTTGTTTTATAGGAAAACATGATAACTCGATAAACCATTTTAATAAGAAGATTATATGTCTATAATATCCTCTTATTCTACTACCTATTTGTTTTTGTATTCCTTTTGAAATTCATCAAAACTAAAAACAATAAGGTTTACTAATAACGCTACTCATATTACCCAATTAAATATTCAATTCTAAGGTCTCTTTTTTCGAGTGTTTTTTCTAAATTAAACTAGATATCCATATTAAATTTTTAGAGCACTGCATTAATACATATACTTTTTTAAAGCGTAGGTTGAGGATAGGCACTATCCCACAAGTTGCGTGATAAACTGGATTTAGAAGGGTTTACCCTCTGATATCCAGTAGTACGCTTACTTGCCGATAGCCTCCTAAATAATAAAGTCAGCTATCGCCCCACGCGACTCAATAGAGAGCGCACAACAATTACAGCAAAGCTGTTCCTTATTTCTTTTAAAAAGAGTAGATGAATAAATAAAAAAATCCAATACCATAAGGCACTGGATTTTTCTTGATAGATTTTCTAATTAAACCATCTGATATATTTCCTCAAACAATTGCTTGTCGAGTTTTTCCTGTTGTGAAAATGTCTTTTTGAGCGTACCATGTAAAACTGAATTGAAAGCATTATACCCAAGCCATAAATTAGGTTGTTCATCTAGTAATAAAGATTCGTAATCTAGTATTTCAAGTACTTCTCTTGCTTTTTTAGAAGGATTATCATTCTTGTCACTGCATTCGTAGCGAAATAGCTCTGTTTGATCCAGAACTGCTTTCACAAATTCTTCTGTATCAATAAGCTTAAAATCTTTCATCTGGTCAAATTTTTGTACGATACTGTAAAACTCATTATCTAGGAATTTAGAAAATAGATTGTTGAGCTTTGGCATAATAAGCTGGGTGTTGTTTCTACTGTGCTTGATGGAAAACGCAATTTGCTCTTGTGCAATATGTAAGCCATTAGAGCATACTTTGCGATAGAATCCAAAATGCCCAGATGTTTTCTCGCTTCCATCATAGGAATTCTTAAAACGTAGCATTGGTAGGATGGCATCCTGATTATTTTTCAGTGTAAATTGATTAGTGTCATCAATGATAAAATCGGTTACAAATGAGCGATCATCACGGTTAATTGTGCGCTTTTGATACTTTAGGTTTGCATCAATAAGCATTTGTTCGGCTTTTTTGAAAAACAATTCATTTGGTATGTGTCCATAGCGTTTTGATACAACATTAACAATCTTACCATTAGAGATTATGACATTTTCTAACCCTTTACGAGATTCCATCATAGTAAGGCTTTTTAATGGTCGAATAGCTGATGGGACGAATATCTCGTCTTTTTCTAATTTTTGTAAATACATAATTTATGATTTTAGATTAAACAATAATTATGCATAGCCAAAACGGAAGCTAAAATCTCAGCTCAAAAGGAAACGGAATAAACAAGCATAGGAATGAGAGATGGCTTTATGCCGTAGTCTTTTGACGGGAGTATTTTACGAGTTTACCTTGTGTGATTATTGTATGAATATAACTTTCTTTCCTCTTTATAGTTGTCATTCTTTCATGGAAACGTTTGTGGCTTAACCTTATTTTTATAGATTTAACTAGTCCTAAATAACAAAAAAAGCTCCCTTGTTAAAGAAGCTTTGAAAATCGTTATGCCTAAACGGATACTATTAATTCAAACTTTTAGAAAGAATATAATCAAAAGTGAAAACAGAACTTTGAGGCTCACATTGTTTTGTTGGAGGTTGTATTTTAATATTCTGCTTTCTCATAATCTCATTCACACTAGAAAAAAGACTTCTTTTTGCTCCACCTTGTTTGTCTGAACCATCCCTATTTAGATTCTCGGTAACTAATCTATTTCCTCTTTTGTATTCAACAACTGTATGTTTGTAGCTTCCTTTTTCATCAAAAATTATTGAGATTTCAGCTCGTACACCTTTTGTATAATCATCTAGATAAGATTGTTGTAAACGCTTAGCCTCTTTTAAAAATGGCGGTTTACTAATAATGATTTTCTCTAAATAGGTTTTTATGTCTCTAGTATCAGGTGTGTTATTTACAAGTAAAACAGCTTCTTCTATTTCTTTGTCACAGTTTAATCTCATATACCATCTATTTATAGGATTGATAGTATATGTCTTTCCATTAGAGATAACAGCTCTTAAATCTTGTAAGAAAAAGAAATATTGATTGTTCAACTGAGATTCTTTAAATTGTTGTGCTTCAGATTGAGGAACTGAAATTGTGTAGTTCTTTGTTTTATACCTATATAAATCATTTTCTTTTTTAAACTCAATACTTAACGTGAATTCTTGTTTTTCGGCATTGTAGGTTAATTTTTTTATTCTTGAGTCAGCATATTTTTTAAGTACTGGCGGATATTTTTTGATAAATTCATTGGTTTTAGCTCTTTTATCAATTTTACTTTTTTGTAGAGAACAAGCTTTTAAGGCCTCATTAAATGGTGTATCTAATTTTTCTAATTTTAGATTAATCTCTTTAGCAGCTTCTTTTTCTAAGTTTTTGTATTTATCCTTACGAGCTTGATATTGTTCTTTCGTTTCAAATTCTGATTTTGGTTTCATTAAATCACGATTTTCTGAAATGAAAGTCTTTAAAATTCCACTTTTCTTTTTCCATCTCCCTAAATATAAATTTAATGTTTTATTCTTCTGTTGTGCCTCTTCTTTTAGAGTAATTAATTTTCCGAACGACTTTTTTGTAACTGATTTATAGAGGTCTATTTCTTTTTGAATTTTTGAATTTACATTAGTAATATAAGATAGATTGGCTAAACTATCTGCTTCCTTTTGTATGGCTTCTATCCTTTTAGTAAAACTCGTACGCCTATAAGAACGATAGTTTTTGAAATATGACATTCTTTTCTTTTTTGCCAACTTAAAGTAACGTTCCGCTTGGTCACTTTTGTTTGTTCTTAAGTAATAATAACCGACATTAAGATATTCATTGTAGGTTAAACTACTTTTTCTATCCTTACTCTTTAAATCTAATACAGAGTTAAAACTTAGGGTAGTTGTTTGTTCTTGTGCTTTTAGTGGAGTCACAAAAAGGAAAGCTAAAAGTAGCCCCCAAATAAACTGTTGTTTCATAAGATGAATTTTTATTGCCTTTAGGAGCGAAAAGCGATGATTTTTTTGTTGAATTAATGGCAACAAAAAAGTGTGCCCCTATACTATTATGAACCCTACTAACTCAGGTATCGCCAAACACCACGGAGAATAGGAATAGAGATAGAAAGCACACCCAAAAAGGTAATGCAGTCTTACTATTCTTTCTCCTATTTTAAAATTGGCGATTTCGAGTTAGAGAAATAGTAACACGTTAATGTTGTTCTATTTATATGTTGATATTATGTTTTTTCTTATATATCTTTTTAAAAAATTATAGATTGTAAATATAGTTATTTTAAGCAATTAGTATGCCAATAAAAAACAAAACCCCGTTGAAAGAGCGGGGTTTCTAACTCGTGTATTGGCGACACCTGAGATTAGATTTCAAAGGCAATTAGTTGCGCTTCGATCTCCGCTTTACGAGTTTGCAGTGTAGATCGTAGAGTGTTTGTTACCAAATGTATTAAATTGGTGTTTGTCGTCATGAAACTTAAATTTTGAGAGTCAATAATCTCAAATCGAGCAGAATCACTTTGATTGTACTTAAACTTATTTAACTCGGTTAAAGTACTGGTTAAACGTTCTCTTTGTTGAGCTAAGCCTTTCATCTTTTCAAAGCGATCTAACTTTGATTGAAGGTCAATTACTGGAGCTGGAGTTTCAACAGGTTTCGGTTGCTCTTTGGTAATTGGAGTTGTTTTTTGTCCTGTAGCTTCTTTTGCTAATTTTTCTTGAACGGCTTTTTTAGCAGTTGCTGTTTCTTTTTTTGCTGTTCCATTTTGTTTTACTGTAGCTGTTGCCATAATTCTAAAAATTTTAAATTAAACATGATTTTTTAAGTGTTTGAAGGCTGTTATTATGAAGCGGTATCAAACACAATGCTTAAAATGTTGCAGGGTAGGACGAGACAAGCCAGAAGGAATATTATTTTGAGAATGCGAAGCCAAAAAATATTTCTTCTCCCGGAGGGCTTGGGCTTGTAAAAGCGATGGCAGAGCAACTAACTTTGCATTTGTTTGTATCCGCTGATAACAGTTTTTAAACTCTATCTATGTTTTATTGAATTTTGAATTATAGCAACACGGAAAATTAGAAATGGCAAAAAGGATGTACTTTAAAAGTGATCTCTATAAAAATATAAAGGACTATATTTCGAGTCCCAATTCATTCGCCAACTGATATGCTGTTTCTTCAAATGCAAACCATGCTAGAAAATTTTTTAAGTCGCCTTTAATAGTAAGTGGATGACCTATAGAATCTTCGTAATCAAGTCGAAGGCATTCGATTTCATTATAATATTCATTGTAGAATTTGTGAGTTTGTGAGTAATAGGTAAGAGAATAAACCCATCCTGAAACGCAACCATGTTGAAATAGACCTTCAAAGAAGTATTGTATTTCATCTTCATCTTGATGACAAGTTAATATTTCTTTGGCTACAAAGTTTCTAATAGAGTTAGCATTACTATTTGCAATTTCTTGAAGTTTTTTTACGAGACTCTTGTTTTGAGATGCATTCATAATAAAAAGAATTAAGGTTAAATACATCAAGCGTCACATCTCAAAGGCGTAAAAGTCAAAAGGACACTCTTTTGAAAAAAGAGGCAAACATTTGACCTTTTAAAAGCCGAAAGAGATAGCCTTGAAATGTATGTACTGATTCTTTGTTATGAATTCCTAAAAACTAAAATCTAAAACTGATAATTATTACGAAGAAAGTCTTACCTCTAAAAAGCCAAAGAAATAAATTCTATGTCTTTTTAAAGGTTATGGTATGATATTACAAAGTGGTTCGAAATTCTTTCAGTGTGGCCAGCCAAGCGTAATAACACTGTTTTTGACCCTCATTTAAGTCTTTCGTAGATTGGCTTTTTGGCGGTTCGAAGTTTAAGTTTTTGTGCTTTCTAAGATTTAAAATAGACAAGTAGACTTTTTTCGCTTCCATATTGACTTCTTTGCCCATTAGATAGTGGTTCGAAGATATTTTATTGAGAAGTATTTTTCTCTCTTTTGGAGCATAGTTTTCAAAACGCTTTTTAAGTCCTGCTAAAAAACTTAGCTCTTCTTCAAACCTAGTAATAATCTCATCTTTTTTAAAAGATTCAATACATTCTATTTCTTTTTCTAACTGCCCATTCTTTTCTTTAAAAATAACTTCATCAATCTCATCATTAAGGCGCATATCTAAAAGTCTACTTTTCTTCTTTTTCAAACGCTCAATTTTCTGTGCATTAAGTAGGTTTTCTCTTTGTTTTTCCTTTATTGAATTTATCTTTAATAATTCAAGCCATTTTTTACTCCATTGAATAAAATCTTCATTGACTTCAAATTTCCCCAAAAAACTAATAATTTCATTCTCTAACACATCTAATGTTATTGATTTCTGAGAACATTTAGTCTTAGATTTAGAACAATGATAATAAGTATAAAATTTTCCTTTATTGATCGTTGACAAAGTAATTTGATAGCCACAAGAGCAGACTTTAGGATGTTTTGCTGTATGTCTTTTTTTACATTTGGGACATTTATATTTTACTTTCTTTTCAGCAGTTATAGAACAAGTACATTCTCCACAGTGAAATAATCCGGTATATGTAAAACTACAACTGGTTTTTGATTTTCTCCCTTTACTTTTAAGTAGTGATTGAACTTTTTGAAACTCGTTATAGGTGACCATAGCTTTATGTTTACCAATTCCTTCATTTTTCCCATTGCGTGTTTTTCCGTAATAAAACGGGTTAATAAAAATTCCATGAAGAGTTCGAACACTTAAAGGAACATTTCCTGTCCTCTTTTTAGGTCTTGTTTTAAACCCCCAATCGTCATTAGCAATAGTACATATTTGCTTTAATGAGTAAACTCCTGTAAGAGCTAAATCCCAAAGTTTTCTTACAGTATCAAACCGCTCAGGATCAATCTCAATAGTCTTATCAACCTTATTGTTAATATAACCTTGTGGAGCAACATGACAATGACCACCATTTTTTATTTTAGTCATATTTCCCCTTTTGACATTATTTGATAAGTCACGACTGTATTGGTTAGACATTCCTATTTCTATAGATAAAGGAACCATATTATCCGTGGGAAGATATGTTTTATAAGGTGTCTTAATAAATTTCAAAATACCCTTTTCTAAACAGTGCAAAATAATTCCTCCCTCAATATGATTTCTAGCTAACCTATCTGCCTTCCAACATAAAATACCATCAATCTTTCCCTCATTAATATCTTGTAGCAACTGATTAAAACCATCTCTATTATTAGGTTTATATGCAGAAGCATTATCTTTATATGTCTTGAAAACCTTTATCCCCTCTCTTTGTTCTATTTCTTTAAGAACATCTACTTGAGATGCTATGGATTGTACTTGTCTCCCTGTATCTTCTTGAGATTTTCTAACATAGCGACCTATACGATAATTCATAAGATTAATTGACTGCATATAGTTTATTGTTAATAAACAAAAAGAGATGGTTCAGGCTTCCCAATCAAACAGTTATATTTATTGGCTGAACCACCTCTTTTTATTGGAGGGTTTTATACTATTTGAAATATGGGAAGCATCTATATTTTGAACTAGACTTTATTCATTGTCAATGAAATGACTTAACAGATGTAGTTTTCCTTGAGAAAAAGCATATATATACAATAAATCTTTCGCTTCCTCTTCACATTGTTTATCTGTCAATTGAATATTGTAATTATCCATAAATAGTTTTTTAAGCTCATCTAAAGCTTCTTGTGGTAATTTATACATTGAGAGAAACAAGGAAATAGACATCACTTATAAACCCACTATAGCAAATTCACCAAAAGAAAATTGAATAAAAAATAGATTCTTCCAAGTGTTTCATTCGTGGTATAGATGGTTTAATTATTATTTTTTATTTCATTTTATAAATGACTACATTTTATGGAGGGGCAGATTTCAAAATCTTACATCATAACTTTATTAGTGGTGATATGTCTCAAAAACTTTTTATGATGAAAGATTATGAATCAGAATCTGCCTGTTGGGGTAAAGGAGCAGTTATTCATCTGGATAAGGCAGAGCCTTTTTTGCTAAATATTATTCTAGAATGGTCACATAAAAATCCTAACGGATATGTAGGAGATGAAACAGCTCTATATTATTTAGTCAATAAATATATCGCAAAACAAACACATCAAAAAATAAGAAAATCTCATGCTAATTTTAAGAAAAGAACCAAGCGTATGCTATCTCTTCATAATTTAATTAGATCACATAAACCTATATTAAAAAAAGAAATTAAAAAAGTTACTGCATAGCAATACAAGTTATAAAGAACCAAGGAGATTTTCTCTCTGGTTCTTTTTTAATGGGAATATTATATATCCCCATTATCTGCAAAACTGTAGTAGCTATCTTCTGTAATGATTAAATGATCCAATACTTTTAAATCTAACGTCTCTGCTGAACGAATTATTTTTTGTGTTAGGTTTTTATCTGCGATTGATGGCTGCAACTTATTGGACGGATGGTTATGAAATAATATTATAGCCACAGAATTTGTAAGTAACGCACCTTGCATTAACACACGAATATCAACTAAGGTAGATGTAATCCCTCCAACACTTAACAATTGATATCCAAGTACATTATTTGAGTTGTTTAAATACATTGCATACATATGTTCACGATAAATGATTTGTTCTTTGGGAAAAAATGTACGAATACAGGTATCTGCTGATTGTGAGCTTGTAATTTTCTCAAAAATCACGTTACTCTTTTTCTGATAGGATAATTTAACTTCTCCAATTGCGAAATAATCAGTAGTTATAATATTTTCCATAATGCCGTTATTTTGATGAATAATTCTTTGGCATTACAGCAATCGTAAAAGCGGAAATAAAACATGGAGGAATTCTAGAGAAAATCCATGTAATTTTCCGTATAGATTAGCTTTGACAAAGAATTTATAGCAAAAGGCATTGGAAAATAGTACTATGATTATTTCATTGGAATGCATAAAAAAGAGCCATAGAAAATTTCATGGCTCTCGTTATTATTTTTAGTTGTTAAACATTTGGATCATAGAACAAATCAAATAGCTTCTTAGTGATTTCAACAAGGAAATACCAGATCTGTTCTAATGTAAAAATGATCCATTTAAAAAGGACTTTAGATAAATATGCAATTGCTTTCCCTACTTTTTTAATTACTGGAATTACTAATTTGAACGATTTAAAGGGAAGGTACTTATTTTCAACCTTAAACACAGCGCATACTATACTAATCCAAATGGATAGTACTGCTATTCCTACGATTAAGTTTACTATAATAGTCATTATTGTATGTAACATAATTTTTTAATTTTAAACGTTTATAATTCTGTTCTTTTTTTAAGTTTCCACTGCTTGTACCATGGACGAAGCTTTAGTATTGCCGCCTTTGATTTATGGATAAATAACATTTCATGAGGAGATAAATTTCTGATCTGCTGTGCCGAAATGAGTGGGATTCCCACAGGACGGTCGAGTATTTCTTTGGTTTCGTTTCCAACTAAATTGGATGCCCAAGCAGCATCGTCAGGAGATACGGCTGGGTAAATAAGCTTGTTCAAACAATTACTAGCAATGATCTTCTTTTTAGCAAATCCATACATATCTAGTTGAAATAAATCCTGTAAAAACAACATAATAGATACATTCCGCTTACGCATCACAACGATATAAGAATCGAGATTTTGAAGATAAAAAGCCCCTGCTTCATCAATATACGCATGCACGTCCAACTGCTGTTCTCCCTTTTCTGGAAGTCGCATACATTGTGCTAATAAAAACTTGTTGAGAATACTGAGCATTGCTTTTACACCACTGTGATTCAATCGATCTTCGCGCACCTGTATAAAAATTCCTTGTGGGATTTTACGGAGCGTCTCAATATCAAAATTATCATCACTAATAATTTCTGAAATGGTCTCATTGGTTACTAATTTTGCTATGGCAGACTTCGCTGTACTTACGACACTGAGAAGTACTTTGCTGTTTTCTGAACTGTTCGCAATTAGCGATTTATACTCGTCTTTCATTCGCTGATTGTTTCTTAAATGGGTCAAAATAAACCTATCGAGTTTTTCTTGTTCCACACTAAACCAATTTAAAAGCATATAAACCGTATGTAAGGTTTTAGCATATTCATTTTGAGAACTCGAAACAACCGTCCTCATCAGAAGTATTAACAAATTCTGTGCAGAATCTCGCCAGAAAGGATCACCAGAGTTTACCCCGTCATACTGAATTAAAATAAACAAACTTGCTAAATCCTCTATACCATTTGGCGTTCTAGCAGCGATCAAAAGAATATTGATTTTTAACGATTTTGAAGCATCATCAAGATTTATAACTTTGGTTATAAACCCTTGTTTTTCGAGCCATTTATGAGTATCTCTGTAAATATCCGAAGCAGGGTCGATCACCCAAAAACTATGTGGATATTTCATGCTTTTTTGAAGAATATTCCCCTTTATTAAAGTCGATTTTCCTCCCCCAGTAGGGCAAATTACCAATGTATTAAGTTTGGTAAATTGGGGTTTTAAATGTTTCTTCCCATCAAGGGAAATACCCAATGATTTGCTATGGAAAAATGTTCTTAGTTCCCAACGAGAAAGATAGGAAGCTGATCCATACAATCCCTCATTAGGTTTGATACTAAAGAATTTATTGTAAAATGACATAAATTTTATTTTTAAAAATGAATACTAACGAGTTCTACCTCGTTCTTTCTGTTTATCACGAATCGCTTTGAGTTGTTCTAGCTCTTGTAAAATTTCGTATCGCTCTGATTGCATATAGGTTTTGAGCCTATATTTACAGTTCTTATACCACGCACCAACAACAACTCCTTTTTTATTGGTATAAAGGGTTAGTTCTGGATGTTCTTTTTCAAGACGATTACACAGATCCGAGAAATTAGAAGCTTCAGCAGCTACCGTATTATAGAGGTCGGCTATAAAAGTCTTGTGATCCATCTTAGCAGTATGTTTCGGCTTCTTCTCTTGTGTTCTGTCTGGATGCGTATACACCAACGATTTTAAATCACCATACTTTTCTTGCTGATAATTCTCTAATTCAATATCCTGTCTTTTATAATCAGCCTTAGAAACACGAGTACTTTGACGACTTCTGATTTTGTTGGTAGAAATCAAGAAATGCCAGTGATAGTGCTGTATGCCATCTTCTTTAGTTATATCTGGCTTATGTAAGACACCATATACTAAAGCATCAGTATTATAGCCTCGTAATTCCAAATACTTATCAGCAAGGTCATACAGAATAGCTGGATTATCAGCTAAAACATTGCTGTCTTCACTTGAAAACGACATGATACAGTGCCGAAGGTTTTTAGACCTGTGGTGCTTATGTTCTGCATTTTCTAGATACACTTTGGTCAATTCTTCAGGAGTTGAAGCGAGTCCTGTATTTCTGAATAATTGAAGGTCTCCCTCCTGGTAACCTTTCAGAAAATACTTGATAAGCTTATCAAACCGTTGATTACTGGTAGGAAGCTGTTTAATGTACATCTTGTTCTTTTTTAATAGCATTAAGTATCATCTGAGCATAATCTAAAAATCTAGGATTTTTAGACTGCTCCTGACGAAAAAAGTTCTCTAATGAAACAGGTGTACAAAAGCTCAAATACAAATTCTGCAACGCATAAAACTCTTTTTTTAATTTCTCCATATCTGAACGATAGAGTTCATTATGTTTCCTTGCATTAGCATGAAAACTAAGGGTGTTTACGTTTGTTCCAATACGTATCAGATCAATGTGAATTTTGTGAACTAGCTCGTGAGATACCATCAGAAAAACTTCTTGATGATAGCCTTTATCAACCACCTGTTGAATAAGCTTAGTAACACTTATATTTAGCTTTTCAGCATCTTTTTTAAATGCTTCGTATTGCTCCAAAGAAAATGATAGCTCTAGCCTTTTCTGGTGTTTACGGCGCTTCTTCTGATTAACTCGTAATCTCGACTTACGCCACTCATTATAGAGTTCAAGTCTGCGCTCAGCAGTACACGCACTCTCGCCGATCTGTAACAAATACTTATCAAACGTCATCTTGTAAAAAATCAAAGTGATTCATGTTATATCATAGACTTCTAATTCCTCTGAAATTAGAATAAGAGATTCCGTGTCTAGAAATTTTAAAATTTCTGAACAGTGGGTAATAGTTCGATACATCTGTGAAAAAAGGGAGTGGAATTCACTCCCTTTTCTGTCCTCTTTAACGGCTTTTAGATTGGTCTTTTTCTTGTTGCTGTTTTTCTTCTCTGTCTTTTTGCAGTTTTGCTACTTCTTTATCAATTTGAATTTGTTCGGTTTTACTAACTGCTTCCGTTTTGCTAGGTGAATTTTTGAGAAGAAACTTCTTTTCATTTTTGGCATGAGACATACCTTCATGAAAAGCTTTCAAAACATGTTTCTTACTATGTCTCAAAATTTCTTTAATCAAATTATCAAGTAATTGTTTATCTGATATTTCAATTAACTCCCAACGATAGCCAAGACGATAGGCTGATATTCTTGAAGAAATGGTTGACCTGTTTACAATAAAAGCTTTTATTTTACTTAAATCTTTCATCATAATTTCTGAAAGTTGATTTCCACTTCAAATTGCCTGAAATACGTTGTCCAATATCGCTCTAGATAATATTGAGAATATTCATCTTCATTGGAAACAATTAAACAGTTTAATTCAACACCAGACATAACTTTTTCTGGGAAAATATAGTGTTCTCTGATTTTTAAGACGTGCTTTTGGGCTAACGTTATGGCATCTGATTCTTTAGTAAAATTGTCATTTTTGAAATTAATTACTGATGACATTTGTACTAAGTCTGTAATAACAATTGTTTTAAGCGGATGTTGAATCTTATTACTTAAAGGAACAATCATTTCGGCAATACCAGATTCCTTTGAGTTATATTCTAAAGTAGTAAGTGTATCTATTAATTTATTAATAAACGTTCTTTTATATTGTTCTACTTGCTTTTCATACAGTTCTATCTTTATGGGCGTTGGTTTTTCTTCGTAAGTAACAATGGATTCATCAAATTCAGGCGGATCATACACAATAACCTTAGAATTAGATTTAGATGCTGTGTTGTTAGATAGTAACTTTAATTCTACTCTAAAAATATCATCAGTTAAGTATTCCGCCAGGTTTTGGCGGAAATACTGTTTTAAATTCTCTTTATCTATTGTTGAAGATAAAGCTGGATCTACATAAATGGTAATTTCATCATCTGTACTACAAGATTGAAATACCAGAAAAAAAACACAGATTATTCTATATATAAATTTTTTCATGGTTCTTATTTTTTAAAATTAATACTGCTCAAACTCTTTTGTTCAAGTTCCTTAATAAAAGCCTCTCGTTCTTTGGCTTCACAATTTAAGTTGTATTCGATTACTCTTTTTTCTTGAGTTCCTTTTGTTTTTCCTAAATGGAATGCTTCCATAATTTTAGGCTCACAGGTAAACTCCAAAATTTCTTGAATGAGAGTTTCCAACGTTTCTTTGTTTGCTCCCAATAAAAGAGAGCTCCTAAAACCCAATTGAAAAGCAATCATTTCTTTTGTTATCAGTGATTTTTCCATAACTAAAAAGGTTTTTTTGAATGTTTTTCCAAATAATTTAAAAGGGATTCCCTTTTATAGAGTATTACTTTTCTTGTAGGTTGTGAAAATTCTATGACTCCGCTGTGCCTTAAATTCGCCATAGCTGACGTTTTTAAATTGAGCATGCTTTCTGCTTCCTTTTGTGTTAGCCATACTTTCTCATTTGAGTTTCCTTTGAATTCCTGAATGTATTGTATCAGGAGCTTAGCAAGTGAAGGTAAATCCCCTTCACTTACTACTAAATATCGTTGCTCCTTCATCGTTATAGTGTTTCAAAAATTACATTCTCAAAACCAAATCCATAACGATATACTTCCTTCCAATACACCTCTAAGAATTGCAATAAGCTATTATTCGCTTCCATATTTATCGGAACAACAAATCGTATTTGCTTAATTCCTGACAACGTTTTTTGCAACTCGAATTTTTTACCTAGCTTGGTTATATCTGATTGAGCAGCTAAAACTGCTTGTTTCTCATTACTAAAGCTATTTCTAGTCATATCTCTGAAACGAGATGATTCTACTGCATCTGTATAAAAATAAACACTTGCATTCTTTGCATTTAAACGAGCAATGGAGACAATTCCAGATAGTAATTCTGTCATTTTTGCACTCGTGTCATAACTATTTACAAAGGCAATCACTTTCTTCGCAAAATTCTTTTTTGCTTTCTTGATTTTATTACCAAACAACTGTCTCTGTACATCTACTTCATCATCAGAATAAAGCCCCGCATCAAACACAGGTTGTTCAAAAAAGAAGTTTTTTTTGTTCATCAAGCTGTTTGTTGCTTCATTTACGAATTTCACCTCTACAGTTGCTTTTTTTGCTTTACAAGCCTGCTTTATCACTTCGTAAATATGTCTGTCTTGCTTTGCGTTTTTCGCTTCCATTGAACCACTTTTATCGACTAATAAAAGGGTATAGCTTTCTTGCGCTACCACTGAAAGTGGTAGTACAAGAATTAGTATGATGGTCATTATTATATTTTTCATATCTGTTATTTTTAAAAATTAGTATTGATTGTTTTGTGATGAGTAGTAATTCCATTTCCGTTTAGTACATCAGAGAATGGTGTATTGCTTTTCTTTCTGTAAGCTTTTAGATAAGCAAGCTTATCTAAAGAAGTACCTTGCGTTAGTAGCTTTTCAATAAAATATTTACGAGCTAGATGGTATCTAAAGAGCTTTCTCTCTACACCGGCACTTAGTAAGCGTTCTACTTCCTTGTCATAGGTTTCTTCGATTTCCAGAATACGTCTATTATTCTTATGAAATGTATTTCTCAGTTTTGCTATATACTTTCCTTGTTCGGCAATATTTTTTAAGATGCACGATGCAAATAAAGTAAGTACACTAAACAGTCCTACTAAGGCATAACTTAGCCAGTACACCCACGAAGGTTCTTCTTTAAGCTTTATGGAACGTTCATTGATTTCTGAACGCAGATTAGTCGTCTGAACTTGTAATTCTGGATCAACATCATAGGAATCTTCCAAAGCAGATTCCAAACGCCCAAGTCGTAACATTTCAGATTTTAGCTCTGATTTGGCTTTATCTCTACGTATATTGTAGTTCGTCAATAATCCAGCTCCAAAAATCTGAGCAAAAAACAGTATTGAAAAAACTGCAATGAGTATAGGATGTTTTCTCGTTCGTTCTAATAAACGCTGCACCAATCCAAATAAAACTCTACTCACAATATAGGTCACTCCAACGATCATTGTACTACATAACAAAGACTTAGGTTCAGAAAATCCCAAATTCTTATGGAATACATTCTGAAGAATAATTCCTTCTGCAACATAAATAAGCAAAAGTGAAATCCAAATAAATGGAACTGTAAAACCTGTCATATAGGCTTTGATATTCTCATGTAAAGCCACTTTTGGCTTTTCTCTGATTACTTTTGGTAATGGTTTAATACTACTACCCGTTCTAAATTGGCTTTCATTAACGCTCATAATTTGGCAAGCTCCATCGTGAATGCTCTCATCTAGGTATCTGACAAGTTCTATATCCTCTGGCGTATTTACTTTAGGAATGTAACTTGCATACTTAAAATCGTTTACGTCTTTATCCAATTTATAAGGAGCTTTTTCAGTATCATCTTCAAAAGTTATCGGAGGTATTACATCCGATTTCTTTTGCGACTTACAACAACCAAGTGCTATATGATTGTAATAACGATGTTCAACCTCATGATTTGTCGCACACAAATCTTTGTACTCTGCTCGCATTTTTACAATGGCTAGCTCTCGATCATGATATGCTGCATTTAGATCTGAAATAGTTTCTTCTATTCTTACAGTTTTTGCCTTAATAGGTGGTAATCCCAAAATCTTCATAAAACTATTAGCGTATTCAAAGGCTTCATTAGCTGAAATACCTAAAAATGTATTGAGAAATGCTATTAAAAGGTTCTTTACACCTTTAGTTCCTCGAAGGATATTTATTATATATTCTTTCATTTTAATATTTATGTTTTTAAAACCTCCCAAGAGTTTTTATTCTTAGGAGGGTTAATTAAACTTCTGTTTTTTTTAGTTCCTCTTTAGGAACTCTATTCACTTTTATAGTGAATCTTTGTTCTTCATATTTGAATCTTGGTTTTGTGTTCTATTTGCAACTAGAAGCAGGTTAATACTCAAATCAGAATTCTGAATTATTTATTCTTAAAGGCATATAGGCTTATTTGTTCCTGTATTGCTTACAGCAAAGAAAAAGAGGATATATAAAGTATTTAATGCAAGTAGAGTGCAAACGCAACGCAAATAGCTGAAAGGCTTATTTTAAAATAGTATCAGAGAAGTTTTCATTAAAAATACAGCTATCATCATTTATAAATTTTCTTATTAAATAATGATCTGTGTTATTCAATAATTCATAATTATCAACCTTATATTTTTCAGGAATGATTAATTCTGGTATATGATCATGAAGTTTAGTTTGATATAATTCAAAATCACATCTTTTTAAATGTCGATAGTTTAAAGCTGGTTTTTTTAATATATCTCGAAGAGTTAAGCCTACCTTAAAAACAATATCTGTTTGAATATCTTTAAATAATATTAAAGGCGGTAGTCCTAACACTTCGCTATCAGTTTCTATTGTTTCCTTTTTTTGACTTAAAACCGTATTAATTTTTTGTTTTATAGAATTTACTCCTTCAACTCCTAATAAATCATGTACTTCTTTAGTAGGACAAGGTATTCCCTCAAATAGATTTGTCCCATTTTCTACAATAGGAATATATTTCAAATTATATTGCTTATCTTTTTCACTCATTTTTTTAATTAGAACACAATAAATTTATTTTGTCAAATAAATCTTTAAAAAAACAGCAAATAGAAAACCTTAGAAGATTAGTAATATCTAAATACAACAATCAATCTTTAAGCGAAGAGAAACCTGATGCTATTGATGAAGTTAAAAGATTACTGTCTTTTTTAATTTATTATGATGAGTATGAAAACAAAAATTATGAGATAGTTAAAGCTAATATAACATCATATCTAAAAGAAGATATTTACCAAGCATTATTTGGCTACCTAAAAATTAAAGATAAAGAAGGCAAAGTTATCGATAACGAAAATGCAATTCTCGCCATGTGTCTTCCAGATGAAGACACTTTTGAAAGATTTGTAATTCATAAAACAACAACATTTTTAGATAATCGAAACTTATCTTTCATGGCTTTATACGTCGGTTATTGCGGCTGGGAGGGCTTTAAGAAAAGAAAAAGTATTTCTGATTGCTTTCTTATCTTAGAACAAAATCAAGAAGATTTATTTATAAAGAATAATGTAGCAATAACTCCTTTCTCTTTAGACTCTAATATTCCTATTTACAATAACAATGAAGGGTTTGAAATATTTAAAAAATATTTTGAAAAATACAATCATAAGATAGATAACGAAATTATCAAAATTCAAAAGGGAATAACTACTTTTAAAGATGAATATTTAATTTCAAATAAAAACCTTAGTTTTCTAAGAGACGAACTGAATCAGAATCAAGAAAAAATAATTAGCCAGATAGAAATTTTTGATGAAAAACTTAATTATTTGAAAAATCAAACAATTGACTATTTAAAACACCCTTTCAAAAAAGAGCAATTTGAAATTTTAGAAAAAATCTTCAATTCTAATAAATTAAATGTAAAAAACTCTTTAGAAGATCTACAAACGACTCAAGATAATATTAATCGCATTTGTTATAATTTAGGGTTAAAAATTGATCTATCAAAAAAAGAAATTATTCAAAACCAAAACAACGTTGCTGAAGATATTAAAACATCAAGCAGTAAAAATTTTCGTTCCCTGAAATTTTTTGGTGGTGCAATAGCTGGGCTAATTCTAATTATTTTATTGATTAAAACATTCATTCCTAAATCAGATATTCAGATAAAAGGATTGTTTGATGAAAAATTTGATGGTTTTGAATTTAAAGATTCAACAACTTTTAAATTATTGGTTATGCCTTTTAATAGGGATAGAGTTTCAAATCTTAATAGCAAAGCAAGTATAGAAGATCAATTTTTACGTAGGTTTAATAAGATAAGAAAGAGAGATAGTCTTAATATCGAAATAGCTTTCTTGAAAACTGATTCTCCACCAAGTGATGAATTTGATATTCAACCCATTTTAGATGAATATAAACCTAATATGATAATTTGGGGTAACTATGAAGAGAATATCAATGATGAAACCAAAATTGCCATAAACTATTCAATTTCTTCAGAGATTAGTTTGTCATTAGGTATTCCCAAAAATATGGAAACAAATTTGACATCTATCAATTCTATGGAATCAATAAGAAATGGAAAATTACAAGGAGATATAGATAATATAATTTTTTGGATTGTAGCTAATTATCATTTCAAGAAAAACGAGTTTAATAAATCTTATTTAGCATTAAATAAAATGAAAGAAAACAAGGGTTTCGAATATCATTATAATGTATTAATGTATTTAGTTTGTAAAAAAAGAAAAGATGAAACTAACTCAAAAATATTCTTCTCTTTAGCTGTAGAATCAATAAAAAATCACCCAACTAAAGATTTAATAAAAAAATATAATGAATTGGCAAGTATTTTATTATTTGAGAAAAATATGATTAATTCATTATTTTACTTTACAAAGTCATTAAAAATAAATCCGAATGATAATTACGCCTTAAAATCTGTTGGTATGATTTTAACTTATGAAAAAGAATATGAAATGGCTGAAAAGATTTTTTTAAAATCTATTAAATTGAATGACAAAGATGCTCATACATGGTATCTATTGGGAATAACTTACGTCTACAATAATAAAAATGAAGAAGCTGGAACTGCTTTTCAAATAGCAGCTAAGCTAAACCCAAAACTAAAAAGTTTTTTTAAAGAATTCATTAAAAATAAAAATTTACGAATATCTGATGCCAATAAAGTATTTAAACACAACTTTTGACCTTGATCCCATTTGAATAAAATAGCTAAATGTTTTAGATATGTTTTAGGAAAGATATTAAAAAAGGCTTCACATTTCTGCGAAGCCTTATTACTACTAGTAGCGGGAGCTGGACTCGAACCAGCGACCTTCGGGTTGTTAGATTTATAATTAATTTATAGATAAACCACCATAAAACAACATGCTTATTTTATATCAATTTAACTATGCTTAAAAATGTCATTTGTTCTAGATATGTTTTAGAATAAATAAATAAACAGGGGATGAAAACTCAGCTTTTTCAAATTTGTATCGAAGACGGGATCGTCAGTTTAGAAAGACCGCAAAAATTACTCACTAGATATTAAAAACTTTAATTAGGTTCTTATTAATATTCTTTTCACGCTAAACTATACCTTCACATTCCTTAATCGCAACGCATTCCCGATTACAGACACAGAGCTAAAGCTCATAGCCAATGCGGCTATCATGGGCGATAATAATATTCCAAATATTGGAAATAAAACCCCAGCAGCTACAGGAACACCTAAAACATTATAGATAAATGCAAAAAATAGATTTTGCTTGATATTTTGTACAACTTTATGACTTAAGTTTTTAGCCTTTACAATACCTTGTAAATCTCCTTTTACTAAGGTTATAGAGGCACTTTCTATAGCAACATCTGTTCCTGTTCCCATAGCTATTCCGACATCAGACTGTGCCAACGCTGGTGCATCATTAATACCATCTCCTGCCATTGCTACAATTTTACCTTGGGATTGTAATAACTCAATTTCTTTAAGTTTATCCTCTGGTAAGCATTCTGCTTTAAAATGTTCTAGCTGTAATTTTTCTGCAACTGCTTGGGCGGTATTTTTATTATCACCTGTAAGCATTATCACTTCAATACCTTTTGCTTGTAAAGTTTTAATAGCTTCCTCACTTGTTTTCTTAATGGCATCAAAAATAGTAACATAACCAACGGCTTCTTTACCGATAGCAATGTATGAAACCGTTTTACCTTGTTGTTGCTCTGCTTTAGCTTGTTCTAACAAGTTATTAGAAAGCTCAATATTAAACTGATGTAACAATTTATCATTACCTAAAGAAACTAGTTGTCCGTCTATTGTTCCAATAACTCCTTTACCTTTTACGGCTTCAAAATCTGGAACATCAACATCCTCAATGTTTTTTTCTTTGGCGAATTTAACTACTGCTTCAGCTAATGGATGCTCACTATATTGATTCAATGATGCTATCTTTTGAGTTAAATCAGTTTCAGAGATTTTTTCTGAAATTGATATAACCTTTTCTACAGACGGTTTCCCTTCAGTAATGGTTCCCGTTTTATCTACAATTAAGGTATCAACCTTCTCCATTTTTTCAAGAGCTTCAGCGTTTTTAATCAAAACACCTGATTGTGCTCCACGTCCAACACCAACCATTACAGACATTGGTGTGGCTAATCCTAAGGCACAAGGACACGCAATAATCAACACAGCTATGGCATTTACAAAGGCAAATACATAAGTTGGTTCAGGTCCAAAAATAGCCCAAACAATAAATGTAAGTACAGCAACCGCCAATACAATTGGCACAAAATATTTTGAGATTTTATCTGCTAACTTTTGCATTGGTGCTTTTGAACGACTCGCACTATTTACCATCGTAATGATTTGAGATAACAAGGTTTCTGAACCTACTTTTTGGGCTTCCATCACAAAAGATTTTGTACCATTAATAGTTCCTGAGCTTACTTTATCACCTTGCTTTTTATCTGCAGGAATTGGTTCTCCAGTAATCATGGATTCATCAATACTACTTATCCCTTCGTTAATTACTCCATCAACAGGAATCTTTTCTCCTGGTTTTACACGTAATAAATCACCTTGTTGAATTTTATCAATAGCAATAATTTTTTCTTCTCCATTTACTAATAGTGTTGCTGTTGAAGGAACTAATTTTAGTAGTTCTTTAATTGCTCCACTAGTTTGACTATGTGCTCTTGCTTCCAGTAATTGCCCTAATAACACTAAGGTCAATATCACTGTAGTAGCTTCAAAATATACAAATACATTACCGTGAGGTGTTTTAAATTGCGCTGGGAAAATATCTGAAAATAACATAGCAAACACACTAAATACCCACGCAATACCTGCGCCAATACCAATTAAGGTAAACATATTAAGATTCCGTGTTTTTATAGACTTCCATGCTTTTTCAAAGAACATCCAAGTTGCATAAAAAACAACAGGAATGGATAATACCAACTGAACCCAGTTCCACATTTTTTGATCTAAAATGTTATATAACGGATTGTTAGATATCATTTCAGACATGGCAATAATGAAAATAGGAATGGTAAAAGCAACCGCTACTTTAAACTTTTTAAGTAGTTTTTGATAAATAGCATCTTCTTCATTATCACTGTGTTCCATTGGTACTAAATCCATACCACAAATTGGACATGAACCAAACTCGTCTTTAACAATTTCTGGATGCATTGGACAGGTAAACTGTACATTTTTAGGCATCAGCTCTGGAATTTTTTCCAAATTCATTCCGCAAACGGGACAATCACCAGGTTTATCATACACTTTAGAACCTTCACAATGCATAGGGCAATGATATTTTCCAGCAGCTTCTGGATCTAATGTTGGTGTAGGGTGATTGTGTTCATGACCATGTTGATGATGCTTTCTTGTGCTGTGTCCAGTACTACAACATGAAGCAGCTTTTTCTTCTGTTCTATTTTGATGCGACTTAGTAGCTTTAGCATTTCCACCACAACAAGAGCCTCCTTTGTTTTCTCCTTCTTTTTTAGGGGTATGATGTGTCATTTCAATAGTATAGTTCCCTGCTTCAGCTAATACTTCTTGCATAGTTTCTGTAGCAACATGTTGCTCCATTTCTATGGTAGCGCTATCTGGTAAACTTACTTGTGCACTTGTAATGCCTTCAATACTATTTAAGGTTTTTTCAACTTTAGTTCTACAACCATTACAGGTCATTCTTGTTATTTTATAAGTATGCGTCATAATTGTTGGATATTAAGTTTGAGATGCTTGAAACTAAGTCAGATTAAAAATCATCCCTTTGTATTTTATTATTATTTCTATATTACATTTTCATCATATCGTGTTCATCCATATCCATTTCCATATGCATATTTCCGTGTTCATCTGTATGCGATTTCATAAAAAGAAATTGAAAAAGAAAAATCAAAACAATCCCAATACCAGCAACCATAAGTACAAATGGGTCGTTTAAATATTTCATGTAGATAAATGCTCCTAGAACGAGTACATCCATTAAAATGGCGATAATTGGAATATTAGGATTAAATTGAACTTCTTTTTTAAGATATCTGAAAAGTCCCCAATGAATAGCTATGTCCATTATTAAATAAAATATGGCTCCAATTGAAGCAATTCTTGTTAAATCAAATAATATTGTCAGCAGTATCGCCAAAGAAACCGTAAAAATTAAAGCTGTATTCTTAAGGTTTTTTACTCTGTTTAAATCTGGTACTTGTTTTATTTTGCTTAACATCCCCAACATTCTTGAAGCTGAATAGACACTAGCAATAACTCCAGAAACTGTAGCAATAATTGCAAGAAAAATAGTAAGTATTGAACCCCATTTGCCCAAAGCAGGTTTCGCTGCTGCAGCCAAAGCATAGTCTTTAGCAGCAATAATTTCTTCAACTGTTAGACCTCCTGCCACAGAAAGTGCTAAGATTACATAAATAATCGTACAGATTAGTATGGAAATAATGATTGAGCGTCCAACATTTTTGTGTGGGTTTTCTATGTCTGCTCCCTGGTTGGTAATGGTTGTAAATCCTTTATAGGCTAAAATAGATAAAGCCAATGCAGCAATAAAACTAAATCCTTCTGGTAACAATTGGCTGTTGGCAGGTGTATAATTACCTGTAATGGTTGGCAAACCAGAAATAATCAAGCCAGAAATTGCCAATAAGGCAATACCTGCTACTTTAATAATTGCAGTAAAGGTAACAGTGGCTTCAATTATCTTATTTCCAGAAATATTTACAATATAGGCAACTGCAATAAGAATTACACCTAATACAGATGCATAGCCTGCGTATTCTTCTGGGAATAACCGTAAAGTATAGGCACCAAAAGTACCAGCAACTAAACTTTCGGCAACTACCATTGACACGTACATTAATAGTGAAAATGAACCGGCTGCCGTTCCTGGGCCATAAGCCTTTGTTAAAAATTTTGCAACACCACCAGAAGATGGAAAAGCATTTGAAAATTTAACGTATGAATAAGAGCTAAAAGCAACTACAATAGCTCCTGCAATAAATGCAATAGGAAACAAATCGCCAATAAGTTCAGCAATTTGTCCCATTAGTACAAAAATACCTGCCCCAATCATAACACCTGTTCCTAATGAAACAGAACCTAATAAAGAGAGTTTTTGGTTGTTTTTTGCTTTCATAATTTAAGATGCTTAAAATCTAACTGTCAATCCGCCACCAGCTCCAAAACGATTATCATAACTAACTGATAATGAAAAGTACTGTCCTAAGATATACTCTGCACCAACACTCCAAACATATTCGCGTTCCCAGTTTGTATCTGCTGGCAAGTCATTTTTCCAACCAAAATCGGCTTGCATTTGCCACATTCCTTGTAACTCTACGCGATTAAATATTGGAATTGCAGTTGAAAACTGAATTTGAGGACGTAGCTGTGTGTCGATACCTAAATCGCTATCAATAAAGCAAGGTAATAACCAACGTACACCAGCTCGTCCAACAGTTGTGATTTCATCTAAAGAATCTTCAACTTCGTTTTCGGCTTCTATTCCGATGTATGCTCTAAAAAATATTCCGAGGTAACGTTCATAATCCGCACCAACTTCCAAATTCTTATTCCAACCAAATTGTGCATCAACATTAAATTGGTTGTAGGTGTTAGTTGCTACTAATTCTAATGAGGCCATATGACTTGCAACAGTCGTTTCTCCCCAAGTATAGATTTTTTGATCTGCTTTGGTAAGTTGTTTTAATGGATAGTTTGCCATTCGAGGATCGCGCGGATCACCATAACTAAAAATACGTGCCATACCAGCTTTGGCGTGATACAAGATATGACAATGAAAAAACCAATCCCCAGTTTCATTGGCATCGAACTCAATAGTAACGCTTCCCATTGGAGGTACATTTACCGTATGCTTTAATGGTGAGTATTCACCATTGGAATTGACAACCCTAAAAAAATGTCCGTGTAAATGCATTGGGTGATGCATCATTGTTTTGTTATTAAGGGTAATACGTGTTTTTTCACCTCGTTTTATTTTTATTTTATCAACTTCGGAAAGGACTTTGCCATTTAAACTCCACACATAACGCAACATATTTCCAGTAAGATTAAGTGTGATTTCATTGGTCGGCAACTCGGAATGAATGGTTGTTTTTACAGGTGATTTTAAATAATCATACGAAAACTCCTTGTTCATCTGCATATTCATTCCTTTCATTTTTGTAGCATCTGATTTCATCATATCCATTTTATGATGTTGATGCTTGTCATTCATCTTCATTTTTGGCATCGAATCTTTTTTATGCACAGGTGCTTCTTCCATTTCCATATCTTTATTCATAGCCATTTTTTTATCCATTTTCATAGCTCCTCCCATCTTCATATTCCCCATTTGTTTAAGCATCTTTATGTAATCTACAGGAGGCAATACCTTAGCCTTTTCTACAGTACCTCTCCCTAATATTGCAGATGTGAATCCAGAACCATCTTGAGCAGTAGCTCTTACTTCTATTGCGCCACTTTCGGGAATTGTTACGATATAATCATACGTTTCTGCAATGGCATGTAATACCTTATCTCTATGAACAGGAACTACACCTACACCATCACTAGCAACAAGCATTTGTTTTCCGCCAATGGTAATCCAAAAATAGGTAGCAGCCGAAGCGTTAACCATTCTAATACGTACTTTATCACCCGCTTTGAATTGTGGATAAGTAGGTGCTGGTTTTCCGTTGATTAAAAATGCTTCGAAAGCCACATCAGAAATATCTACTCCTGGCATTCGCTTGCTCCATAACTTTAATTGAGCGCCAAGCGCATTGTTAGCAATGGCATTGGCTAAAGAAACATTAGTCTTACGTTTAATAGCATACCACTCATTATTTCGTTTTAGGTTTTTAAGTACACTATAGGGCTTTTCATCTGTCCAGTCAGATAATACCAAGGTCAGATCATAATCGTAATCGAGTTTTTGTTTTTTTGGCTTTATCATAATAGCACCATATACTCCTCGCTGTTCTTGTAAACCTGTGTGTGAATGATACCAATACGTTCCTGAATGTGTAAGTGGAAATTCGAATTTGTGGGTTTTCCCTGGAAGAATAGGTGGCGAATTGAGATACGGCACACCATCTTGAAAATTAGGTAAAATCAATCCGTGCCAATGCACAGAGGTTTCGACCTTCATATTGTTAGTAACGTAGATAACAGCGTTTTGCCCTTCGGTAAAAGTCAAGGTTGGTGCAGGGATAGAATTGTTTACTGCCATTGCTTCAACTTCTTTCCCTGTGAAGTTTACCATTTTTTCGTCTATGGTAATGCGGTAAATAACCGTATTTCCTGAAATTTCAGGTATTATTTTTTCTTGTGCTATTATATTAATTACAAAAAGAAATGCTATTAAATTTAAAACTACTGATTTCATATTTTAAATATTCTGTTTCACGAATTTCTTATAAAACAGACCCTTTATCGTGTATAATTATGGTTAATTTGTATCAATTGTACTTCGTTATATTTTTTTAAAGACTAAGGTTGTTTTTATTATTTCGATTCTTTTTCTATTCGTTTCTTTATATAATTTATAAGACTAAATAATATACGCAAAAGGAACTTGTATGAAAAAAAAACAACTAAACTTATCATTACCGTTTTCATAATAACATCTTCATTAAATCAACCTGAAAAGAATGAAAACAGTTATAAACCTGTGTCATTATTAAGTTTATCAAGTGTATTTCTTTTACCAAAAGCTTTAAATTGCGTAGGGGTTAGCCCTGTAACTTGTTTAAATTGTCTTGATAAATGTTGAGGACTGCTATAATTTAAATCGTAGGATATTTGCGATAGACTTAGCTCACCATATTTTAGCAACTCCTTAACCTTTTCTATTTTTAGATAAATAATATATTTTTCAATAGTTGTCCTTTCAGTTTCAGAAAACAGTTTACTAAGATTAGTATAATCCATACCAATGGCATCTGTTAATATTGTAGAAATGTTTTGTGTTACTTTAGTATTACTATGATGAATTTGTTCTATAAGAATTGATTTTATTTTATTTATAAGTTGCCTATCCTTATTTTCTAAAATCTCAAACCCTTCTTTTTTAAGTATTTGTTTTATTTGATGTAGAGTAGTTTCGTCTACTGTTTCTTTAAAATGAATACTTCCCAAATTAACCTCATCAAAATTTATCTGGTTTTTAGTTAACTCATCAGTAATAACTTTAATACAGCGAGGACACACCATATTTTTTATGTAAAGAATAGTATTCATTATTTTTGTTGTTTTAGATATCTAATTGATTGCTTCCGAAAACATTAAAATATATTTTCGGAAGCTATGTTTTCTTAATGATCGTGATTAGAATGGTCATCAGAACTGTTCTCTCCAGATTGATTCATTTGCATACTATGATCATATTTGCAACATCCTGGTAAGCCGTTATATGCTTCTTCATTCCCTGCTACTTTTTCAGTATCATAACCAGATACGGCAATAGCATTATGAATTGCCATGACGTTAGTCTTTGATTCATCAAAAGACACATCAATTTTCTTTTTGTTTCTATCCCAAACTGCACTAGTAACACCAGCTACTCCATTAGCAGCTTTTTCTATGGTGTTTTTACACATACCACAGTTTCCTCTAACTCCAAAACTAGTATTGGTCATTGCAATAGTTTTAACCGCTTCTATTTTAGGCGAATCCTTAGTTTCTTTTTTTGCTTCGTTTTTACAGCTAGTAAATAGTATTGAAACTACTACTGCTACACTTAAAATTACTTTTTTCATTATCTTTATTTTATTAATTATTATTCTATTGTTTCTTTAACTTCTCCACACCTTAACATCGCATCTCCGAAATAGGGGTTTAATACTTTTTCCTCAAGACTTAACCAATAAGCTCCTTTATTGTTATTTGCCATAGGGCAGAATTGATGATATATTTTTGTATTAACACCGAATAATTGTATTGCTTTTGTAAGATGTGTCGATAAATGCTTAAAGTGATCTCTTTGTTTTTTAATATCTGAAATACTTGAAATGGATTTCGCAGCAGATTTAATTTCTTTCTCCAACGGCATCCAATGACTGTGTGCGCTCTTATCTTTCAACAATTTCATATCTACTTTGTTTAAACTAGATTGAAGTGTTGTTGCTGATGTACTTGAAGTATTAGCATCATCTTTTACCAAAGCATCTTTTAATTGAATATAATTCTCGAAAACACTTTTTAGTTGGTTTTGAAATTTGGCAGATACTTCTATTCTTTCAACAGCTTCATTCATACTATGTCCTGCGTGTTCGTCCATTGTATTTTGATTGTTCATCATCGATTTTTTACCTTGTAATTGTGCCGCAGCATCAATAGTAAATGTACCGTTGGTAACAATTTCATCTCCTTTTTTCAAGCCTTTTATCACTTCATAATTTTCTCCAATCTCATTGCCTAATTTTACTTCACGCATTTCAAATACAGGTTGGTCAGAACTTGTTTTCACATATACTACTGAACGTTCACCAGTCCATAAAACAGCGGAAGTAGGAACCGATAGTAATTCCTTCTTATCATGATTTTCAACTTCAATTTTACCTTCTACAAACATTCCTGGTTTAAAAGCATCTTTTGAATTTTTTAAAACAACTCTTAGACTTACCGTTCTGGTTTTGGTATTTAAAACAGGATCTATAAAATCTACTTTGGCTTTAAACTTCTTATTTGGATAAGCATTCGTCGTTATGGTAATTTCCTGTCCTTTATTGAATAAATCGATTTGATTTTCATATACATCAAAATTTGCCCAAACAGTATTTAAGTTAGCTATTTTAAGTAAAGGTTGTCCTTGTTTTATAGCAGCTCCTTCTTCAACCAACTTTTCTGAAACTGTACCTGAAACTGTTGCATATACTGGAAAATTCTCTTTTACTTTTCCTAAATTTTCAATTTGATTGATATGCTTTTCTGAAAGCTTCCAGAGTTTTAATTTTCTACGTACAGCTTGGTATAACGCAGGTTGTGATTCTTTTAGAGACGCTGCGGTAATCAACTCTTGTTGTGCTGCAAATAATTCAGGAGAATAAATGGTAGCTAGCAACTGTCCTTTACGTACCTCTTCACCTACATAATTAAGATTTAATCGTTCAATTCTTCCTGAAAAATAACTGACCTGCACAGCATTCGCTTCTTCATTTTCTACAATCTTTCCTGACAACTTTATGGTATTTCCTTCTGTCTCACTATCTCCTACAACAGAGGTTTGTACGTTTGCCAAAGCCATAGCATTTTTTGACAATTTAAATTCATCTGGACGTAATCCATCTGCTCCAGCTTCAGCAGGAATCAAATCCATACCACATATAGGGCAATCACCAGGTTCTGGTTGCATAATTTGCGGATGCATAGAACAAGTCCATTGTTGATTTGCAGCCGTAGTTTCATCATGATTATGAGTTGTTTTACCTTCAGATGAACCACCAAAAAGTAACCAGCCAAATAGCAAACCAGCTAATAATATTCCTAAATAGATTATGTGTTTTTTCATCTTTATTTTTTTATTCGTTTTAATAATTTTCTAACTGATGGTGAAGATGTATACCACAATAAAAATCCACTTAATACGGTTATTAATCCTAAAAGTGAAAAGGCTCTTAATACGAGTGTATTGAAGTTGTCTCTACCTTCATAATCCATTGTATGTGTCATCCATAAAAAATCGAACCATCGCCAACTTCGATGCCTTACGGTTTGAAATTTTCCATCCTTAACAGATACATATGCTTTTAGTTCTTCATCGGTATCATAAGAAATTACATAAGCAGGTAATAATCGCTCTCTATATTCGTGGTGTTTTCCTGCTTCTTTAATCTTTTCAATCGAAGCTACTTTTAAGCCATCTTTCATGTAGTTTTTAGCTATGTACAAAGCTTCTTCTTCGGAAATATTTTCTTTTAGACTACCATCCAAAGCATTGTATAATTGTTTCTTGTTTATCCAATAAAATGGAACACCATTAATATCTCTTAAAGCAATGGTATTAATTCCTCCAGAATTTTTTAATTCAGAAGGGCTCACGAGATTATTAAATGTTTTAGGCTGATACTCTAAATTCTTGAATTGGTCCCCGTGAATATCGTCTATATTCGTCCAACTAAAATAAAGCCCACTGATTGTCCAAAATAGAAACTGAACACCTATAAAAACACCCAAATAACGATGAGTTTTTCTAATTTTTTGTGCTGTGTGTCTGTTAACCATTTTTTATTCTTTTACCTTAAAATCAAAACTTACAGTTACTTTTTCCCAAGTTAGAGAAATACTACCTTCATCACCACTAATCTTACTAACTTTGTACTCTAAATGTTCTTTTATTTTATCAGAGATAGTAGGTTTAACCTTAAAACGGAGTACATCATCCTTCTCATCATAATCATCTTTTCCGTGTTGGTTCCAATTAGAATTGAAAATTATTATCCATTCTTCTTTTGATGGAATGGTGAAAAAGCCATATTTGCCTTTGGGTAGTTCTTGTCCTTGAATAGTTAAATCTTTATTGGTTTCTATCCATGTTGCCATGTGCGCTCCCGCTTGCCATACTTTATCATAAGCTAATAAGCCTCCAAATATTATTCTATCTCTTACTCCAGGTGAGGAATAATCAATATGAATATGGGCATCACCAATCATTGCCATAGTAGAAGTATGTGGACTTAATACTTTTTTTGAAGACTTTGATGAAGTTTCAGTTTTTGATTGCTCTAAAGTTTCTTTGGTCTCTTTTGCTTCTTGCTTACACGAAACAAAAAGAAACGTATATAGTAATAGAGTAAAAAGAATACGTAGTTTCATATGATCTTATTTTTTATTTCTTGAAGAAGAATGTATTTTGATAATTTTCCATTTGCCATCCATTTTCTTTAGAATGGAAGTTGCTACACCTTTTTTCTTAATAGTTCGAGAATTGCCCTTATCATTTGGATTTAAGACGATAGTATAGATGTATGTTTCTGTAGTAAATGCATAGGGTGCATCTACTTTCACATCAATTTCATAATCTGAAAAAGTAAAGCTTTTAAAATGCCCTAATTCTGGACCTAAATGATGCTCTATATAATGTGCATAAGAACCTTCTACACCGCCTGATTCAAACACTTCAGAATCTTCAGTAAACAACTCAAACGTACCTTTTGTTGTTAAGTTTTGTAAAGCGTTTTTGTATGACTTCATTACTTCGATAACGTCTTGTTTATCTGTCATATTCTTACTATTCTGTGCATTAGTAAAATTGACATTTGTAAGCAAAATAGTTACTAGTGTAATTAATTTAAGTATTTTCATAATAATAGTTTTATTCTAATTTTTTTCTTAATTCTTTCATATAATCAAGAACCAAGGTCTTTTCAGATTCTGATAATTCAGCTTCCTTATGAATCAAAGTGTAAGAATCTAGAGGCATTTTATCACTTTCAATCTGTTTAATAATAGACCTTAGTTTACTTACTTTTCTTCGATTTGAAAGAGAACCCCACTCATTAAAATTTAACTCTGCTTTTCCCTCTTCAACATGATCTTCTATAAACCAGGATATTGGTTGAATTTTATTGTACCAAGGATATTTTGTGTTGTTACTGTGACAATCATAGCACGAGACTTGTAATATTGTTCCAATTTCTTTTGGTGTATTATTTAATATTAAAAAGTCATTTTTGGGTACAATACTACTTTGGTTTAGTTTTGTGGGTACAAATTGTATACCCACAAAACATACCAACAGAATAAGTGCTATGATTTTTACAACTCTCATTTAGTTAATTTCTTTTTGCACCTTTCCGCAGGTTAACATTTTATTACCATAGTAAGGGTTTTTTACATTTTTTTCCATACTTAACCATGCACCACCTCCATCATACATAGGACAAAACTGCTGATATAAAGTATTCTCCGTTCCTGTTATGGCAACCATATCTATAATATCCTTACTCAATACTTTAAAGTGCTCACGTTGATGCCCAATTTCACTTCTGCTAATATGTTCAGCATGTTCGGTAGCATCAGCGATAATATCTTTTAATTCCTTCTGCTGTTCTGCACTATAGTTGTTCACTTTAAATGCTTTTAATGTGTTTTCTAATGTTTTACCAGCTTTGGCTGCCGCAGATTCATTTGTTGCTACTAAAGCATCTTTAAGAGCCATATAAGCAGTTAATACTTTTTGAGCATCAGTTGAGTTTTGAGCATCAGAAACTGTCTTATCAGTAGAAGCATTCATTTCATCATGATTCATCTCAGAATGTTCTGTATTAGTAGCAGTATTTTCTTTTGTACCATTCTTACATGACATGGCTGTTAAACTTAAAGATGTCATTAATGTAATTGCTAAGATTAATTTTACTTTTTTCATTGTTGTTTGATTTAAAAATTATGTTTGTCTTTAGTTACTTAAATAGTTAATAATAGTTGTTTGTACGAAGTAGTCTTTTATCGATTCTATTTGATTCATCTGAAACTTTAACTGCAATTCTTGAATGTCTAAAACATCATTAAAATCAATCGTTCCTGTTTCATAATTTTTAATTAAAATCTCCTCTGCATCTTTAGCTTGTTTTAGATTTTTTGTTTGTGTATTGTAGCTAATTCTAGAAGCAATTCTGTTATTTATCGCTTTAGAAAGTAATGTCTCTAGTTTGTTTAATCGTTCTTGCTTTTGAGACAACAGCTCTTCTTGCATTAATTGATTTTGTTTGGTTTTAGATTTATGCTTCTTGTTAAATATGGGAATAGACACAGATACCATTGGCATTACAATGTCTTTTCCGTTATCAGAAAAATTCATGTTCGGACGTTCTGAAACAGCGATATAATCTAAACCAAAACCAATCATCGGACTACTTTCTTTTTGGTTTAATAGTTCTGATTGTTCAACAGATTGGTACAATTTATCGTACTTACTAAGTTCTGGATGCAATGCTAACTGATTAACATCAACCTCATTTTTCTCTAAAGGAATAGTCAGCTCTTTTACAACATCAATAGCAGTAGTACTTTCTCTATTTAAGAGTTTGTTGAGTGCTGTTTGTTCTGCCAAATACTTTTGTGTTAGTACTTGTTTTAACTGCTTCAGTTCATTTTGTCGCATTTGCAATCGCAGTACATCTACGGCAGATGCTTTTCCTACTTCTACAGAAGTCAATGCCAAGGTTTCATACGTCTTAAGCAGTTCGATATTCTTTGTGAGTACATCTTGTTTTGCCTGAATAGTGTACAATTTATAATACGATTGAGATACGTCTGTAATCAATTGACGTTTAGCAATAACAATGTCTTCATATTTAGCATCTGCTAAAGAATTCACATAGCTTTCTCGTGCTGTAATGGAACCAAACCACGGAAGCATTTGTTTTGCTGATACTTTAAAGCGTTGTGCTCCAGTTCGTGTTTCTGGTTCGCTTGCAAAATAACCTACACCAAATTGTGTATTGGGTAATGTATTGACTTCGTTTACTTTTTCTGAAGCAATAGCATGTTGCAGTTCAAATTTTTGAATCTTAGGATTATTCGCTAATGCTTCATTTATAAGTGATTGTAATTCTTGAGCGTTGGAAAAACAACTAAAAACAAGAATAAATAGTACGGATAATATACTTTTAGTTTTCATTATTTTTCTTTCTTTTTAATAAAAATTCTTCTCGTAAACTGTATAAAACAGGTAGTAAAAAATAGGATGTAACATCGATTATCATACCTCCAAAAGCAGGAATTGCCATAGGTATCATGATATCACTTCCTCGTCCTGTAGATGTTAGTACAGGCAACAATGCTAATACAGTTGTTGCTGTAGTCATTAAACACGGTCTAATACGTTTTTCACCAGCTTCTACAACCGATTTTCTTATATCGGCTTTTGTAGTTGGTTCGTTTTTGGCAAAGGTTTGTTTTAAATAGGTTGCCATTACTACGCCGTCGTCGGTGGCAATACCAAACAAAGCAATAAAACCTACCCAAACCGCCACACTTAAATTAATTGGGTGCATTTGGAACAGCTCTCGAATGTTTTGCCCAAAAACGCTAAAGTTTAAAAACCACGATTGCCCATAAAGCCACATCATAATAAATCCACCTGCAAAAGCCACAATAATTGCGGTAAACACCATTAAAGAAGTAGTTGTAGAACGAAATTGGAAATATAAAATGATAAAAATGATTAATAGTGCCAATGGTACCACTACCGAAAGTGTTTTCTCTGCTCGTATCTGATTTTCATAAGTTCCCGTAAACTGATAATTGATTCCTTTTGGAACTACAAGCTCACCATTATCTATTTTTTGTTGAATAGCTTTTTGTGCATTTTCAACTACAGTAACCTCTGCAAAATCGTTCAATTTATCAAACAATACATACCCTATTAAAAAAGTGTCTTCACTTTTAATCACTTGTGCACCTTGTTCGTAGCGAATGGTTGCTAATTCACTTAAGGGCACAGAACTCCCTTTGTTTATTGGTACATAAATTTGTTTTAAATCAGCAGGTGTAGTACGTAATTCTCTTGGATAACGTACACGTACTCCATAACGCTCTCGTCCCTCAACGGTTTGCGTTAGTGGCATACCGCCAACGGCAACTTTTAAGACATCTTGAACCTCTTGAATAGAAATACCATAACGTGCTATTTTTTCTCTGTCAATATCAATTAATAAATAGGGCTTTCCTACAATTCTATCAGCAAAGACAGCTTCTTTTTTAACCCCTGTAACATCTTTTAAAATGTCTTCCAGTTGTACACCAAAGGCTTCGATTTCTTTTAAATTTTGTCCTTTTACTTTTATCCCCATTGGTGCACGCATACCTGTTTGTAACATTACCAATCGGGTTTCGATAGGTTGTAATTTTGGAGCAGAAGTAACACCTGGTATTTTAGTAGCCTTTACAATTTCATTCCAAATATCGTCGGTAGATTTAATGTTAGGTCGCCAGTTTCGATAAAATTCACCGTCGTTATCTTCTATTAATTCATCAGTAGAAACATCAGAGAATATAATCTTAGAAGTAACATCTGTTGCGTTTGGATTTGCAACCGTTTCTCCATTTTTCAACACAAACAATCCGTCGTTATTTACTTTATAACGTTGACGTTCGCCGTTGCTATTAAGTGCATATTCGGGTTTGTAAATAATTACATTTTCATACATTGAAAGTGGAGCAGGATCTAATGCCGAATCGGTTCGTCCTGCTTTGCCAACGACTGTTTTTATTTCAGGAATACTAGCAACACCCATATCTAACTGTTGTAAAACGCGTTTATTTTCTTCAACTCCAGAATGTGGCATTGAGGTTGGCATTAGTAAAAATGAGCCTTCATTTAACGAGGGCATAAACTCTTTACCTGTATTTTTGAATATTAAAAATCCGAGAATGGTAATCGTTGTTGGTATTGCTAAAAAGAGCATTTTGTTGGCTAGTGCCCATTGTAAAATTTGAGCATAGTATTTTCGTAATAACGAAAATGCGCCTAACAATCCGAAACAAATAATGGCTACAAACAATAGGTTTAACAATAAACTTTTGCCTACGCCTAATGGTCTCCAATGTTCCGCTAATAAAAATACAATTGCTGCCGATGCAATAATAATATTGATAAGATTTACCTGCTTATCTGAAACTTTTTGCTGCAGTTTTAAAATACCAGTAATTCCAAAAGCGATTAAAAGCATTCCTAACCAATACCCAAAGAAAATGGATAAAATCCCCAAGATTATTAGTACTGCATTGATGACATAAGAGAATTTTTTAGTAGTACTTCTTCGTTTAAAAATGATAGTTGCAAATGGCGGAATTAAAAACAGTGCTACCACCAATGCCATAATAAGAGCAAAGGTTTTGGTAAATGCCAACGGACTAAATAATTTACCTTCTGCACCAATCATAGTAAATACAGGTAAAAAACTAATAATAGTAGTCATTACAGCGGTAACGATTGCACCTGAAACTTCGGCTGTAGCATTGTAAACCACTGTATTAATTGGCAGGTTGTTTTTGCTTTTTTCTAAATGATTTAAAATATTTTCCGATAGAATTACCCCCACATCTACCATGGTTCCGATAGCAATGGCAATTCCAGATAAGGCTACAATGTTTGCATCAATACCAAAGGCTTTCATGGCTATAAATACCATTAAAACTGCCACAGGTAACAAACTCGAAATTAATATGGAAGCTCTTAAATTATATACCATTATAATAATTACTAAAATGGTAATAAGTATTTCTAAAGTCAGAGCTTCGTTAAGTGTTCCTAAGGTTTCTTGTATAAGCTCTGAACGGTCGTAAAAAGGCACAATGGTTAATTGCGAAGTTGTTCCATCTGCCAATACTTTTGAAGGCAAACCTGCACTTAACTCTTTTATTTTTTCTTTGGTGTTATTAATTACCTCTAACGGATTTGCACCATAACGGGCTACTACAACACCACCTACAACTTCTGCACCCTCTTTATCTAAAATACCTCTACGTGTTTTTGCCCCAAGGAAAACTTTGGCTATATCTTTAATTTTTATTGGTGTATAATTGGCGGATGAAACCACTCCATTTTCTATATCTTTTATAGATTTTACATACCCCAAACCACGCACTAAATATTCTACCTGATTAATTTCTATGGTTTGTGCTCCAATATCTTGATTACTCTGTTTTACAGCCTTTACAACCTGTTGTAAATTGATATTATATTGACGCATTAATTCAGGATTAACGTCAATTTGATATTCTTGGACATATCCACCAATTGATGACACTTCTGACACACCACTTGCTGATGATAAAGCATATTTCACATAGTAATCTTGTATGCTTCGTAGTTCGTGTAAATCCCATCCACCTGTTACGTTTCCGTCTTTATCTCTACCCTCTAATGTGTACCAATATACTTGTCCCAAACCTGTGGCATCGGGTCCTAAAGTTGGACTTACATCATTGGGTAATAAGTTACTTGGTAGCGAGTTGAGTTTTTCGAGAATACGTGAACGACTCCAGTAAAACTCAACATCTTCTTCAAAAATGATATAGATACTAGAAAAACCAAGCATAGAAGAGCTACGGATAGTTTTAACACCTGGTATTCCTAACAACGATGTGGTTAATGGGTAAGTAACTTGGTCTTCTATATCTTGCGGAGAGCGACCAGCCCACTTAGTAAAAACTATTTGTTGATTTTCTCCGATATCTGGAATAGCATCAACGGCTACAGGATTACTTGGTAAAAAACCAGTTTCCCAGTTGAATGGTGCATTTATGGTTCCCCATCCTAAAAACAGAATGAGAAGTAATATGGCGACGAGTTTGTTTTCTATTAGAAATTTTATGCTTTTGTTTAGCATTGCTTTAATTTTTAAACTTTAGACATCGATATTTAGAAAATATCACATACAAAAAAGTACCCTAATGAATAGTGTTCATAGGATAGCACAGTCTATTGTTTAAAAATCAAATTAAATAAGTCTCGTCAAGCTTATAGATATCCCTGATGACCAAAGGAGGGCTATAATCTTTATAAAAAGCGTTGTCTATTTCTTCGCTTTCAAAAAGATTAAGGTAAGAGTAAACAAATGAAGCTACAAAAACTTGTTGCTCTAATGAAAGTAAAGTAGGCGATGATTTTAATTCATCTTGCCCCTCTATAGCCATTTGTTTATCACTACAACAGTTTTTCTTTGTAATAGAACAATTTTTATTCGCAATAGACTTTTGCATTTCCATTCCGCAAGTCTCTGCTTTTTTGAAAATAGCAATATCTACTAAAGTATCTCCACAATAATGCATATCTAAAGTAAATGACAAAGTAGAAAATAAAACTACTATAGCCATTATAAAAGATGTTATTTTTTGAAATACTTGTTTCATTCTGTTTGTAAATATATGAAAATCAGTACAAATAAATGATTTTCACAAACTTCTATCGTTTTAATTAAGCAAATATAAATAGATATTAAAAATCAATTGTGCATAATTTTGGTGAAGATTTATATTGTTTCAAAACTCTTAGAAACCTGACTAACTAATAAAAAAAATTAAAACATGTTAAATTTTTTGTTGTACCTCTAAAATTAAAAAAGACTTCACAAGAATGTGAAGTCTTGATTTTACTAGTAGCAGGAACAGGACTCGAACCTGTGACCTTTAGGTATGCTTAGGAAAGCCAAAAAAAACGTGTTAAAAATTCAGCTTTTTAGATTTGTATATTATACTAAACTTTCCTTAACTATAAAAATCGGGCAATTTTCGGGCAATTTAAAAACAAGAAAGGCTTTCAGTTTCCTGAAAGCCTTTGTTTTCCTGTGATCGCGACAGGATTCGAACCTGTGACCGTCTGCTTAGAAGGCATTTTACAAAACAAACATAAAAAACTTAAATACAAACAGATACAAAAACACAAATATTTTATTTTGTAAATTATTTGTAATAAAATAATTTTATTTATACCTAACAACTATAAAAGTGTATTTTAGTTGTTTTTATCTTTTATTTTGAACTTCAGCATAAAGTTATTATTTTCGGGGACTAAAAAATTAAAATGACTGAACAAATTATAGTTTCGTTAGTTCTTGGAATAATTTCTAGTATAATTGCTTCAATTGTATTTATTAAATTTTTCTTAGGCTCAAAAAGACCAAAAATTGAAATATCTAAATATATAAGCAAGGTTGAAAAAGACGGTAATACCCTGTATTATTTTAAATTTGTTAACAAAACTAAATCCGAAATTTATGATGTTAATATTGAGTGTACATTTCATAAACCAGTAGGAGATTTCGGAGGAAAAAACTTAAGGTCTACAGATGTAAAATTATCAGATCATTTTTGCGCTTATGTTGCTAGCTCTAACCCCAGTGATGACAACAACCTACATGCCATAAGAATAAAAACGGAAGAAGACATTTTAAGTAAATGGGACGATTCATCTTCATTCATCCGATTAACAATTATTGCAAAACACTCTTTATCTGGATTTAACAAAGTTTTCACTGAAGATTTTAATTCAAAAGATTGTATTACTGATAAAAAATTTCAATCAGGAGATAATTTAGATGTTAAATAATAATTTATTTGCATAATTCATCTTTTGGTATTATCTTTGATTATTATTATCACGAAATAATAATATTAAATCAACCAATTATGAAAAAAGATGTCATCCTAGGGTAACAGTAACTTATGCTTATTGTTTACATTTGAACAACAATTAAAAAAAGCTGATTCTATTAGAAATAGAATCAGCTTTTTTATTACTTATAAGTGATTTTTTAATATAGGTAAACGAAGTCTTGTGTATAAAGTTTAGTATCACTAGTTTTGTTTGTAAATTAACTATTAATTAAGTAATGAAAAAAGATTTAGAAAGTATTGTAGCCTTAAATTATGAAGACCAAAAAGGCGTTTTTTCTGTTACATTTAATGAAGGAGGTAAAACTCTAGATACTTTATTAGAAAAATATAATGTGAATTTATCAGAATATTTCCCAATAGGTTTTGAGATTGAAAAGTTTTCAGCTATAACAGGAAGTATAGGTATAATTGATATTGCTATTTTAGCAGTTAAAAAAGAGCATTATGGTGGAAATTTTGAGAGTGTGAAGAGAAAAATACTCGAAGATGAAAGAAACGTTTCTGTAGATAAGATTAAAATACCATTAAAGCTAGACGAATTTAATAAGGTTTTTAAACATTTTAAATTAATAAGTTTAAACTACCATAGGGAGTACATTGATACAATAACATTCAATAAAGAATAAAAAGAGGGGGAATCCCCTCTTTTTATTTAAAAGTATAATTCGTTTACAACCGCTTCTTTTACCTCTGTTCCCTCAACTTTTTCAGGAGTTATTATCTTACCTGAAAAAATATTGTACTTTAAATCCTCTAAATTTTCTGATTGATAGCGATTCTTATCGGCATACACATAGTTATTTCTGTAATCTGAAAACTTTTCAGTGTATAATACTATATCTGCGTCGTACTGCGATTTTGTACCGCCTCGCATTTTTCCGTCTGAGGTTTGTTGGAAAATAACAATAAAAAGTTTACCATTATATTTTTGACGTAAGTCTTTATCAACTTCAAAACCTTTGAACATTTCTTGCATTTTAGCAAAACTGTCAATAACAATAATATCATTTTCTTTTATGATTTTATCCAGCTGCTCTGCTGTGTTTATATCAGGATTATCAATATTATTTAAAGCTGCTCCTTCTAAATATTCATTTACTTTATTCCAATAAAGTGAGCTTTCAGGATGCTCTTCTTTACTTACATGACCTATTTTATATTTTTGCCCAAACGTATTCATAAACCTAAAAGCACAACGCGTTTTCATAGAACCCTGTCCACCCGTAAGAGTAATTACCACACTTTCCTTTTCTTTAATTTCCACCTCACCTAGTAATTTGGCTATCTCAGGATTATCAATATTATAATATTCAAGTTTTTTATTAGCTCTAGCGACCTTTTTTTGCGCTAATGAACTCCTTTTATTAGATGGGTTTATTGGTATTGGTGCATTAGAAGTAGTTGTAATTTGTGGTTTGACCTCCTTTTGTTCTGATATTTGATTTACTGGAATTTCGTTTGTGTGTTCCTCCTGTTCCTCGATTTCTATTTGTGGGGTTATCGGTCTTGGATTTTCAAACCTTTCTAATTGTTGAGTAACTTGTTTTACTATTTCTACAGGCTCAATGTTTCCAGCTAAAGCTTTTACTTTTGGTTTAGAAATTTCTTTTTCTAATTCTTTATAAAACTTTGGGTTACCGTCTGACTGGATATTTAACATATAATCCGCTGCTTTTTGCGCTTGTGCTGAAGCTCGCAAAATTAAAGTGCTATCCTTTTCAATATAATTAAGAACAGAAAGCCAACCGTTTAAATAAGCTTCGTGATTTTGGTGTGTTTGCCAAATTATACCAGCTTGTGTACATAAAAAAATTGCACCAATCTCTGCTATTAACTCTTCTCTTGCATATTGCTTATCTCCAAACTTTTTTCCAAACTCTCTATTTAATCGATGTTTAGCCCCTGTAGCATGGATATACTCGTGAAACAACGTTGCATAATATGCGTTTGCAGAATCAAAAGCGTTTAATTCAGGTAGTTTTATACTATCAGATACTGGAGAATAAAAAGCACTTTCTTTATGAAAACCTACTTTTATAGCTGGTTTAGGTTGATTTCGTATAATTGCTTCCGCTAAAGGATTTCTTTCGTGTCTCTCTTTAACTTTCTTTACAGAAATATAACCGTATTTTCTTTTGTCTATTTCAGTAAATTCATCTAGTTTAAAATCTATATTATCAATATCACTACCATTATAAGTTAAGTACATTTTAAGAATAGGAATATAACTTACATAAGAGTTGAAAAATTTTACATCTATTTTCTTCCCTATTAAATAGTCCTCCATTTTATCTCGTGAATATGTTTTAAAAACTATCTTCTTTTCTTTAAAAACATATAGATTGGTGTAATAAATTAACTCGTGTTGTTTTGCTCCTTTTTTTATTTCACCTTTTAATTTTTTAACTTGTTTTTCAGTTAAAAAAAATGGATTTTCAAAAACTTGAAATTCATCGGCAGCAGACAATAACAATACATTGTTTAAGCCTTTATAAGGCTTCTTAGTTATAAAATTTGCTGGACGTAAATAACCTTCAATAGCTCTTTGGGTACTTCCTTGTAATATAGATTCTCCATTCCAAGATTTTTTCCACCTTTCCCCTTTTGCTTGTTTTATTCTCTTAATTATCTTCTGAGTAATTTTACTATAAACTTCACTAGGTGCAAAGTACTTTCCTAATCCTATTTGTAAATCTTCATCACTTATATTTATAAAGTCAATTCCTGATAAAAATTCCTTAGACACTTCAAGCTTATTACCATTTAATGCTAATTGTAATTGATTACCTTGTTTGATGACATCAGTACTTAACTTACTTTCTCCAATATTTACTGCTTTTCTACCGTTAACATACTTCAAAGAATATAAATAATTTTCTTTATTGTATAAGTAATTTTTTTTAGGAGTTCGTTGCACTCTAGTTATAACAGCTTGTTTGTTTTTGAAGGTTATTTTAGCTCCTTTTTTAAATTTTGGACCAGGTACTTTAAAAACTTTTCCATTTTCAAAACGAAAACCTTTTTTCAATCTTCCGCATTCTGTTAGAGCTTCTTTATAATCTCCTGAATGTTTAGGAGCATTTAAGGCGTTGGGGTATTGCTTTACAGAAATTTCAAAACTATCTGATTCAGGATTTTTTAGCAGTATTTGAGACACTCTGTAAACTACTTCAATATTGTTTTCTTGTTTTGCTTCATTAACTAAGTTCTCCAATACTTCTCTACTAACTTCTTTACCGTTTAAATCTTGAAATTTCTGTGTTGTCATTTACTTACTTTGATTTTTTTTATAAACTAAATACCCTACAACGCCTAATGCTAATACACCTAGAACAATTGCTATCTCCTTTTTTTTTTAATTTCTACACCAAATTTTTTACCGAGCGCATAAACTCGGCTTGTCCAGCTTTTCGCAAAATATTTGTAATCTTTTAACCTACTATAGTAATCCAAACGAGCCTGCGCAATGTATTGGAATAGCTTATCAGCATTTACCGAATTAATAGCCTCTAAAGTTTTAGCACCGATAGCACCGTCAACACTTAAATTCATTCCAAAATATTTATTTAAAACACGCTGAACAATCTTAGCAGTTACTCTAGGGTTAGCATTGATTGCATGATCTGCCACAACTTCCGCAACCGCTTGACTCTGGATTTCATCTGCGGAAATTTTATCCCAAAACTCATTTTTAAAAAGAATGTGAGCTTCCACTTTTGTTAAGCTTCTCATATCTTCCTCACTCGGAGCTCTACCGATAATAGTTTCATAAAATTTTGCTGAAACTCCGTGATTAGTTCCTACTAATTCACCTTTTGAATTATAGTTACCTTTATCATTCACGAGTTTTTGATAACCTCCTTCAGCTGCTTCTAATGAGGCTTTAAAAAATTCATAGCTTGCCATTTTATTTTCTTTTAAAATTTGATTGTTTTTTTATTTCCTAATGCTTCAATATCTAATTCAAATCGAAGCTCTTTAACAAAGTCTTTGGTAATGTCTTTGTTACCTAATAAATGATTTAATACCATTTGTCCTCCAGTCAATAAAGGAATCTCCACCGCAGCAGTAGGTAGAGCGTAAAAGCCCCCTCCTGGTATATTAATTTCATTGGTATCTAAATTTGAAATTCCTAAGAGTTTATCGTTTTTCTTTTGGTAAACACGTATTACTTTTGCTTTAACAACTCCAGTATTTACATACAAATCTTCTTTAGTAGGGTTTACCGCAATTACATCTAAATCAAGGCGAAGTCTTTGTAGTGACACATCAAAGTTTTTGATACTTTTTAACTGAAATTCTAGCTTTTCAATTATGTGTTCAAATGATTCTTTTTTCTTCTTAGCAAATGAAGTCAATGCAAATGCACCTACTCCCAAGGCTAAAAATATTAACGCTCTTTTCATAGTTTAAAGGATTTTAAACTTAACTAACAGATAAACACCTACAAAGCTGATTAACCATACTATAAAAATCCACAAAGGAATACGTTTTTTTACTTTAACTACTTCCTTAATTTTGGTAACTACTCTATCTTTTACACGTATTACTGTGTCAGTTTTTGTTATAATTTGGGTTTCGGTTTTTCCTATTCTCGCTTTAAACTCAAACGCTCTTTTTTGCTCGTTGTATTTTATAGCGTATTTGTTTTTTCCTGAATTTTTATAAGTATGAAAACCTGAAAAAAAAGTTAGCAGTAAACTATCCACCTGTTTGTTATTTGCCTTAACAGGTAAAGAAATTAAATCGTTTATTTCTTGATTAATTTTTGTAAGATTTACACTATCACTGCTAGATTGGTGTATCTCTTTTTGCTTTTCAGAAGTGCTTAAAAAGGTTCGATTTGTGGTACACGAACCCAATAGCACTAAAAAAAATAGTAAAATATATTTAGCCATTTTTTATACTCCCGTATTTCCTACGGTATTTTTTAATTACTTTTTCTTGTTTCTCTATTATTTCTTGATGCTCTGCAATTATTTGCTTTTGTTTTTGCACCAAGTTTTTTAACAATACATTGTTTTCTTCAACTTCTTTAATTCTAGTATTTAAAAACAATGTTCGATCGGCAAAATCAGACTTGATTTGCTCTATCATTTCCCCATTGATTTCTAAAACTTTGGAGAAATTATTTATTTTTTGATACTCTGCATTATAACTTGATTGTTGAACCTCTGTCTCTGCCTGTTTTAGCTTTATTTGCCTCATTTGTAAACCAAATACAAACGAAATAACAGGTACAATTATCAGATTTAAAATTCCTTTCCAATTCTCCTTAATAAACACCTTCATCTACTAAGCTTTTGGAGTTTCTTTTTTACTTTCTTTATCCTCTTTTGCTGAAAGTAACAGCAATAAAGCTACTCCACCAGCTACCCACCATTTCCAATTCTCCTTTTTTGGCTTATTAGCAGTTATAACAACTTCGGGCAACACTTCAGCCTGCTGTTTTAACGTTACTTTTGCTGGTAGTTGATTACCTGTTAAAGTGGCTGTTCCATAGCCAACAAAAGATATTTTAATAGTGTCATTTGGAGAAGCTGACAAAGTAAACGATCCATCCGCCTGTGCTGTAGTTCCTTTTCCAGTTACAGTGTTGTAAACGTTTACTAATCCTGCTGGAAATGGCTTGTTAGTTTGATTATCTATAACAGTTCCTGTAACTTCTTTTGCTGGTAATGGTTTTATTTTCATTTTGCAACCGCATTTTTTTTGATTAGTTGATATACCTGTGTTATAGGTTTGAATTTTTGTTTTTGGGCATGCGAGCCCATGAATTGGCAAACTTGATTCCATAAATTTTATTTTTACTTTTTCTTATTGTTTAAAAATCAAAGCCAGCGCTTTGTAATCTTTTTTTCACTTTTGCATGTAATTCTTTATCCCAAAAAGAATCAATCTCTTGATCAAGCCAATAGACCAAGTCATAAGCACTGGCTATTTTTTTATCTATATACAGAGTTGGTGTTCCTCCTGAAAAATATTTTTTATATCCAAAAGCTTCATAAACCAGTTTAAAATCATCTCCAGTTTTTAACTTATCAAAAACGTTGCTTATTTTTTGCTCGTCTGTTGCTGGTAATCCGATAACACTCTTTTTATTAAAAGCGTCCTGAAGCGACTTTGAAAATATTGAGGCTTGCTGAGGAGTAATTGTTAAGTTACTTGCTGTTATTTTTATTTTAGGTTTTATAAAATCATCTTCAGGGTTCTCTAAAACGTCTCCTATTATTTCAGAACCTTTTTTTATACCTCTATAAACCTTATACCCAAGGTAACCAACCAAAAGCGCTGCACCTACATAAAGTAAAGGCTTTTGGTTTTTTTCTATAAAGCTACCTGTATTTTTTATAGCTTTTTTTGCCTTTTCCTTATTAGCAATCTTCCCAACTTTCGACTGTATTTTCTTTTTCATAGTTTGTTTAATTACTTTAAAAACCCTTTCACTAGCGCAAACATAATATTACTTTTGAAGTAGTTTAAAGCCTTAGGGTTATCGCTTAATTCAGCTAACCTTACAACTACTTCCTCATCTAGTTTTGCTAGTTTCTCTAACGCTTGTGCTTTATTCATTTTTTATTATTACTTCAATTTTTGATTTTAATTCTTCATTCCAATTCTGGAATAAATAAAACAGGAATCCTAATTTTTCTTGGTCTGTTTCTTGGGTCACCATTTCAAAAAATTTATTTTGAATTGGCGATAAAGACGGATTTCCCAAAGCTCCAGCATTTGCATTACTATTCATAGCCTGCATTACCTGTGGTAGCATGCCCGCTAACGATTCAAACGCTTTGCTATCCAAAAAACCTTTTTGATTTAATTTTTCTTTTTCAATAGCAAGTTCCTTACGTTCATTTGCAGTTTCTAATTTTATTTTTAAAGAACTATTTTCTTCCCGAAGTGTTCTATTTTCGGAACGAATATCTTTTAATTGCTCAGATAGCTGCTCTGCTTTGTCTTTATAATCCCCAGCTCTTCCAGCTTCAATCATCTTACCTAAATAATCAGGCATGCCCATACCTGAAAGAAAACTAGGAAATTGATTTACTGGTTGATTATTTACAGGGATTTGTTGGCTATGTGTTACTGGTATTGATGTTGTTTCCATTTCTAAATCTATTTTGTATTCTTTAACACGGTGATATGTTTCTTTTTGTGCATCTCCATAAACTTTTTGAATTACAAAAACAACATCCTTTTTAAAACCTTTTGCAGGTAATGACTCTATAAAGTTTTCAAACGAAGTGTATTTTACCTCTATCTCTGATAGTGTTAGTGCATATTTTCGCCTTTTAGCACCTTTTTTACCAAGCTTTTCTCCTGTAGCAGAAATAACTTTTAAAACATGATTAGGAGTGCTTAAATGATCTTTTAATATTTTGACTAACTCTTGATTCATTATTTATATATGATTCTTACAATAGCTTTTTTAATACTGTCTGAAATAACATTGTGTGTTTCTTGAAATTCAAATCTTATTGCACCTTCTTCAATAGGCACTGGAGAGCTTATTACAAAAGGATTGTGTTTGTGTTTAATAACTTGGTTAGTGCCATCCTTAACAATCAAAGGCATACTTTGCTCAGTTACAAATACCTGTATTTCATAGATACCTTTACAGTTTTTATTTATCTCTTTGAAGTTTATTTCAAAGTCTTTTTGATATGTTTTTGTACCGTAAATAGCCATTAACACTCACAATTAGATTGCTCAATTACAAAGATAAATTCACCGCAAATTGGTTGTCCTGCATGGGTTTGCCATCTAATATTTATTTGTTCATTGTTAGATTTAAAATCTAATTCTTTATATCCTTTTAGATATCCTCCTTGTTTATGGTAAAAATCTTGAATATCAGTTGGCTCTGTTAATGGTCGACTTTGGGAATCATTCAAAAAGATATCCGTATGAGAATACGGAGAAAAACCAGTTGCAAAACTTTGTTTAGAAAATTGCGGGTTGTTTCCTTCTCCTCCTGATGGTGGTGGAGCTATTGGTGCATTTGTATTTCTGTAAGAAATAAAATAAACGCCTTTTACATCGCCAGCTGGCAACGTATCATTTATTTCATTTTCTAGTGGATTTTTAACCTGACCGCCTTTAACTAGGTCAAAATTTACTTTAACTCTTTTATATGCTAACTTCATTAATTATACTTTTAAGAAACTTTGCGCAATGCTATGTTTGCGCAAAGTTTTTGTTTACTAAAAAATGTTGCTTATCTCTTTTGGTAAGATTCAAAACCTTTAATGAACACTGACACAAAAAGTGCTTTTCCATCAGCTAAATCAATTTTCGATCCTACTGGATATTCGATGTCAATTTCCGTGATAGAATTTGGTTCAATAAATGCAAAGGCTTCTAAGTTTCTATAATTACTAAAATCTTCTCTACCATTTAAAATTGAATTAATTGGTAATTTTATAATCGCTTCATTCTTTTGCTTTACCACAAGTGTTGCAAAACGTAAAGAAGCTGGCACATTATCAAATGAGTAATCAACTGCATGTACTGGGGTATTCTTATCTGCAACACCAGCAGCTACTGAAATAGCGTTGGCTGCAAATGCTCTACCTTCAGTTAAACGGTTACCATCAAAGTTGGTAACCCCACGTTCAGAAACTGTACTTCCCACTAAAAGATTAACTACTCCTGAAGTTCCCACTTCTTTATTTACATATAATTCACTTGGCATTGGTTTTACATCTTGGATATTCCAATACTTACCTCCTTCATTTTTTGCCTCAAAATAAGTTGCTGCTCTTAAATATTCCTCTTGATTGATATAATGATTCATTCTTACTTTTTTTAATATGTTACTTTAATTGTTTTTTACTTGTTTACATTTGGAAACTTGCAATACTTGGTACAGTTTCAATTTCTTCCTCGTAGTATGGTTCTACTATTGGTTCATCCCATAAAGGATTTCCTAGCATAGGCAATAAAGTTGGATTGTCCTTCCAGCGATCTTCTAAGAAATCTTTTAATAAGTGTCCTGTTTGCGTAGCGGCTATACTTATTAAAGCGTCTTGACCTACCTTGTTAATTGTGCTACTTCTGTCTAAATATGCTGCACCAATTAATCCTGTAGCGATTAAAATTCCTCTTTTCATCTTACCATTTTTTACAAACGGCATTTTCTCATAAATTAAACGCGACCCCATTGCTCCTGCGGTCATCGCGCCTAATGAAATTACAGTTTCTTCAAAACCTTTCTTTTTGTTGCTCATTTTTTTATTGTTTTTTATTGTTGTTCATTAAATACATTACTGCTACTAAAGCCAGTACACCTCCACCTATAAGCACATATTTCATATTACTTTGTTGTGGTTTATTATTGTTATTCTGTTGTTGTTGCATCATCTGCATTTGCATCATCTTCATCATGTTATCCATGCTTGTTTGTTGCAATTTTGCTTGTTGCTCAATTTTTGAAACTAAAACGGGGCCTATATCTTGCGTTTGTCCTGTTTGAGGGTTTTGTACATATACAGGATTTCCATTTTTTGCCTGTACAATTTGGGAATAGGTAGTTCCTGCCATTTCCAAAATTCCTTTTAGCGTTAACCCTGACCAAAAAGAACCTCCTTGTTTTTGTTGCATATCTCCATGCAATCCACCACAACCACAACCACAACCACAACCACAACCGCAACTTGTTTCTTTTCCTCCGTCAGAAGGCTTAAAACCTCCCGTAGGATTTAGCATTATTTCTTTTTTTACTATACTCATCATAGCTTTATGAATTTTATGCCACTACCTTTTGTGGCGTTGTTACTTTTGTTTTTTTAGGTTTGTTTTTAATCATATATAATAACAAAGCTCCTACTGCAACAGCTCCTATTATCATTGGTGTATTTTCTTTTAGTTTACCATTGGTAGCTGCTGCTTTATCTGATTGGCTTTGGCTTTTTGCTTTATTATCTCTTTTAGCCTTATAATCAGCTATTTTTTTCTTGTATAGAGCAATTTGTTGCCTTACGCTTTCTAAATCCTTCTTTAATTTGATAATTTTTTCATGACCTATTTTAATTCCTTCAGTTTGTTGTTTTTCCAGTGTTTCATATGAGCCTCTTATTTTTCCTAAAGCTTCATTTGACATTGCTAACAGCCTTTCTGCTCGTTGTCTTAAAGAAACAGCTTCATTACACCAAGCGCCTAAACCAATACCAATAGCATCTGCAATCCCTTTTTCTTTATTTAAAAGCAAGGTTTCTTTTTCTATTTCATCCTCTAGCTTTTTAATTGTTGCTTTTACGTCTGCCCATTCTCCAGCTTGTTTTCCTTTTTTTAATTCTTCATACTTCCTTTCATATTCAGCTTTTTGCTCTAAAATATTTCTAGCCTGTTGTACTAAATTTCTTGCAATTCCTCGTGAAGGACATAGGTTATCGAAAAAACCTAAGCCTTTAGCTTGTGTTTTTTTAAAATCACGTATTGTCATAGCTCTTTTTATTTATATAAATTAGATAAATCACGGCTAAAGCTGCTACACCATAGCCGATATGCTTTTTCATTTCTTTTCGTTTATAAGCTGCTTTATTTTCTGTTATTTCAGCTTGTAACTTTTCCTTATATGATTTGATTGCTGCTTCGTTGGCTAGATAAAGGTTTTTATACTCTTTTTTTACTAACTCATTATAGTTTGTATCGTATTTTTTGTATAATTCTAAAAGATTTCTGTGGAAAGGTTTTTCATAATAATAAAGCATTTCACCTCCTAAGAAAACTTTTTGCCTTAACGCTTCAATGTGTACTAATATAGGCTCAGCTTTTTGCTTGTATTCTTTCTCTCTTCCATCTGCATAAGTCCATGATAAATGCCTTGCAACTTCATCTAACCAAAGACCTGTATCCTCTCCAAATGGTACAACTGGGATTACTCCATATTTCGCTGGATCTGATTTTATTTTTATTTGGCGGTATTCTCCTAAAACTGGGTTGTCAGCTGCTCCTACTACAAAATAATAAGTACGTTCTGAGGTCATAGCGTTTTCAGTGGTAATATTAACCTTGAAACGTTCTTGAGTATTGATAAAATTTTGCAAATATGTATCGAAGTAACCTCTTAAATTCCTTGCAAAAGGTAGTACTTGTGTTAGAACATCTATTTCGCAATCATCATAGGTACTATAAGCTACCTCATTTTCTAAATGATGAAACCCTAAATCTACTTCTTTTAATACCTCGTTAAAAATGTTTTCAATTCTCGCATTATTTCCAGCCTCAATAGCCTCATCCAGTAAAGAAATTTTGTTCTGTAATACTTTTTGTAAATCTTCCCTTAAATGAAAAGAGACTTTACCAATATCATAGCGGCTACCTGAACAAGAATTTAACTCTTCTAGTAAACTATCTACACCAGCACTTACAAGCTTACCAAAACCACTTGCTAAATGCTTTGTAAAAGCTCCATTTAACCCTGTGTTTTTCGTTGGTAACATATACACATCATCAGCCTTATATATTGGTTGTTCTTCTAATGTGTTAATTGTGCCGTCAATGACATAATACCCTTTATCGAGGTTGCCTGTTTCTTGATCTAAAGGTACTATTACATACACATGGCTATAACTTTCACCTTTAGAAACTATAACTCTACGGAAATAATGTTTTATACCTCTATTTAATAAAATAGTACTGGCAAATATTGAATAGCTTTTACAGTCTAAACCTTCCGCTCTAGTTTTCCAAGCACAGGCTGGACTTCTTAAAAGCTGGTTATAACCGTCTATTTTATATTGTAGGTGATTATAGGTAAAAGAATGTATTTCTTTGCATAATTCAGCTAATGAATAGCTGGCAAATTCCTTTTCGGTAAGTTTTTGGGTATGGTGCTGGTATCGTTTTGCCCAAACTGCCATTTTATTAATCGCCACCTCAGTATCTCCATTAGCAAGAAATACACTACTACAATCGCTTTTAGGCACTAACTTATCGTATTTAGTACCTTTTTTTAAATTGCGATGTAATGCTATGTTTATGGCGTCTCGATTCATTTACAATGCAATAATAAATCGAGTTTTAATTAAGCTTAAAAGTTTCGTGAAGTACTGTTAAGTTTCATAAAGATTGATGAAGTTAGCGTAACTTAAAGGAAGTTACGTTAACTTACATCAAAAGGTAAATCATATAATTTATAAAATTCTTTTACCTCCTTTGGAAGTAAAAGCTTTTTATACCTTGCAACTTTTAAGGGAATACCTCTGTTTTTAGCTATAATTTCATTTAAAACATTCCTAGCTTCATTCACAGGGATAAATGAGTGCTTTCCTAATAATTTTTGCTTGCAGTTTATCATTAAAGGGGATTTAATATTAATTACTTGCAACTACTTTTACATACGAATAGCTCACATTACCATTACTGTCATAAGTATACTGCTTAATAGGCAAAGCAATGTTTTCTGTATTACCTGACATTAGTATTCTATCTATTCTATTAGGGTTTGAGGCTTCGTAATAATAATATAATGTGATTTGTACCTGAAAATCATCAAATTGACAGTAATAATACTCTCTTACTAATCTTCCTTGACTATCTTTTGTTAAATCAGGTACAGAGTTAAAAACATATTCTTTTACAAATTGTAGCATTTTTTCGTAAGTGTCCATTTTGTCAAATAATAACCTCATTGGATCGGCAGGCTCTACTTGTTTTGCTCCTGAAAGTTGAAATTCTTTAGCGATTGCTTTTAAAGCAAATGTACTATTCCCATTAATCTTATCCTTACCAATGTATAAATCGATAGTAGGCACATTTAAAGCTATTTCTTCATTTGTATTAATACTGTCACTAATTAAAATAACATTATCTATTCTTGGGTGTTTTAGAAAATATAAGTTACTTCCTACTAATTCTATTTCTCCTTGGTCATTTAAAACCAAAATGTTTCCGTTTTCAATTTGTGTTATTTGCATTTCTTGCGTTTTTTTAGTTATATTTGGTTTGTCTTAGGAGACGTCCTAAGTCTTTTCTTTTTCATAGCAATTTTCCCGCTCTATTTTGAGCGGGTTTTTTTTATGCAATTTTTTCGAATTTTAAATAATGGGAGATTTCATAAACCCCAATATATTCTTGAACAATTCCTACGCTTGGGTCCAGGAGAATACCATTTTCATTTTTCAATATAAAATGCCCTGAATTATCAGGCTTTTTTAACCTCACAATACTATTGTTTGGCACTTCTTTCATACTGAAATCCCCTACTACTATAAAAGTTTTATAACCTTTTTCTTTTAGATAATTTTCTAAATCATCTTGAATATAGGTTGTGTATTCTTTCCCTAGCTTTTCAACTATTAATTCTATTGAGTCGCCTGTAATCATTGATAGGCAACTTTGTCCACATTGTTTTGACAAATATGGCTGCCTAACAAACATTTGCTTTGCGTTTTCTAAAATTTGTTTTTGCTCTTCTTGCATTGTTTCTATCTAAAAATATGTGTTTATAAAAGTTGCTTTCAATTCTTTGTATTCTACTTCAATATAACCGCCAGCCTCTTCAAAAACTGTTACTTTTTTTAATTCACTATCAGTATTCTCCAGTATTTCAATTATTCCTACTACTGCGTCTTTGTACATATCCATGATTATATTTTAGTTTATATATAATTCATTCGATTATATTTCCCTTTTCCTAGTAACCATCCATAGTAAGCTGCTGTATAGGCTATTTTTACTCTTTTACTAGATAAGAGATTAGGTTTGTAATACCCCTTCGGGTCTTGCGATTTCATTTCTTTATCAAAATCTTTATTTTTAACAGCCTCTTTGTAAAGATTTCTTACCGATGCTTCCATATTCTTTTATTATTGTATTACTTTATTGATCTTTTGCGTTTTTGCGTTTTGTTTAAGTCTGATTCTGCACTTCGTACTATAAACTCTGTGTCACAATCACCTCCAAAACATATTTCTATATATTCACATGTTCCTGAATCCAGTAAAAAATTCTGAAAAATTTTTCTAGCATTTTTGGCTTGTTCTTCGGTTTGCCATCCTGACTTGCTACCATCAGGAGCAATAAAAAATGAAAACTGTTGATTAGCCACCCCCTCCATAATTGGCGAAATACATTTCTCACTCGAAACGCAATCAATATTATCTTTATAAACTTCAATTGCTTTTAAATGAGCCTCTTCAATGTCTTGTTTATTCCAATAAGTTACTATTACTGCATTATGCTTTATATATCCCATTTAGTCTTTTTATATAGTAGTTTCGCCTTTAGGTCATTTCGGCACCAGTCTCAATACATTCTGTTTCCTTTTGTATCAATTACACCACCTTATAACCATAGGCGATAACTACTGTTTGTTTGGTGTTTTAGGAATCATCATTATGTGAGTTGGAGCAGTATCAAAATCTGCATCGTAACAATCATGGGAATTATTCCATTTCGCAGAACACCAACCTTTCTCACCTGAATCATTTTGAAAACACGCTCGAGTACCTTTTGGGTTGAAATCTTCATCTATCCAGTCAGGATTATAACCTATGATTTCAAAGTCATAATTAGTTTCTATTGATTTATCTATTTTTATCCAGTTCATAATATTCGTTTAATTACACTTATTTTATAAAGTCGAAAATATCGACCTGGTTATTATTCTGCTTTTCAGTTTTACCCATTGCACAATTCAAAATGTATTTCCCTGTTTTTGGATTAACGCAATTCCTTAGATTTTTTATTTTGTTTTTCAGTTTGAATCCGGATAAATCAAAACCTAAATACTTTTCGTAATCTGAAATTTTTGCAGTATCCATTTTAAATGGTCTCTTATAATTAAATTCTCCTAGAGGGAAATTAGACCACCAATAATGTCTATCTATTTTTTTTGTTGGATTAATTAAAGGCTCATAATATGGAACTACATTTTCAACAACCCATTTACCCTTAAACCAATATTGTAAGAAAATAACTTGCTGATAAAGCTGCATATCCGGGTATTCCATTTTTAAACCTTTACCGTTTTTAGTTGTATTCATAATACTATGAGTTGGGCATGGTGGAGAACTCCATATAAAATCAAATTCTTTGTAATGATCTAGGAGAAACTTATGAGCATCAGTTACAATTACATTATCATTAGGAAAATATGAACTATATACATCAGCTGTTGCTGCATCATATTCTATAGCTGTGATTTCATGTTTATCACCCCATAACTTGCGATTTCCTCCTATTCCTGCGTATAAGTTCAATATTTTCATAACTACAGTTTAAATTGTCTTACGTATTCAATTGATTGTTCTGCTTGTGGAATAGCTTCTTTAATGTGCTTGTGAATTTCTTCAAATTCTGCAGCTGTTTTTGTTCCGTCGAAATATTCTGCAACCAAACAAATCAAATGACTTGCAGGAGAAAGTTTATTTCTAATGTCAGCTAGTAAATCTTCGTTACTCATAATTTCTACTGTTTTACTTTACTTTGTTTTTACTAATTTTGATTTATGATAAAATTTCTATATTATTCTATAACTATTTGTTTTCTCATATTTACCATTGAGTTTATAATTGATTTTTTTTTAAAACTGACAAAAAGAAAAGAGAAAACAGAAAACAAAAACACTGTATCTTTGATTGTAGCTTTTTCGCTTATTTTTATTTCTTTAATACTTACTTTCATAGGATTGATTTAACTACAGGTTTAATGTTATTGACATAGCAACATATTCTTGGTTTAACCCAAATTGACCACCATGTAAAATGTGTGTTACTTTCACTTTCACATATTCCAATGATTGTTTTTCTTCTAGCGGACAATACTCATTCAGATATAGAATATCTCCAACTTGGAAGTTCCTGTCATTCTTTCTAATCTCAACTTTTTTAGTCCCCTTAACTACATCATTAAAATGCTCTGGGTAAATTTTTAAATCATGTACATTCATAATCCTACAGATTATTTAACCTATTCCAAATGAGATTGTAAAATCTTTCCTTCCTTGTCTTTTATTCCTTTGTCTTCTTGAAGAATTTCCAACCAACAATGTGCTTGTTCCAAAAGAGCTAACACATTTGATATTTCTTTTGGATTTTTCAAGTCATCTTTTGCTAAATTCACCTCTCTTATAGCGTCTGTTATTTTTTCTTCTACTTTTAATAATCTTGTCATTTTATTATTCTTTTTATTTCTCGATCACTTAAACAGGCTGATCGATTAACCTACAGGTATTTAAGTATTCTAACTTTATACATAACACCAATCTCTAGTGCTGTTGATTTTTCAAACCACCATTCACATTCACCATATAGTTGTAGTACTCTATTAATTTTATTCAATGTTTTCATATAAAAATATTCAGCGTCTAAGTATATGATTTGATCTTCTATCCTCAATAGCATAGTTTGTTCGTCTACTATTTTTCCGAGTTTCTCTATTAATTCTGAGTAAGTCATTTTTGCCATAGTTTGCGTTTTTTCGTTAATTATTGCGTTTTTAATTTATCTTACCTAGGTACTGCGTACCCAACATGGATTCTTTTATTTTTTACATCTGCATACACCTCATATACATAACTTCTAATATGTTTTGCTTTTTGGTTTGCTATCTCTAAAACTTCGCTTTCTACTCCTTGGAATAGAAAGGTTTTTCCTTGCTTTATTCTTTTTGTAATTTCTTTATTATTGTCCGTAAAACACCTCATTTTTATATCGTTTAAACCCTTTAGAGGATTTTAGTTATTTGTAATAGTTTTTTAAATTTTGTTTGATATTTAGCTATTTTTCAACATCTAATAGCCCAATAACTTCTTGTACTCTTATTTTATTTATATCAATATTCACTAATGAAATTTGATTTATACATATATTTTTCAGCGCCCAAGCTTCATGGTATTTTAATGTGAATTGTATTTTTTTGTTTCTATTAAGAAGGTTTAAATTTTTCTTCAACTCTCTTTTCTTGGCTTCAAACTTATCTGATAGTAGTGCTGCTATTGAAATAGCCACTTTTTCCTGCTCATTAAAAAAGTTAAATGGAAGCTCATATACTTGATTTAGTAAATCATTTATAGCTAACACATGATCTACGCTAAATTTTAATTTCACTTTCATACACTTATAGCTCTTATTTCTTCTTTTGTTTCATTGTCGTAGAAAATGACTTTGTTAGTCACATTTGCGTAAATAGAGGTTTGAAACCGTCTAAACATTGCAGTTACTAGAGTGTTTACTGTTTTATTATTCTTACTTAAATGATTATACCATACAGGATTGGAAAAACCGCCATTAGATCGCTCATATTTGAGGTGGTTATTACCATTTTTTAGTAGCATTACCATTTTGATAGCGCTACAATTAGGACACACTAGTTTGTTTTTTGCGCTACATTTGCATTTTTTAGAGTTTTGATTGTTCATTTTAAGCTAGGTTAGTTTGAAATTTTAATATACTTGGCAACTGCACAGCAAAATCATTAGGTAGATTATTATCTACATAGTTGTATAGCTGATTTGCACTAAGCTTGCCTAATTCGTACTTTCTGATTGCTTTCTTAAATTTGTCTTGTGCTGTTAACCTTCGTTTACGTTGGTTGGCTTTTTGTACTTTTTCTTTTGCGTCTTTTTCCTTTTGTGCCTGATATTTTAAATGGGATTTCCAATGGCTATGTAAACCGTAAAACCCTATTTCTTTTTGTTTTGTTCTTGTGTTATCAAAGTAGCTTGCAGGGTATAAAGGATTCACTTCTGCTTTTTTAAACCACCTACGAGCAAAATCCAGTTTCCAACGATACTCACGTAGTTTTTTTATAATGGTTTCGTTTTGGGTTATATTATTAAAAAGCTGCTCTTCTAGCATGTTTATTGCTTTTTTCCACTCGCCTACATACACATTTCTACCTTTCCAAATCTTAGCTGAACTTTTTATAAAATCCTGAATTACCACCTGTTTAAACTCATCATTTGGTAAATAGGCGTATTGTGAAACTTTAACTAAATAACTATAAGGCAAACCTTTATAAGAATCATATTCTCCAGCTGCTAATTTTTCGGCTAACACCTTACTATCTTCCAGCTTCCCTATAAAATTGGTAGTTAGCCTATTATTTGTATTCTTTGGCTGTTTCCACCAGCTTGGCATAATTTTTTGAACTTCGCCGCGGCTAAGATTTTTTTCTGAACTTATTCCACGGTGTTCTTGTAGAATGAAGGTGCTTTCGTTTTCCTCCAGCATCGAACCGCATTTGTTATCCACTGTGCTATTTGCACAGTCTTTTATTTTATTTTCTTTTAAGAAAATAGAACAAGTAGTATGCTTCTTATTGTGTAATTTTTTCTCGTTTTCACCAAAAAACTCAGGTTTTTCGGGGGCTCTGGACTTTGGAGGATTTCCGTCGAAAATTTCAACAATTTCAGGATTAAAATTATACTCCACAGGTCTATTAGAACCAAAAAACCTACGATTTAGGAGCAAACCAGCCTCACGAAGTCTTTTTACATGGTTTTGCGCTGTTTTTTTGCAGATAGTGAACTTCTTAACGCCTGATATTTTATGTTTAACAATATCGTAAGGGTTTAGCTTTAAAGATGGCATAGCATTTTTATAGACACTGGTTGGTCTATTCATTTCTAACAAAAACGCATTGCGCTTTTTTAGTTGACCCGCATAGAAATACAGAAGAACATAAAATATTTCTTCTGTGAAGTCTTTTATATATTGTTTTCTTTTTTTAGCTACATAGTAACCTTTTAAACTCGTGTTATAACCCTCTACTAAGGAATTATACTCCCGAGTAAGTTTACTGTTATTATCTTTTTGAAACTTTGCTATTGCTTTTAAAACTGCTTTGTCTGAATGTTTTACAACTTGTTTATTATAGTTGTTTATTTCTTTGTTTTCTTCTTGTACTTGTAGGTTATACTTGTCTCTATACGCTCTATATTTTATGATAGCTGCGTAAATTGCGGAATTATCCAAATAAGGATAATTAATATATGGGTAGTTTGTACTTTTTACTTCAATTTCTACTCCTTTTTTTAGGAGTATAAAACCATTTCGATTGTTAAACTCTTCTACTTCTTTGTTGTATTGAGAAGTAGTTAGCCCTTTTCGCTGGGCATTATCATTAAAGTTTTTAATCGTGTGAATTTGAATTGGCGAAAGTTCAAAGGTTGCCAAGTTGTTTTTAACTGCTTGGTTATACATGCCAATTTCACTTAAAATTTTTGCGCTTTTTTGCGTAAAGTTTGCGCTTTTTTGTCTATCTTTGTTCATGTAGATTTAGGATTAGTAACATTATCTTATTTCACGGTATTAAAAAGTGGTTGGACCGTCAAATTCAAGCCACTTTTTTTTATACTTTTTAGTGATATTTATTTCTGTAATTCCATTTAGTTTTTTCATTCTCATTTTGCCTTGCTTCCATTTCCATCGGCATTGTATCATATCCAATAATTAGTAACTGAATAAAGTATCTAAAATAAAACATGATTAAACCCATTCTTTTATATTGTTTCCAGTGTATTAAATCATGTTCGAGTATCTTTTTATCTCCTTTTAAATCACTTCTTATAAATATTCCAAATGGCGGAATGGTCATTCCCCTAAATGGAGGTATAATATATTTTGTATATATAATTCTTGGAGCTTTCATCTTTTTAGCCTTTAATTTCTATTGGATCAATTACAACTATTTCGTTTATAGCTTCCTGTGTTAATTCTGTTTTCATTTATGATATTTATTTAATTGGCAGTGAAGAAAAATCCCTTATGAATAAGATTATAAAAATTCAGGCAGTTTTCTTTTGTTTCTCTACACTACCAATATGTTAATGAACTTATTTAATGACAGAACTAAGAAGCTAAAAGCACTCATGTTATCTAAGGGAACGGAACTATTTATTACTTTAATCACAAAATCAAATAAAGCTCCTTAGTCTATCATTTTGGAAAGCAGAAAAGAAAAGATAACTAAATCATTAAACTAATCCATTACCACCTGTTTATTCAGGTTGTTTTTTCGTGAATCTTTTCTGCTAATATGTTAATGAACTTTGTTATTGATGTTTACAAGTGTTTTAAAAAGCACCGTGCATTACACACGGTACTTTAAAACTAACTAACTACTAAACTCACTTCTACATTTACTCCTAACCAAACATCTATGAACTTTTTAATAAGTACCCCGTACTTTATTATTTTTGGCGAAAATTATGAAGTTTTACGGGGTACTGTTTGGGTAAGTATCTAAACTTAGTCCACGGTATTTTTAACTTCTTGCCAGTTATGTTTTTAAAAGCCCTGCAATACTTCCCCGAAACCTTTTTTGTTTTTAAATAAAAACTTTTTAAGTATTACAAGGCTTTAATTTTTTGCGCTTTTGCGTTTTTTTTTGCGCTTTTATACTGCTAACCTGTCTAACTCATCTTGAACAGATTGTATTTGATATTTCCATGATGAATTATTACATCTACCCGGATTACAAATTAATTTAGTGTCTGGGTCACTACGTTGCTGCTTTAACCAGTAGTCAGTAACACCAAACATTTTAATAACCTCTTTATGTGAGGCGTATTTAACTCTGTGATCTACTCTATTACTCATAAGCATCTCGCTTATAAGCTCTTTTAAATCAGATTTTCTAACCACAATTAACTCTTGATTGAGTATTGCGTTTAATAAACTGTTGTTGTTAAGTTCTTGAGTATTTTCCACTATTGTTAATTTTCGCCTTAGTTCTCTAAAAAAAACTATATTTGTGTTGTATTGTTATGCAATAATACAACTATTTCGCAGAATAAAAAACTATTTCGCATAAAAATATGCAAAAACGTGATATTTCTTATATGGATACCAGTAAAAGAATACAGCTAATCATAAAACAATTAGGTTTAAACAACAGTAGCTTTGCAAAGAGGATTGGTGTATCTAGCACAACTATTGATGGATACACTAAAGGAAGAAGAAACCCAAAAGGAGAAACAATTATATCTCAGCCTAACTTTGATGCAATTAAAAAAATAACAGAAACGTTCAACATAAACGCATATTTTTTACTGGGGTTATCTGAAGAAATGTTCAACAAAAACACTAATAGTTTAGATAGTTTTTCTATAGAAGAGATCATAACTTATATTTTTGATAAAAAAGCAGAATTTAGAAATAGTACAGTTTATCAACTTCTAATGGAAAATGAGCTAAAAGAAAAAGTAATAGAAAAATTAAAAGAGGAAAAACAAAAACTTTTAGATAGTAAAAACATTAAAACTAATTAACTTTAATATTATTCTCCAGTAATAATATATCAAGCTGAAGTTCTTTTATTTCTTCGTCTAGCCTTTCATTATCTTTTTTCATTTCTACAATTTTACTTTCTACACTTGGTTTAATAGTAGTTTTAAAAATTTTTTTCTGCCTTTTAGAGATAAATTCTCTCTTCCTTAATAATCTTTTTATAAATGCTATCATCTCCCTACAATTCAAGTGTTTTTATAATATCATTTTCAAACTCATTTATATTAGCGCTAACTGGTTCAGAAACCATACAAGGTTTACCATATTGCTCTGCATATCTTGCTTTAACCGCTAACTTAGGGTAATGAATTGTTTTTATCCTTTCAAGTAAAGACAATTGGCTTAATATAATGTCGTCTTTGTAAGTATAGTACTTTATTAAATAATATGTAAAAACAGAAGCCAAAACAGCACAAAATAGAATCAATAAAACATAGTTAGTTTGGGTAAAGTCTTTTTGAGTAAAAAACAGCAAATGAACCAACCAAAAGAAAGAAACAGTTATTCCTGATAAAGAAACTAACTGAAACTTGAAATTACTTCCTTTTGCTATATCATCATATAATGATTTACAACTAAAAAACATCCCCAAGCTTACCAAACCAAAAACAAAAATCCAAAACCGAAAACTAGACCTTCCTCTAAAAGAGAAAGATTGACTAGCTTTATGTTTCCGCTTATTAATTGACTTAACTTTAATACTTGTATTCTCTAGTAATTTTTTTACTTTTAATGAATACTCCTCTTTTGTTAATTTATTATTAAGTAAATCCTCAATGTATTTATTCTGAAGCGTATTTCTATTATTAATAGCTACTTTATACTCTTTTTTAAGTGTTGATATTTTTGGAGATACAGCAGGATAAAAAATATGTAATAAAGACATTACAACCAATAAAAAAGCTATGATGCCTTTTAAAACTCCGCTAATCCTCCGTAAAATCTTCTTCGTCGATATCTCCGTTTTCTTTTGGTTCAATAATTTTGATTTTTGACTGTATTTCATTTTCCTTTAATTCTTCCAAACTGTTATCGGTGCAACCTGTTAATATTGTTAAACCAAACACCGTAACTAATAGAAATAATACTCTTTTCATTTTACTTTAATTTAATATTTATAAAAAAGTAAAATTAATAGGTTAATTATTTAACAGCTAGCTGTGAACAGTATTTTTTTAGTGTTTTTTTTAACAATTTTTAGTTTGCAATTGAAACAAAACTAATGCCTTAATATTAAAAAAACAAATACCGTGGACAAATCTATATAATTTTAACAAAAAAAATAATAAGGGTTAACCCTAAAAACAAACTAAGGGTTAACCCTTAATCAATACACAATAACCATTAAACAACATTCAGTAAAAGTCCTTATTTTTTATAATAAATGTTTAATATAAATTGCCCGACTTTAATTAAAAACTGTAATCAAAATTTTATTTATTATGAAAAACGTATTAAGAAGCTTATTATTAATATTAACTTTTAGCCTTATCTCTTGTGGAGGAAATGATGACAATATTAAAGAACCAGCAACATTGAGAGTTACTGTAACTCAATCTTTACTAAACGGTGGTGCTAAAGTGAATAACGCAACTGTATTACTATATAAGTCTATAGAAGATTTAAAAAGTAACAAAAATAAAGTAGCTGCTGGAGTAACTAATGAAGAAGGAATAGTTGTATTTAATAGTGGTTTAGAATACAATACAGATTATTATTTAGATGTAGAAAGCGGATGCATAAGCAACTATTTAAGTATAGCTTTAGAATCTACAGGTGACTATGTAGCAAATATTACTGAAGGTGTAGGAATAGTAGATTTTTCAGTACAAGCAGATGAAACTAATGCCGTTGTTATAGAAAATGCAACCAACAACGGTTACATGGTAAAACTATACGATGTTGAAATTGGAATAATAAAAGCAAATGAAACTATTACCTTAGATTATATACCTACATACTGGAGCATTGTTTCATTTATTGACACTGCCACAGGTGAAGAGTTAAGTAGTATTGATAATGATATTAAGAGCGTTTGCGGAGAAACTAAAAAGTATGTTATTAATTAATTTTCTTTTTTGAGTTAACTAAAAAAGCCTAGGAATTGTCCTAGGTTTTTTTATTATATATTTTTTACAGGAAGTAACTCTATTTTATAATATTCACACCATAACTAAGTAAAAACACCTACAAAAATACCTATTACCCCTTAATCTTTTTTCAGTGTTACTACCTATTTCATTCTTCTATTATATACAGTAGTTTTGAGGTAAACTAATCAATTTAAATTATGAAAAAAATATTTGTATTTGCATTGTTTTTATGCAGTTTACTTTTAACATCTTGTCAATCTGAAGAAACCCCAATTAATCAAATTAAGGGAGAGCAACTAGCTATTGGAGAGTTTTTTGAGAAAGTTGCTTCAATGAATTTAAAAACAAATGAAGGTAATGTTATTTACATTAGTTATTCTTACGATAAACAAAATGGGTTAATAGAGTTTTTGCAATCTGAAGAAAGGGAATTTCCATTTCCTATATTTCTAACAGAAAGTAAAGAAGCTGTTAAAGGAAAAAACTTTGCTAAAGATGAATATAAAGTATCTTGTGAAATGGGAGGTACTGGAAGCCAAAACTGGACTAAAACCTGTTCTAGTGCTTGGAAATGTGGTAAACTAGCTAAAAGTTGTTTAGATGCTGGTGGTTGCGCTACTGTATGTGCTGCCCAAATGGTTTACATACCTGATGTAAGAGAGTTTTTAATATTAGAAGAAGAGGATTATATTAAATTTAAAGATAGATAGATAACAGTATCGTTTCAATCTACGAAAAAGCCTAGGAACTACCCTAGGCTTTTTTTATTAGATATATTTTTTTTAAGTGTCTTGGCTCTGAATAACTTTTACCTGTAACCTCTTCTAATAAGTCTATTTTTGTTGGCTTTTCGTCAAAATACCTATACTTCCACCGTCTGATCCTGTTTTCATCAAAATACTCTAAATGATAAACGTATTTAGCTTCTACCTCAATACCTGAAGTATCTATAATTTGACTATGAAATTTGTCTCTCTCTTCTTCAGGATAAGTGTCTTTGTAAATTGTATCAACATTATCTCTTTCATGCCCCATTAAAGCCCTTAAAAGGTCTGGTTCAACATATAACCTAGAACCAATAGTTGCAAAAGTATGTCGTGCTACTTTTGTTGTTATATACCCACCTAAAGGAAGTACTTCTATTTTATGATATTCATTATTATTTAGCTTCTCTATCCTTTCAACATGACTATTATAGTTGTTTTGAATAATTTTTAAATTCTTATTAATTCTACTACGGTAATTTGTATATCCTGTGTAGTCCTTACGTCCTGAAAATAAAAAACCTTGGTTTGGCTTTTTCATTCGTTGCAAAATAGTAATAGCCTTATCACAAATTTTTAAATCAAATTGATACCCTCCTTCTTCAATTTTGCCTCGCGTAAAATACACTCTATCATTTTTTGCTACCTGTTTTTTCTCTAAATAATAAATATCAAATAAGTCCTGGCCCCCAAAATAAAACTGTAAAAGAAATAAATCAACAGCATCTTGTTGCCCTCTAGCTAAGTTATTAGTAAAACATTCTAGTATTTTTAATGTTTCTTTTGAAATGTTTCTTTTTTTGGTTCTATTACTCTTAACACTTATATCATTAAAAAGCCCTTCAAATGGATGTGGCGTTACCTTTAATTGTTCTCTTCGAAGTCCTTCGTTATAAATTGCACGTAGTGTTCTAAGATAATTGCTTATTGTAGTTTTTTTATTTCCAATTTTTAATTGTTCGTTTTTAAATCTAACTAAGGTTGCATAATCCAAATCAATTAAATCAATCTTAGGAACAAATTTTATAAACTGATTTAAGGCATTTTCATATACTGCTGCGTTCCCTTCCTTATCAACACCTTTTTCAGACACAACATTTTTCTTTTCTGCTGCTAAATCAAAGCCAAGCTTTATAAAATCTATTTTACCTTTACCGCCCTTTGTTTGCCTTCCTTCTATAACGTCTAATTTCCCATTTAAAGCCTTTTTAATATAATCGAATGTAATTGTATTATCGTCAAGAGATTTCAGTAGCAAAGCATCTAATAGGCTTTTTTTCTTTCTAACTAAAAATAGTTTTGTTTTGTCTTTTTTAGGCTCTTCTTTTTCAAAGTTCCAATCTTCCTTAAAAAATTTCATTTTTAAAGAAAACGGTTTTTGTTGCCCGTCACCTGTCAATTCACAAATTAAAGGATAAGCTCCATTTTTTAGTTGTTGTCCTTTTCTTGTATTTAAAAATATTTTACCTTGCATAATAATAGATGAAAAAGGGTTAAAAAAAATTCGTAAAAAATTTGTAAAAAATAGCTTTAAAACGACTTATTACGCTTTATTTCACTTTACACAAAGTTAATTATATCTTTTGTTTTTGTTGAAAAACTCGCAAAAAAAGTAGCCTAACACCTCCTTTAAAATGCCACAAAAACACACCTATACAACTAAAAAACAGTACTTTACCTCAAACAACAAACAACAAAAAAGCCTTACTAAAACTAGTAAGGCTTATTGTGATCGCGACAGGATTCGAACCTGTGACCGTCTGCTTAGAAGGCAGATGCTCTATCCAGCTGAGCTACGCGACCATTGACTCTTTTTGTCGGGGTGGCAGGATTCGAACCTGCGACCTCCTGCTCCCAAAGCAGGCGCGATGACCGGGCTACGCTACACCCCGATTGGGTCATCTGCAATTTTTTTTTGCGGAGAGACCGGGATTCGAACCCGGGCATCGAAAAACGATGACAGCTTAGCAGGCTGCTGCATTACCACTCTGCCACCTCTCCTTAATTCTTAATTTCGTTTCCGATTTGTGAATTAAAAATTGCGAGTGCAAATATATAACCGATTAAACATTCTCGCAAGTTTTTTTGATAAAAAAAATCACTAATCTGGATACTCTACTCGTAAGTGGTAGATATTCATCAACTTATTCTTAATAATTTTTTTAATTATTTCTATTTCTCTAAAGGTTATATCAGAATTTATAAACTGATCATCTTTTTTTTGCTTCTCTATAATTTTATTGATTAGTTCATCTATTGATTGCGCAGTAGGTTCTTTTAAACTTTTTGAAGCAGCTTCTGCAGCATCACACATCATTAAAATAGCTGTCTCCTTTGAAAAAGGGATTGGTCCTTGGTATTGAAACTTTTTTACATCTACATTACCATCAGGGTTATTTTCTAATTCTTTCTTGTAAAAATAATACGTAACATTAGTTCCATGGTGTGTACGTATAAAATCTATAATTCTATCTGGAAGATTATTCTTCTTAGCTATTTCAATTCCTTTTATCACATGATCTAAGATAATTCGTGCACTATCTTTAGCAGATAAATCATTATGAGGGTTCACACCTGTTGTTTGATTTTCTGTAAAATACATTGGATTTACCATCTTTCCAATATCATGATATAAAGCTCCTGTTCTAACTAACATAGAATTTGCTCCTATTTCATTAGCCGCTGCTTCCGCTAAATTTGCTACTTGCATAGAATGTTGAAACGTGCCTGGTGCTTTTTCATTTAACTCCCTCAACAACTTAGAATTTGTATTTGACAACTCTAATAAGGTTACATCTGATACTAAACCAAACACTTTCTCATAAAAGTAAATAAAAAACACAGCTAAAAATGACAGCAATCCATTAGCTGCAAACAATCCAAAATATAGTAAATTTACCTTATCCGCATTTCCTTCTTTTAAAATTGAAAACGCTAAATAAGTTATCATATATATAATGGTTATTTGCCCTATAGATATAAACAAGTTAGCTCTCTTATACAACTCTGAAACGGTAAGAATAGTAACAATTCCTGCAATTATATGTAAATAAATAAATTCAAAACTATTAGGTACAATAAATCCTAATAACAACACTGTAAGTACGTGTGTAAACAATCCTAACCTCGCATCAAAAAAAGCTTTTAAAACTATTGGTAAAATACTTAAAGGAACTACATATAAATAATCTGGATTAGCTTTTACAACAAGTGTTTGCACTAAAATCATTACAAAGACATTAAAGAAAATAAAAGTCACCTTATTATTATCCTTATAAATATCCAATCGATAGCGTTCTAAGAAAAGTAACAACATTAATAGGGCTAAAGACACCAAAACAGTATAACCAAAAACAATCCAATTATAATTAGATTTTGTCCAAATAGTAGATTGTGAAGCTAATTGAAATGATTTTAATGCATGAAAACTTTCCCCTTCAACTATATCACCTTTAGTAATAATCAACTCTCCTTTGGACACTTTTCCTTTTGTATATGAAATATCTTTTAATCGTTGTTGTAGCTCCTTACTTGTAAATTTATCATCGTAGCTTACGTTAGGCCTAATAACTTCTGTTATTACATTTAATAAAAACCGTTGCTCATTTTCATCTAATTCAACTACCTCTTTGTTAATTATTGGTAAGACATCTTTTGATTGTATAAATTTTGTAAAAAGTACTTCTTCTATAGAGTTCCCTTTTCTTAGAACAACAACTTCATTAAATCTGTCCACCTGTTTTTCAACGCTTAAAGCATCTATAAAACCATATTCGTATACTATATTAAGAATACTCGTTCCTTTGTTCTTTATCTTACTAACTTGTTTCGTACTTAAAGAATCTGAGGAGGACAACAATTTCAACTCATTTTTATAAGCTATATAAGCTTGCTCTTTAATGTTTTTATCAAATGCAAAATATTTTTTTGATTGTTGAGACAGTTGTTCTTTTTCCTCTTTAATTTCTTCATCGCTTTTATGAATTGCAAAATCAAAAGGGGCATATAAATTATCATATTGCCAAGGCTTTCCTGAGACAAAGTCATATTTAAACTGTCCTCCTTTTGGGAATAAGTATACAATAGCAAAAGCTGTAACTAAAAATAACAATACTTTAAAAACAATAGCATTATTTTTATATAGTTTTGTAATAATTTTATTCATTTTCTGTTTTTAAATGATAAAGATAACCTTTCTGTATTATTTGAGTACTTGCTATAAAATAGTTATTTTCGCAAGACTAAAATTAACGCAAATTTATACTATATAATGAAAGAAGTAGTCATCGCATCAGTTGCTCGTACTCCAATAGGAAGCTTTTTAGGAACTTTATCAAAAATACCAGCTCCAAAATTAGGGGCTATCGCTATAAAAGGCGCTCTTGATAAAATTGACTTAAAACCAGAATTGGTTGAGGAAGTTTTCATGGGGAATGTTGTTTCTGCTGGATTAGGACAAGCACCAGCTCGTCAAGCAGCTATATTTGCTGGTATTCCAGAATCAGTGCCATGTACTACCGTTAATAAAGTTTGTTCTTCTGGAATGAAATCTATAATGTTAGCTGCTCAAACAATTGCTCTTGGCGATGCTGAAGTAGTTGTTGCCGGAGGAATGGAAAATATGAGTATGATTCCACATTACCAACACGCTAGAACAGGAAGTAAATTTGGACCTGTTAAAATGGAGGATGGAATGCAAAGAGATGGCTTAGTTGACGCATACGAACAAGTAGCTATGGGAGTTTGTGCTGATGAATGCGCTACTGAATATAGCTTTTCGAGAGAAGATCAAGACGCTTTTGCTGTTGAATCATATAACAGGTCAGCTAAAGCATGGAGTGAAGGTAAATTTGCTGACGAAGTAGTTCCTGTTGAAGTTCCACAAAGAAGAGGTGAGCCTTTAATTTTTGCAGAAGACGAAGAATATAAAAATGTAAAGATGGAAAAGATTCCTTCTTTACGTCCTGCTTTTACAAAGGAGGGTACTGTTACTGCAGCTAACGCCTCAACTATAAATGACGGAGGTGCTGCTCTAGTATTAATGTCTGCTGAAAAAGCAAAAGAATTAGGGGTTACTCCATTAGCAAAAATTAAAAGTTATGCAGATGCTGCACATGAACCAAAGTGGTTTACAACTGCTCCTGCAAAAGCTCTTCCAAAAGCTCTAGCTAAAGCTGGAATATCCATAGATGATGTTGATTATTTTGAATTAAACGAAGCTTTTTCAGTTGTTGGGTTAGCTAATATGAAAATACTTAACCTTGCATCAGATAAAGTTAATGTTAATGGTGGAGCTGTTTCATTAGGACATCCTTTAGGTGTTTCTGGAGCTAGAATTATTATTGCTTTAACTTCTATTTTAAAACAAAATAACGCTAAAATAGGTGCTGCTGGAATTTGTAACGGTGGTGGCGGTGCTAGTGCAATGGTTATTGAACGTGTTTAATCTTATAAAACCTATTATTCCTTAAATGTTCGGAATTTGTAATCTTAGTATTGTCCCATTACGTTTAGCTCCTTCAGATACATCTGAAATGGTGAATCAAGTATTATTTGGTGAGCATTTTACTATACTTGAAAAAGATAAGAAATGGAGTAAAATAAAGCTAGAATTTGATGGCTATGAGGGATATATTGATAACAAACAATACCAAGAACTATCAGAAGAACAATTCAACACTTTCAGTAAAAGTAAAAAATACTACGCAGGTGAATTGATAGATTTTATTACTGACAGTAACAACAATTTAACTACAATACCACTTGGAGCTCATTTACCATTACTTGAAAACAAAAAATTAAACATTAATGGTAATCATTTTTTATATGACGGAAAAGTAGCTAATAAAAAACTTCCAAAGGCTGCAATTATAGAAACAGCTTATTTGTTTTTAAATGTACCATATTTGTGGGGAGGTAAGTCTCCTTTTGGAATTGATTGCTCTGGCTTTACACAAACTGTCTATAAACTTTGTGGATATGAACTTTTACGTGACGCTAAAGAACAAGCTACACAAGGAGATGTTTTAAGTTTTATAGAAGAAAGTGAACCCGGAGACTTAGCTTTTTTTGACAATGAAGAAGGTATTATTACACACGTTGGTATTATTATGAATGATTATAATATTATACATGCTCATGGTAAAGTTAGAATTGACAAGCTAGATCATAGTGGAATATACAATATTGACTCTCAAACACACACACACAAACTTAGAGTTATAAAACGACTTATACATTAATTACTACGTATAACATGAGAGCCAAAAAAAAGGGATGAAATTATAAACTTCATCCCTTTTTACTTTATTTTAAAAATTATTACTGATCCTCTCCGTCAAATTCAGTTCTAGTCTCAGCAGGTTTTTCACCTTTCTCAATCTTAATAATAAGCCTTTTAGTCTTCTTATCTAAATCCATAAATATAGAATCACCTTCATCTAGCTTAGAACTAACTATTTCTTCTGCTAAAGCGTCTTCAATATATTTTTGAATAGCTCTTTTTAAAGGTCTAGCTCCATATTGTTTGTCATATCCTTTATCAGCAATATAATCTTTAGCTTCATTACTAAGTGTTAATTCGTAACCTAGATCTGAAATACGAGTCAATAATTTATTTAACTCAATATCTATAATCTTATGAATATCCTCTCTTTCTAAAGTATTAAAGATAATTACATCATCAATACGATTTAAAAATTCTGGGGCAAAAGATTTCTTTAAAGCTCCTTCAATAATACTTTTAGCATGTGCATCTTCTTGATCTTTTTTAGATGCCGTACCAAATCCTACACCTCCTCCAAAATCTTTCAATTTACGAACACCAATATTAGATGTCATGATGATGATTGTATTTCTAAAGTCTATTTTACGACCTAAACTATCTGTAATATGTCCATCATCTAAAATTTGCAACAACATATTAAACACATCTGGATGCGCTTTCTCAATCTCATCTAATAAAACTACTGAATATGGTTTTCTACGAACCTTCTCTGTTAATTGTCCTCCTTCTTCATACCCTACATACCCTGGAGGCGCTCCTATTAAACGAGAAATTGCAAACTTCTCCATATATTCACTCATATCTATTCTAATAAGTGACTCATCAGAATCAAATAATTCTCTTGCTAATACTTTAGCCAATTGTGTTTTACCCACACCTGTTGACCCTAAGAAAATAAAAGAACCTATTGGTTTGTTAGGATCTTTCAACCCTACTCTATTTCTTTGAATAGCCTTTACTACCTTAGTAACAGCTTCATCTTGCCCAATTACTTTCCCTTTAATTAGATTTGGTAATTCTGCTAAACGATTACTTTCAGCTTCTGCTACTCTATTTACAGGAATTCCCGTCATCATAGAAACTACCTCTGCCACATTATCTTCAGTTACCGTTTCTCTGTGCAGTTTAGAATCTTCTTCCCATTGACTTTGAGCAGAGTCTAACGCCATCTCCATATTCTTCTCATCATCACGTAATTTAGCAGCTTCTTCATATTTCTGACCACTAACAGCTTTTGTCTTACGTTCTCTTATCTCTTCTAACTTAGCTTCTAATTCTAAAATTTGCTGAGGTACTACAATATTAGTAATATGAATACGAGAACCCGCTTCGTCTAACGCATCAATAGCTTTGTCTGGCAAATACCTATCTGTCATATATCTATTCGTCAATTTCACACAGGCTTGAATAGCTTCATCTGTGAAATTAACATGGTGATGCGCTTCATATTTCCCTTTGATATTATGCAGAATTTGAACTGTTTCTTCAACAGTAGTAGGGTCAACAATTACCTTTTGGAAACGACGTTCTAACGCTCCATCTTTTTCTATATTTGTTCTGTATTCATCTAATGTTGTGGCTCCAATACATTGAATTTCACCTCTAGCTAAAGCTGGCTTCAACATATTTGATGCATCTAAAGAGCCTGTAGCTCCTCCTGCACCAACAATGGTATGGATTTCATCTATAAACAAAATAATATCATCGTTTTTCTCAAGCTCATTCATCAAAGCTTTCATTCTTTCTTCAAACTGCCCTCTATATTTAGTACCCGCAACTAAACTTGCTAAATCTAAAGAAACAATTCTTTTATCGAATAAAATCCTAGACACTTTTCTGCTAACTATTCGTAAAGCCAACCCTTCTGCAATTGCTGATTTACCAACCCCTGGCTCACCTATTAACATTGGGTTATTCTTTTTACGACGACTAAGAATTTGAGAAACACGTTCTATTTCTTTTAGCCTTCCAACCACAGGATCTAACTTACCTGCTTCTGCCAAAGCCGTTAAATCACGCCCAAAATTATCTAAAACGGGGGTTTTAGATTTCTTTGCTTGCTTTCCTCTAGAAGAAGATTGTTGTCCAAAAGGATTTGTTTTATCATCTGCAAACTCATCATCTGAAGGTGTTTCAGCTAACGGGCTTGATGAAAAGTCTCCAACATGTAACTCTTTATATAAAGCTTTAGCTTGCTCATAATCTATATCATATTTCTGTAGCAATTTTGTTGTTGGATCATTTTCATTTCGCAAAATACACAACAACAAATGCGCTGTATCGATAGCATTGCTTTGATATAGTTTAGCTTCTAAAAACGTAGTTTTAATAGCTTTTTCTGCTTGTCTGGTAAGATGTAAGCTCTTCTTTTGGTTATTTAATAAAGATGAAGAAGATGGATTTAGTTTTTCTAATTTATTGCGCACTAACTCTAAATCTACGTCAAACGTAGTTAAAATTTCGATTGCTTTCCCATCTCCCTTCCTTATCAGACCTAAAAGTAGATGTTCAGTTCCAATAAAGTCATGCCCTAAACGTAGTGCCTCTTCTTTACTAAAAGTGATTACATCTCTAACTTGTGGTGAAAAATTATCGTCCATAAAATTAATTTGTGTCTGTGTATGTAAATTTAGTGAGATTTTTTGATAAAAAATTACAAAAAAAGTGCCAATTCTTATTTTTTGACATCTTGTCTATACAAAAAGACAAACATTTTTACAATTTTACATTAAGCTATCGTTAAAATTGTTAATAACTCTATTTAAAACAACATTAACAAACATTGTGTAAAACATGTCATTATTGTATCTTGCAATGATTTAAAAAATACATGTTTTTTTTACATGTTCCAAGTGAGTTTTATTTTTTTATAAAATTCACTTTTTTATCGAATAAGAGTACTAATATTTTAAACAAAAATATATGGCAGATGGCGAAAAGTTGATTCCTATCAACATTGAAGAACAAATGAAAGCGGCATATATCGACTATTCAATGTCGGTAATTGTATCTAGAGCTCTACCTGATGTGCGAGATGGTTTAAAACCTGTACACCGTAGAGTTTTATTTGGAATGCATGAGTTAGGAATTAAATCTACAGGAGCCTATAAAAAATCCGCAAGAGTTGTTGGTGAAGTATTGGGTAAATATCACCCGCATGGAGATACTTCTGTATACGACTCTATGGTTCGTATGGCGCAAGATTGGAGTGTTCGTTACATGATGGTGGACGGACAAGGAAACTTTGGGTCAGTTGATGGTGATAGTCCAGCAGCAATGCGTTACACCGAGGTTCGTATGCAGAAAATATCAGAAGAAATGTTATCTGATATTGAAAAAGAAACTGTTGATCATAAATTAAATTTCGACGATACTTTACAAGAACCAACTGTTTTACCAACTCGAATTCCCAACTTATTGGTTAATGGAGCTTCTGGTATTGCTGTAGGTATGGCTACTAACATGGCGCCTCACAACTTAACGGAGGTTATTAATGGAACAATAGCTTACATAGACAATAGAGAGATTGAGATTGATGAATTAATGCAACACATTAAAGCCCCAGATTTCCCTACTGGTGGTATAATCTATGGTTATGATGGTGTAAGAGATGCCTTTCATACTGGTAGAGGTAGAATTGTTATGCGTGCTAAAGCTAATATTGAAGAAGTAAAAGGCCGTGAATGTATTGTAGTTACTGAAATTCCTTATCAAGTTAACAAAGCAGAAATGATTAAAAAAACTGCTGATTTAGTTAATGATAAAAAACTAGAAGGAATTGCCAGTATTCGTGACGAGTCAGACAGAAAAGGGATGCGTATTGTGTATGTTTTAAAGCGTGATGCTATTCCTAATATTGTTTTAAATAAGTTATTTAAATACACACAACTACAAACTTCTTTTAGTGTAAACAATATTGCTTTAGTTAAAGGTCGTCCTGAACAACTAAACTTAAAGCAACTAATTCATTACTTTGTTGAACATCGTCATGAAGTTATTGTTAGAAGAACTCAATTTGAATTAAGAAAAGCAGAAGCTAGAGCACATATTTTAGAAGGTTTAATTATAGCTTCTGACAATATTGATGAAGTAATTGCAATTATTAGAGGTTCTTCTAATGCAGATGAAGCTAGAGCTAAATTAATAGAACGCTTTGAGTTAACTGAAATTCAAGCTCGTGCTATTGTTGAAATGCGTTTACGCCAATTAACAGGTCTGGAGCAAGATAAATTACGCGCTGAATATGATGAAATTATCAAAACAATTGCTGATTTAAAAGATATTTTAGCTAATGAACCAAGACGTTACAACATTATAAAAGAAGAATTAACTATTATTAGAGATAAATATGGAGATGAGCGCCGTTCAGTAATTGAGTATGCTGGAGGTGACATGCGTATTGAGGACATGATTCCTAACTCTAAAGTAGTGGTTACAATCTCAAACGCTGGTTACTTAAAAAGAACCAATCTAGACGAATATAAAGTTCAAAATAGAGGTGGTAGAGGTCAAAAGGGTGCTACAACAAGAAATGAAGATTTCTTAGAACACTTATTTGTTGCTACCAACCATCAATATATGATGTTCTTTACCCAAAAAGGTAAAGTGTTTTGGATGCGTGTTTATGAAGTTCCAGAAGGTGGTAAAAATACTAAAGGTAGAGCCATCCAGAATCTTATTAATATTGAACAAGACGATAAGGTAAAAGCTTTTCTTGTTACTGGTGATTTAAAAGATGAGGAATACATCAATAACCTTTATGTTATTATGGCTACCAAAAAAGGTCAAGTTAAGAAAACTCCTTTAGAGCAATATTCTAGACCGAGAACTAATGGTATTAATGCTATTACTATTAAAGAAGGTGATGAACTTTTAGAGGCTAAATTAACAACTGGTGATAGCCAAGTAATGTTAGCCTTAAAATCTGGTAAAGCTATTCGTTTTGAAGAAGAGAAAACTCGACCAATGGGTAGAACTGCTTCTGGTGTAAGAGGTATTACACTTCAGCATGAAAATGATGAAGTTATTGGAATGGTATCTGTTAACGACATGGAAAGTAACATTTTAGTTGTTTCAGAAAAAGGGTATGGAAAGCGTTCTAAGCTTGAAGACTATCGTATAACTAACAGAGGAGGAAAAGGTGTAAAAACATTGAATATTTCCGAAAAAACTGGTAATTTGGTTGCCATTAAAAACGTTGATGATTCTAACGATTTAATGATTATTAATAAATCTGGACTAACTATTCGTATGGCTGTTGAAGACTTACGTGTAATGGGTAGAGCTACTCAAGGAGTTCGTTTAATTAATATAAAAAATAATGACAGTATAGCTGCCGTTGCTAAGGTTATGCATGAAGAGGAAAGCGAAAATGGCATGGAAATTGAAAACGATAGTAACGAAAACCCAGAACAACAATAAAATATCCCAAAAATGAGAAAACAAATTTTAGCACTTTCTTTAGGAGTTGCATCATTAAGCGCAGTAGCACAAAAAGCTGAACTTAAAGCTGCTGAAAAAGCTATAAAAAAACAAGAATTTAACAGTGCAATTACATCACTAAACGCAGCTGAAAAGTTAATTGCAAATGCTGACGATAAATACAAGTCTAAATTTTACTTTTTAAAAGGTAAAGCTTATGCTGCTAAAAAAGATTATAAAACATCTGCGGAAGCAATCAATAAATTAATTGCTTTTGAAAAACAAATTGGTAAAAGCAAATACACTGGAGAAGCTCAACCAATGTTAAATAAAATGATTCAAGATGTTTCAAATAAAGCTATCAACCTTTATAATAATAAAAAGGATTATAAAAATGCATCTGAATACTTCTATTTAACGTATGTTTTAAGTCCTAAGGACACATCTTTTGTTTATAATGCTGCAATTGCTTCTCATCAAGCAAAAGACTTAGACACTGCATTAAAATATTATACTGAGTTAAAAGACATTAATTATACAGGTATTGAGACTCAATATTTAGCTACTAATAAATTAACTGGTAAAGTTGAAAACTTAGGTTCTAAGCAACAAAGAGATTTGATGATTAAAACTAAGCAGTATATAAAACCAGAGAATAAAGTATCTGAATCTAAATATTCAACTATAGTTAAGAATATTGCTTTTATTTTAAAAGAGCAAGGTAAAACCGATGAAGCTATCAAGGCTTTGGCTGAAGCTCGTAAAGCTAATCCTAAAGATTTAAATTTATTACTTAATGAAGCTGACATGTACATTAAGTTAAAGCAAATGGATAAGTTTGGTAAATTAATGTCTGAAGCTATTGCTTTAGATCCTAATAACCCAACATTATACTATAATTTAGGTGTTGTTAACTTTAATCAAGGTAGAGTTGAAGACGCAAAAAAATACTACAAAAAAGCAGTTGAATTAAAGCCTGACTATGGTGATGCTTATATGAATTTAGCTGTAGTTGTTTTAGATCAAGATAAAGCTATTGTTGAAGAAATGAACAAAAACTTATCTAACTTTAAAAAATATGATGAGTTAGCTCTGAAACAAAAAGAGGTATATAAAGAAGCTATTCCTTATTTAGAAAAAGCTGATGGCCTAAATAGAACTATGGACACTGTTAAAACTTTAATGAATATCTATGAAGTTTTAGAAATGGAAGGTAAGGCTAAAGAGTACAGAGATATTTATAAATCTATGAAATAATATCTTTTCTTTATAAAAAATAAAAAAGTGAAATCTTAATTGATTTCACTTTTTTATTTTATCATAACTCTTGAAGCCTGTTAGTTATGCATAAAACATAAAAAAGTCATTGAATTAAATCAATGACTTTATATTAAATTGTAAGAAAGAATTACAGTTTAGTGGAAAGTAGTATCCATTTTTAAATAGTCTAAAAATTCTTTTTTAGTCTCTTTATTTTTAAACTTCCCTCCAAATTCAGCAGTAACTGTACTACTTTCAATATCTTTTATTCCTCTAGAATTAACGCATAAATGCTTTGCATCAATAACACAAGCCACATCTTTTGTTCCTAAAGCTTCTTGCATTGCTTGTACTACTTGCATTGTTAATCTTTCCTGAACTTGTGGCCTTTTAGCAAAATACTCTACAATTCTATTCATTTTGGAAAGTCCAATTACTTTTCCATTAGAAATATAAGCTACATGAGCTCTACCGATAATTGGTAATAAATGATGCTCACATGTAGAATAAACAATAATATTCTTTTCTACCAACATTTCTCCATAATTATAGGTATTATCAAATGTTGATGGTTCTGGCATATTTGCTGGATTTAATCCCATAAAAAGCTCTTTAACATACGCTTTTGCCACACGCTTAGGAGTTCCTTGCAAACTATCATCTGTTAAATCCATTCCAAGAGTTTCTAAAATTTCTTTTACACTCTTTTCAATTCGTTTTATTTTTTCTTCGTCCGAAATATCAAAAGCATCTTTTCTTAATGGCGTTTTAGCCGAAGTTCCGATGTGGTTTTCTCCTATTTCGTCAATTCTATCGTTGCTCATATTATTATTTAGTTCGAACATTGTTTAAAAAAATTGATTTTGCAAAGATACGCAATCCTTTACTTACTTTATTAAATTAACAATTTCATTTAGTGTAAGTAAATTTTCCTCTCTATTCTGCATATTCTTTACTCTAAATTTATCATCTTCCATATTACTAACTACAAATTCAATTTCTCTATTTGTAGCATATTTCCATTGCTTTTTTTGTTGATTGTTACTTGTTGCTAGATCTGGATAAAGTTCTGACTTTATATTTTGCCCTCTTAAAACTTTAATTGCTTTTATCTTTGCTAGACTTTCACTTCCATCAAAATTCAAAAACAGTACTTTTGGTTTTGGTAACTCTACAGTTTCAAATAATCCAAGCTCTTCCATTACCAAATAAATCCTATCTAACCCAAAAGAGATCCCTACACCAGAAACATCTTTCATGCCAAAAATACCTGTTAAATCATCATATCTTCCACCGCCACCAATAGAACCTATTTTTACTTCTCTTGGCGCTGCTACTTCATAAATAGCTCCTGTATAATAATTTAACCCTCTTGCTAAAGTTACATCTAACTCCAAACTAGCAGAAGACAAACCTAATTCAGAAATTGCTTCTACAATAAAACGTAACTCTTCAACCCCTTTTAATCCTTCTTCAGAAGCTTCTAACATATTTTGTAAAGAAGCTAATTTATCATTATTACTTCCTGTAAAACTAAATAAAGGGTCCACTTTTGCTATAGCTTCTTCACTAATACCTTTCTCCAACATTTCCTTGACAACACCTTCTTTTCCAATTTTATCAAGTTTATCTAAAGCAACGGTAAAATCAATTAGTTTATCCTTTGCCCCTATTACTTCAGCTATTCCAGATAATATTTTACGATTGTTGATTTTGATAGTCGTTCCTTGTAAACCTAGCTTACTAAAAACGGTATCATATAATTGTACAAATTCTACTTCTTGCCAAAGCGATTTACTTCCTACTACATCTGCATCACATTGATAAAATTCTCTAAACCTTCCTTTTTGAGGTCTATCAGCTCTCCAAACGGGTTGGATTTGATAACGTTTAAAAGGAAAGGTAATTTCGTTTTGGTGCTGAACTACATAGCGTGCAAACGGCACTGTTAAGTCATAACGCAATGCTTTTTCTGAAATACTAGGAATTACTTTTTGACTGTTTTTTTCTTCTAACAATTTAACATCAACTTTCTTTAAATAATCTCCTGAATTTAAAATTTTAAAAATCAGTCGATCTCCTTCTTCTCCGTATTTTCCCATTAATGTAGAAGAGTTTTCAAAACTTGGGGTTTCTATAGGTTGAAATCCGAAATTCTCAAACGAATGCTTAATAGTAGAAAAAATATAATTTCTTTTTGCTACTTCTGTTGAGGAAAAATCTCTGGTTCCTTTTGGGATACTTGGCTTCATTTTTTTTAATTATGAATTATTAATTTTCAATTATCAACTATTAATGAACGGTTATCAACAACCTAATTAATTACTCATAAAGGTTAACTAATTATCACTCATTAATGATTGAGCCTGCAAATATCTGAATTAATCGGCAATTTTTGAAGCTTTATTTTTTCGTTTTAATTGATAAATGGTAGCATTTAACTCAAATCCTAATAATAGTATAATAGCATTTAACCATACAAACAACATTAGTATTAATAAGGTTCCTATAGAACCATATAATTGATTGTATTTTGCAAATTTTACGACATAGATTCCAAACAAGTAAAATGTAAACATAGACACAACCGTTGTTAAAATTGCTCCTGGAGAGAAAAACCGTACTTCTTTTCCTTGTTTGGTTCCATAACGAAATAGCAAAGAAACAATGGTAAAAATCATTAATAAAAACAGAAAACCTCTTCCATAATAGAATAAATCTAAATCGTTAGTATTGAACCAACCTTTTTCATCAATTTTTGCTAAGGCTACTTGATATAGTATTACAAATACAACAGTTGTTATTAAGAAAAAAGACATTAACAAAGAAACTCCCAACGATATCATATAAGCTTTCACTATGTTTCTATATTCTTTTACATGATATGAATATTCAAATCCTCCGAAAATAGCATTCACTCCGTTTGTCATTAAAAAAATAGACGCTAAGAAACCAAATGATAATAATCCCCCATATTGGTTGTTTAAAATATCGTTTAATACACCGTCAACTGCATTGAATGTTTTTGGCGGTAATGCTTCTTGAATTAAAGAGAATAACCCCTCTTGAAAACCGTCTATAGGTAAATAAGGAATTAAGGTTAAAATAAATAACATGAATGGGAATATTGCCATAAAAAAACTAAAAGCAATTCCTCCAGCTCTTGTTGTTAAAGCTCCTTTTACTATACCTAACACATACATTTCCAAAACATCATATAATGACATTCCTTCTAACCCAGGGATTTTTATTGTTTTCCCAAGTTGAATTAACCATTTTATTACTGGTATTTTCTCTAATTGTTCTTCTATTTTTCTTGACATTTTTTTGATTGCAATTACTATAATTGTTGTTAAAGTTATTATAGTTTTATTAAATTAAAGAACCTCTATACATTTTATTTTTTCTTTTAGGTATTATTCTATTATTATAGCATACTTTTTTAATAAACCTTCTATATTATCTTTTGAAAAAATTGCTTTATTTAGTTCATTCCTTTCAAGGTCAATTATAAAGTTTTTTGCAGTTTTAAAATTGGCACTTTGTAAGTTAGTTTCTTCAAATATAGCTCCGTTCAAATCACAATTATCAAAATAGGAGTTTTGAGCGTCAGCTTCAGTAAAATCGACTTCTAAAATTTGACAATCTACAAATTGAAAATTATGCATTTTTAATTGGTAAAAAGAGGAATAATCTAACTGGCAATTCGTGAAGTTTATACGTAATAAAAAAGGATCAACTTCATAAAATTTAATACCTATTAACTTTGAATTGATAAAATGTGTTTCCTTAAAACTACTCTCTTTAAGTTGTGCATTACTTACATTACAGTCTATAAACTCACACTCTAAAAACTCAGAATTATTAATGTGTAGTTCAGAAAAATCGCAGTTTTTAAATATACAAGAATCAAAGTCAGTTCTACTTAGCTCTTCACTAGTAAAACTGACTTTATCAAACTCTTCACTGTCAAAATATTCATTCATTTATAACAGGTTTTTCAATAATCAGTTATTTTTTATCAATTAACACTGATTTATTTTTTAGGGATTATTTCAACCCTCTGGCTTTTAACATTGGTACAGCTTGTGGATCTCTACCTGCAAATTCCTTATACATTTCTGCATAATCCATGGTGTTTCCTTTAGATAAAATTTGATTGCGGAATTTTTGTCCATTTTCACGAGTTAATAATCCGTTGTTTTTAAACCAATCATATGCATCATGACTTAACATTTCTGTCCATAAATATGAATAATACCCTGCTGCATATCCTCCACTAAACACGTGTGCAAAATAAGTTGATCTATATCTTGGTGGAATTTCTGCCACTTTTAATTTCATTTTCTCTAATGCTTGCTCTTCAAACTTAGCTACATCATCAATACTAGTATCAGCAGAAATCGTATGCCACTGCATATCTAAATTAGAAGAACAAAGGTTTTCTATAATTGAATATCCTTGATTAAAAGTTCCTGCATTTTTTATTTTTTCTAATAGTTCACTAGGAATTACTTCTCCTGTTTTATGATGCAATGCATAATTATTTAAAATTTCTGGGTGTGTTGCCCAATTTTCATAAAACTGTGATGGAAATTCCACAAAATCTCTAGCAACACTTGTTCCCGAAATAGACTCATAGGTTTGATTACCAAATAATCCGTGTAAAGCATGCCCAAACTCATGGAATGTAGTCTCAACGTTATCAAAACTAATTAATGCAGGTTGTCCTTCCGCTGGTTTAGGGTAATTACAAACATTATAGATTACTGGTTTTTGATTTCTTAACTTTGATTGCTTCACAAAAGCACTCATCCAAGCCCCTCCTCTTTTACTATCTCTGGCAAAAAAATCGCCATAAAACAATCCTAGTTTGCTGCCATCTTCTTCAAAAACTTCATATACTACTACATCTGGATGATAGGTTGGAATGTCTGTACGTTTTTTAAAGGTAATTCCAAATAACTTCGTAGCCGCATAAAAAACACCTTTTTCTAGTACATTGGTTAATTCAAAATATTGTTTCACCTCTTCTTCATCTAAATTGTATTTAGACTTACGTACTTTTTCTGCATAATGATTCCAATCATAAGGAGCTAACTTAAAATCACCGCCTCCTTTATTTATTTCTGCTTGTATTTCTTTTACTTCAGAGGAAGCTTTTTCAAGTGACCCAGGAATTAAACCATTAAACATATCAAAAACTTTTACTGGTTTAGAAGCCATAGTACCTTGTAAACTCCAGCTAGCATAATTTTCAAAACCTAAAATCTGTGCTTTTTTAGCTCTTAATAATGCCATCTTTTTAACCATTTCACTGGTATTATACGTTCCAGCATCTGTACGATGAATTGATTTTTCAAACAATTCTTTACGAGTTTCTCTATTTTCTATTGTTTGTAATAAAGGTTGCTGGGTAGTATTAATTAACTGTACCTCATACTTTCCTTCTTTTTCTAACGATTTTATTTTTTCATCAGAAAGTCCTTTCAATTTACTTTTATCTGTAAGTGATAATCCTCCTTTTTTACTCGCATCTAATAGCTTTTTACCAAAATCATTAGATAGAGTAGCTAACTGAGCGTTAATTTCTTTTAACTGTTTTTTCTTTTCTTCCGATAAATTAGCTCCTGCTTTTACAAACTTTTTGTAGTATTCTTTTACTAAGTGTTTAGATTCTTTATCTAAATTTTCTTTTTCTAAATTATCATAAACCGTTTTAATTCTCTTAAAAAGTTGTGTGTTTAATAAAATTTCATCGGTATGTTTGGAAGTTATTGGCGCTAACTCTTTTTTATTTTCTTTAATAACATTATTAGTGTGCGCACTTGCTAACGCATAAAACACTGTATTTACTTGATCTAATAATTTATCACTTTCTTCTAAAGCTAAAATGGTATTTTTAAAAGTAGGTGCTTCCTGATTTGCTACTATTTTTGCTATTTCTTCATTCTGAACTTTCATACCTTTAAGTATTGCTGGCATAAAATGTTCATTTTTTATTTTAGTAAAATCTGGTGCTCCATAATCTAAGGTACTTTTAACTAACAAAGGGTTTTCTGTTGTATCCATAGGTATTTCCTTTTTTGTTTCTTTAGATTGCTTGGTATTACACGAAGTAATTAAAGCTAAAGTAACTGCTGCTATTACGTATTTCTTCATTGTATGTAGTAGTTTTTAATTTTTATTCTGCCGCTTTTAAACTCAAATCCATATTGTAAACAGAATGTGTTAAAGCACCTGATGAAATAAAATCTACACCACACTCTGCATATTCACGAATTGTTTTTTCATTAATTCCTCCTGAAGATTCTGTTAAACAAGTATCTCCAATTAGTTCCACAGCTTTTCTAGTATCCTCATAATTAAAATTATCTATTAAAATTCTATATACTCCTTCGTTGGATAGAATTTCTTTAATTTCTTCTAAATTTCTAGCTTCTACAATAATTTTTATGTCTAATTTTTTTTCTGCTAAATAGGCTTTTGTTTTAGTTATTGCTTGTGTAATGCCACCTGCAAAATCAATATGATTGTCTTTAATCATTACCATATCATATAAAGCAAAACGGTGATTTTCTCCACCTCCTATTTTTACCGCCCATTTTTCCAGTGCTCTAATACCTGGTGTTGTTTTACGAGTATCTAAAACCTTGGTTTGGGTTCCTTTTAATAAATCTGCAAAAAAACGAGTTTTGGTAGCTATAGCACTCATACGCTGCATGGCATTTAGCACTAAACGTTCTGCCTGTAAAATAGATTGTGATTTTCCAGTCACATAAAAAACAATGTCTCCATATTTTACTGCCTGCCCATCTTCAATTAGCGTTTCTACTTTCAAATCTTTATCTACATAGGCAAAAACTTTTTTTGCAAATTCTACACCAGCTATTACTCCTTCATCTTTTACTAATAATTTAGCTTTACCTTCTGCATTAGCAGGAATACAAGATAATGAAGTATGATCTCCATCTCCAATATCTTCTCTAATTGCATTTGTAATTATTAAGTCTAACTCTTTATTAAATTGCTCTTTTGAAATCATAGTTCTGAATTGTTGTTGTAAAAATACTAATAAATCCTAATTAGGTTCTACTGTGTTGATTTCTATTTGTACAAACTTTTTTTTGAAATTATTTTCTTGTACAACACTGTACGCATATATCTTGTACAAACTTTTTTTCTGAAATATTTTCTTGTGCAACACTGTACACACATACCTTGTACAAACTTTTTTTGCTATTTTTTTTCTTGTACAAAAGCTATGTTAGTTCCTTTTATAAAAAAACTACCACAGAAAAAACCTGTGGTAGTATTGTGTTATTAAAAAGCGATGCGCTTTTGTTTTTTTAAGATTTTACAGTAAAGAATGGATCCCATGTATAATACTGCATTGGAAAAAGTGATCCAGAAGTAACCCCTATTTTTAATTGATAAGTCATACTTCCTTCATATTTTATAACTCCTAAAAATTGATACTCACTTCCAGCGGGTTGTTTTTGTGGCCAACCTTGATTTCCAAAAACGTTTGTTCCACTAGACTGCTCCATGCCTTCAATTACAGCTTGAGCTCCATTATTTTGTTCTTCATTAATTACAAAAACATTAAATGCTACTGACTGACCTGTAAACCCTTCAGTGTCTAACTCCAATGTTCCTTCTCCACTACTCCCTCTAGCAACATTGTTATCCATCATGTAAATTCCGTCTCCTTTATACATTCCTGGTGCTGAACCATAAACTCTTGCTGCATCAACGGCAATGTTTATTACTATATTTGCATTTGCACTCATTTTGTTTGTTTTTTTAGTTTATAAATTTTTTAATTAATCTTAAGACAAAGAAATCTTAATTGGTAACGTACCAGTCCAACTTAAACTTCCTGAGTTAAAGTTAACAGTTACTCCCTGTACTACTGAACCTCCTGTTGAAGATTTACTTACTTGTCCGGTCCATAAATCTGCCGTTTTTCCATATTGTGCAGGTTGTGAAGCCCACCCATTTGGTGCATCAATTTCAGTAATGGTAAAATCACCAGCGTACTGAGGATCTATTGGTAATACTTGCCAGCAAACATCAGTATTTGTAGCTACCACCGTATTTAATTCGTTGGTACCTTCATTAGTACTTCCATTTCCTATCATATTGTCAACAGCGTAGCACCCAGTTATTTGTCCGTCTGTTAAGTCATTTACATCTACCCATATTTGAATAAATGTTGTACAGTTTTCGGGATTTATTCCTCCTAAAGCCATGTTATTAATTATTTAAAATTAGCACTACTCTATTTAATAGGCTTTTCGTTACCGCCTTTGAAATCAAAAACTAGTAGCTACTAAATCGAATATTTGTTTTTGATTTCACTACAAATATTGATATTTAACACTTTAAGAATAAAAGAAATGTAATAAGACAAGATTACTATGTCATAAAATGGGAAAAAGCTAGAACAAAATACTTAGTATAGTAACATCTATTTTAATAGTTATTACTTCTTCTTTTATCATTAATTTTACTGCATGAAAATAAAACTACTTGCCATAGGTAAAACCGACAATAAACAACTTGCTCAATTAATTGAAGAATATCAAAGCAGACTAAAACATTATATTAAGTTTGAATTAGAGATTATTCCTGATATTAAAAACGTTAAGAACTTAAGCGAAGCTCAACAAAAAGAAAAAGAAGGTAATTTATTATTATCTAAATTACAACCTACTGATCAATTAATACTTTTAGATGATAAAGGAAAACAGTATACTTCTATGGAGTTTTCGCAATATTTACAAAAGAAAATGAATTCTGGAATTAAGCAATTGGTATTGGTTATTGGTGGACCTTATGGTTTTTCAGAAGCTGTTTATAAAAAAGCTACAGGGAAATTATCACTTTCTAAAATGACTTTTTCACACCAAATGATTCGTTTATTTATTGTTGAACAAATTTATAGAGGCTTCACTATTTTACGAAATGAACCTTATCATCACGAATAAAGCTTGAAATAATTTACCTTTGCACTACTAACTATAGTATTTATAAATGAAACTGGTATTTGCAACCAATAATTTAAATAAACTTGCCGAAGTTCAAAAAATGTTACCTGAAAGCATTGAACTTCTTTCTTTAAAAGACATTAATTGTAATGAAGATATTGAGGAAACGGCAACTACTTTAGAAGGAAATGCTAAAATTAAAGCCAACCATATTACTAAAAATTATGGTTACAATTGCTTTGCTGATGATACTGGCTTAGAAGTTGCTGCTTTAAATGGTGATCCTGGAGTATATTCAGCTAGATATGCTGGAGAGCCTGCTAATGCAGAAAATAATATGACTAAACTACTTACCGAGCTTGGCAAATCTCAAAATAGAAAAGCTCAATTTAGAACCTCTATTTGTCTAAACTTGAATGGTGAGCAATTTTTATTTGATGGTATTTGCATTGGGACTATTTTAGAAAATAAACAAGGAGAAAAAGGTTTTGGATACGACCCTGTTTTTAAACCTGAAGGATATACTAAATCTTTTGCTCAAATGTCTTCTGAAGAAAAAAACAGTATTAGTCATAGAGGTTTAGCCATTAAAAAGTTAGTTCAATTCTTAAAAAAACAACATTAATTTGTCTATTAGTAAGACATATACCAAACATTTTGTTGTACTATCAGTTTTACTGATTTCTTTTTTTATAGCAAATATTGGTTTAGGCTCTGTACACATTCCTTTATCAGAAATAATAAGCATAATTATAGGAAATGAAGCTTCTAAAGAAAGTTGGAATACCATTATTTTAAATTATAGACTTCCAAAAGCCATAACCGCTATTTTAGTTGGTTCTGGTTTATCTATTAGTGGTTTACTTATGCAAACATTGTTTAGAAATCCATTAGCGGGTCCATTTGTACTTGGTATTTCCTCTGGAGCAAGCCTAGGAGTTGCAATTTTCATATTAGGCTCAAGCATTATTGGTGGAGGCATTTCACTTTCTATTTTTTCTAGTTGGTCATTGGCAATAGCCTCTAGTTTAGGTTCTTTTTTAGTTTTATTAGCTGTAATGATAGCTGCTAATAAAATTCGAAATACAATGTCTATATTAATTATAGGGCTAATGTTTGGCTCTTTAACCTCTGCAGTTATAAGTGTACTAACCTATTTTAGTCCAGCCGAACAAATTCAGCAATACCAGTTTTGGCGTTTTGGTAGTCTAGGAAATCTTACCTGGAATGAGCTACTTATTTTCTTCATTTTATATTGCATAGGCTTACTAGGTACCTTTACTATTATTAAACCGCTCAATAGTTTTTTATTAGGCGAGAATTATGCTAAAAGTTTAGGGATTTCTGTAAAAAAAAGTAGAAATATTATTTTATTAATTACTAGTTTACTTACAGGAGTTATTACTGCCTTTTCTGGTCCAATAGCTTTTATTGGTTTAGCAGTCCCACACTTAGCCAAAATGTTATTTTCTAGCTCTAATCATAAAATACTATTGCCTGCAACGGCTATTATAGGAGCTATTGTTTTGTTAATTTGTGATAGCATTGCCCAATTACCTTCTAGTGCTTTTACCTTACCCATTAATGCTATTACTTCACTTTTTGGAGCACCAATAGTTATTTGGCTATTGATAAGGAAACGAAAAATTTATGTGTAATTTTACTTTATAAATTTCCCATTATTATACTAAAAGAAAAACATAGCATTTTACATACCAATAATCTTAGCATTGGCTATCAAATCAAGAAGCAACAGCATGTCATTGCTTCAAACATTAATTTAGCGGTTAAAAAAGGAAGTTTTGTTGCTTTATTGGGCAAAAATGGTATTGGTAAATCAACTTTACTACGAACGTTATCAAAGGTTCAAAAACCTTTAAATGGCGAAGTTTTTATCAATCAAAAAAATATTAATTCCTATAGTTATCAAGAGCTAGCCACTTATTTAAGCTTAGTTTTAACAGAACGCCTTCCTTTAAGCCAATTAACTGTTTTTGAACTAGTAGCTTTGGGAAGACAACCTTATACTAACTGGATTGACAAACTTACTCCTAATCATTTAAAAAAAATACTTTGGGCAATTGACCAAACTGAAATAGACCATTTGAAAGACAAAAAATTCTATGAATTAAGTGACGGTCAATTACAGCGTGTTTTAATTGCTAGAGCCTTAGCTCAGGATACTGAGATTATTATTTTAGACGAGCCCACTGCTCATTTAGACATTCATCATACATTCAAAGTATTTTCCCTTTTAAAAAAACTGGTAAAAACTACACAAAAAACTATTATTATTTCTACTCATGAAATAAACTTAGCTTTACAACTAGCCGATGAGTTTATTTTACTCTCAGAGCAAAAGATTTTTAACGGAACTGCTGACGAATTAATTAATGTAAATGCTTTTGACAATCTCTTCCCCAAAGAGTTAATAAGTTTTAACAAAACATTAAAACAATTCGTTATAAAGAACCTGTAAATTTGAAAGTTGGTATTCACCTAACACTAAACTCAACTAATTCAAACAAAAATTTAATTAATTATTAATGAGAAAATTACTTTTTATGGCTGGTACTGCCGCATTAGTAGCTTGTAGCACTAGTAAAGACACTGCCAGTACTGAAAACCCAATAAATGTTGATTATTCAGCTAAATATGCTGAAACTATTACTGCTAAAGATTTAGGTAAACACTTATTTGTGTATGCTTCTGATGAGTTTGAAGGTAGAGATACAGGAGAACCTGGACAAAAAAAGGCTGTCAATTATTTGAAAGACTTTTATATTTCTCAGGGGATTACTTCTCCGTTAGGTGGTAGCGATTATTTTCAAGAAATCCCTTCTGCTTATTTGAGTAATAATAGAAGAGGCATGACTATCAAAGATTCTGAAAATGTAGTTGCCTTTATTAAGGGTACTGAAAAGCCTGATGAAATTGTTGTTATTTCTGCACATCTTGATCATGAAGGTGTTAAAAACGGAAAAATATATAATGGAGCTGATGATGATGGTTCTGGTACTGTAGCTATTTTAGAAATTGCTGAAGCCTTTAAAAAAGCTTCAGATGCAGGCAAAGGACCTAAACGTTCTATCTTGTTTTTACACGTAACAGGAGAGGAAAAAGGACTGTTAGGATCTAAGTACTATACTGAGAATCCAATTTTCCCATTAGCAAATACGGTTACAGATTTAAACATTGATATGATTGGTAGAATTGACGAACGTCATAAAGGAAATCCTAATTATATTTATTTAATTGGTTCAGACAAACTAAGTACAGAGTTACACAACTTATCTGAAACTATTAATACTAAATACACTAATATTAACTTAGATTATAAATATAATGATGACAATGATCCGAATCGTTTTTACTACCGTTCTGATCATTATAATTTTGCGAAGCACAATATTCCTATTATTTTTTACTTTAATGGAACACATGCTGATTATCATCAACCATCTGATACTCCTGACAAGATTAATTACGAATTATTAGAGCTAAGAACTCGTTTAGTATTCCATACTGCATGGGAAGTTGCTAACAGAGCTAATCGTATTAAACTAGATTAAGAGATACTATATACTGTGACGTCCTGAATACTCGTTACAATAATTAATATATTAAAGGTAGTAATTTTTAAATTGCTACCTTTAGTTTTTTGTAGCTTTTTCTTTTGACTTTTTTTTGTTGGTGCATTTGATTAGGAGTTAACATTGAATTTGATAAATGAGGTCTTATTTGATTGTAAATATTGATTGCATTTTTAATTAACTTCTTTTTAATTTGTATAGAAACGTCGTATTTATCAATTGCAAATTCTTGTTTAAGAATCCCATTGATTCTTTCAGCTATAGCATTTTCATAAGGATCATATTTTTCAGTCATGCTAGGTTTGATATTATTGATACTTAACATTTTTTGATATTCATTAGAGCAATATTGTAACCCTCTATCTGAATGATGAATAATAGGTTCTTTATTATAATTTCTATTAGAGATTGCCATATCTAGGGCTCTTAAAGAACCTGCTACATTTAAACTATTAGAGACATCATACCCCATTATTTTTTTAGAGTAAGCATCAGTAATTAGCGCTAAATAACATGGGTTTTCTCTCTTTCCAATGTAAGTAATATCACTCACCCATACTTGTTCAGGTCTTACAAATTCTATATTTTTAAGTTGATTTACATGTTTTCTAAATCTATGATGAGAATTTGTAGTTATATGATATTTTTTTCTTGGTAGAATTAATAAATTATTAGCTTTTAATATTTTAAACAACTTATCACGACCAACACCAATTGCTTTTAATTCAGATTTTAAAAGATAAAATAATTTCCTTGTACCTATTCTCGGCATTGATATACGGATAGTATTTACTAAATCAATAACCTTTTTACTAAGCTTTTGTTTCTCTTTATATGAATGAATAGCTCTATAATATACCTGCCTATTCACCCCGAGTAAATCACAGGTAGCTGTTATGCTTTCTTTGGCTTCTTGACTATATTTTTTGATAACTCGGGTACGTGCTTTTTCTGATTGGAATATTAAATTCTTCTTCAGCAATATCAATCATCATATCAAAAATGATGACTTTTTTATCAGCAAGCTCTGCTAAATATTCAGCACGTGCTTTTTGCTTTTCTAAAAGCTTGACTTGTTGCTCTAATTCTAAAATACGCTGTTCAGGTGTTTTTGACATGGTTTGATTTATACTAAAATCGTAATCAAATTTACCATATTTTTTTAACCAAGTACGAATCGTAGATCTTGCTTGAATACCATATTTATCAATCGCTTGAGTTCTGGTTAATAATCCTTGCTCAATCTCTTGAACAACTTGTAGTTTAAAGGACAAACTATAATCCTTTTGGGTTCGCTTTACATAATCTGATTTCCTAGAATCCATAAAATAACTTTTAGTTGTAACGCTATTTTAGGACGGGACATACTCAATCACAAAAAACACTTGTTCTTAAATGACAAGTGTTTTTTTTAATGCTATTTTTTAATCATCAATAGTTATAACTAATTTTCTACACTCAAAAAAGTTTAAATTACTTCAAAATAAAAAGCCCTCAACTTTTTATTGTCAAGGGCTTTCAAAATAAGGGGAAATATAAAAAAGGGAAAACAAACACGGTAAATAAGTGACCTTAGTACTACCTCAATTTACTACTTAACTACTATTTTTACCTAATTGATTTAGTAGTACTATTAGCCATCTTATTTACTGCTGGCGTCAACTTATTAATAAGTTTTGCCATAAATTTATAATTGAGTTTATCTATATTACTCATGGAGTATGATATAATTATCTATTAAACTTAAATTCTCTTCAACATCTTGCAAAAACTTTTAGTTATTATGATATTCCGTGTATTTAAACAAACATCTCTATATTTCCCCTACCTAAAACCTGACCCTTAAAACACAAAACACTGAAATACAACCAAATATTTTCACCAAAAAAGACACTCTTAAATATTCATTGTAAAAAAAGAGCAACAAGTATAGCTACCTGTTGCTCAAAACAATTTACCTATTTTAGCACTATGTTATTCTTTATAAAATATTTTTGAAGTACTTTTTTGTTTGTTATTCTTATCTTTTACCTTAATAAGATACATCCCTGAAGGTAAGTTTTCAATATTTACATTTTTTGCATGTTCTTTTTTTACTTCTTTTAAAATGTTTCCTAACATATCCATTATAGTGATTTCAAGTTCGCCTTTATTATCAGAAATAACTTGAATATAATCTTTTGTAGGATTAGGAAATAACTTCACTTCTAAAGGAGCCTTTGTTTCTCCAATTACTCCTCCGTTTTGACAAAATGGAGCTTCTTGATATGGTGGAATCACAACTCTTTTACGAATAACATCATTTTCATAATATGTTTTTATTTTATTAGCTAACCATCCATCATCATCTCCATTATTTACAATAGAAGCAACACCTGTTGTTGAGCCTCCCCCCCAAAGAATTGAAAACACATTCATATCGGCTAAACGTTGTAGGTTAGACTTTGACCAATCATAACCATCATCATTAGCTAAAAGTTCTCCTACAGAGTTAGCTTGATAATGCGCCAATGTTAGAGGGATGTTTCTTACTTCTGCTTTAATAGCATTAATATTAGTCCCAATTCTATCATCCCCTAAAAAGAAAGGTGCTGAGGCTGATGAGTTCTGATCTAATTTATAATTAACTATCACTTCGTCATTAGTGGCCATGTGTCCTCCTGGAATTTGCCATAACATAATGGGTACATTTCCAATACGCTCTGCTATTTCTTTACAAAAGACTAAATACTTGTCCCAATGCTTAGCTGTCCATGCATAGTTTTGAATAGCTGCTGGCCCAAAACAATCACGCTCATACCTATCAAATGCAATAAAATCGGGTTTCCAGTCTCCAGTATACATAGCCAATTCATTCATAAAAGTTGCTACTTCAATAGCTTCATCTACTGGGCTGTTAAATTCTCCTGCTCCTTCAAATACCCAACGTGCTGAACCTGCTGCCCAAACATTTTGTTGGTACCCAAAAGGTATTTTGCACTCTCCCACATGATGAATTACAAAATTTACCGATTGAAAATATCCTTTTAAATCATTGGTAAAAGTAGGAATAGCTGTTGTACTTAAATTCTCATCTGTAAATGCTCTTCGTACCTCATCATTTACATCTATAAACATGGTTCTAATATCATGATCGTTTCCAAAAACTACATCTTGCTGAATAGCTCCTATTAAATCTGGACTAATCACAAAAGCACCTGGGTTTGGATGTGCTTCGTCTTCATAACTTAACATTACTTTTATTTCTTGAACTAAATTTCTATAATGGTAATACAAATTCTCTCCTTCCAAATCCTTTATAGCTTCTAAAGATCCTCCCCCACTTGCATTAGCTGTATAATGAACCATTACTGGCAATATTTTTCTTCCTCCTTGGCTTGGGCTTGCTTCTAACCTTCTTGCTTGTTCAATAGTATTAACTGTTGGAGTCATATCAGGAATTCCTCCTCTATCTCCTGCCCCGTCTAATCCAGAATATTTGAATATAACATTCAATGGTGAATTTTTAAAGTTATCATCAATTAACTCAGATGCACTAGTTATAGTTCCATGTGATAAATACTTAGGAAACCCTTTTACATTAAAGTCTGTTATTATAATTTCTTTATAAACTATAGTAATAGTATTAGTTCCCGAGGTAGTAACATTAATAGTACTACTTGTAAACTCTGGAATATAAGCCTTATCCCCTAATGTATATGTAGATCCTTCAATTGTATAATTTCCTACCAATACATTATCTATTGTAGTATTTCCATTAGCAATTGACTGTGTTTTATTAGCTCCATCAATAGTTTTATTCTTTAATGTTAATGTAGCATTAGCTCCAGATGGTAAATTACGAACATTAATAATAACATTAGCAGTTGCAATTGTAGACTTAGTATATGGTAACGTGATAATTGTATTATTTTCCGTAGGAGTAAAACTTAGTGGAGAAGTTTCTGGATATTGACTTGCATATTTTGTAGTACCAATCACAAAATCATTAGACCATACTTGATGTTCCTGATTAATACGTAATGAATTTGTTGCGGAAGTTGAAGTAGTTTCTGTGACTGTTGTATTTAATACTATGTTTTTATAATTAACAGTTACTGAGTTTCCATCATTTCCCGTTATGTTAGTGGTTACATTAACAAACTGTGAAGGTTCTTCATTTTCAAGAAAAAATCGAACAGAATCTGCAATACTCTCGTAAGTAGCATTTACAGTTTTTAAATCTACTCTAAACTTAAAACTCTCATCTACTCCTAATAAATCATCTACCCAAGATTCATCTGCTAGTCCTATAGTTAAGCTATTTTTTTGTTGACTTCCTTCTGGGGTCTGTGTTAAACTAATGGTTGGATAAGATATTTTACCATTTGGGAAAAAGTTTACTAGACTCGGTGTGGCATCGGATAAAAAAGTAACCTTTGCATTCCTTACATTTATATTACTAGCTCCTTTGTTTGTTACATCAACATCTAGATAAACATCTCCCCAGGATTGTTTTTGAAAATTCATTTTTATTTGATAAACAGTTGTTCCATTACTATAATCTCTAGTAAAAGTTTGTGCAAATAGCACATAGTTAAAAAGTAGGCATACTACTAAAAGTTTGTGTTTCATTTTTGTTTGGTTTTAATATTAAACGGATTTAAAATCAGGGAGATTAAAAAGGTAGATATAAGCATCATAGTTCCCAAAATAATTACCTTAACAACCAAAGTTTATAGACAAACAGAAACAGATAACCGACTAAAAACACCATTACTAAGACACTCTTTTTTTTTTAGTTAAAATTAAACGACAAACAACATCTTTTCTTGTATATTTAGTCATCATTAACTATCCATAGTATTTCTTTTTCATGAAAAAATTACTTCTACTACTTTTAATTTCTTTCTTTATCAGTAAGTGTACTTCACCAATGTCAAAGCCCACTTCTTATAAAAGCTACAGAAGCTTACATGAAAAACATTTTAACCAATATAATTTTACTACGGAAAAAGAATGGGACAGTCTTAACAATTACACTCCTACCAATAGAAAATCTTCTGTAAAAAATAAACAACCTAATTATAAAACTTTTGGCTGGCATTTATACTCCAATGGTTCTTCTTACACCAGTTACAACTTTTCTTTACTTTGGGGTATTTCATACTTTTCATATTCATTAAACCCTAAAACAGGAGGATATAATACCATACACCAATGGAAAACTACAAAATTGATAGATAGTGCTAAAGCTTATAACTGTAAAGTATTCCTTTCTGTTTCAAGTTTTGGTGAAACTAGTAATTCTATTTTTTTAAAAAACAAACTAGCACAAGATAACTTAACTAAAAACTTAATAGATTTACTTGCTTACAGAAATGCTAATGGTATTAATATTGATTTTGAAGAAGTTCCTAGCAAACATAAGAAAGCTTTTACTAACTTTATTATTAATTTATCTACTGCTTTAAAAAAAGTCAATCCTAACTACCAAGTATCTCTTTGTTTATACGCCATTGATTGGCATAATGTATTTAATATTAAAGCCATTGATAAACATATTGATTTTTACACCTTAATGAGTTATGATTATTATGGCAGCTTTAGCAAAATTGCTGGCCCTATTGCACCTTTAAACACTACTCCACAATTTGGTAGAGGTGTAAAAAGCTCTGTTAATTATTATTTTAATAAAGGGGTAACTCCTGAAAAGCTTATTGTTGGTATTCCTTATTATGGGGTTGAATGGCTAACTACCGAAAAAAACATACCTTCTAAAGTAAAGAAATTTAAAACACACTTATCGTACAAAACAATAATGAATGAATATATACAACCTTTAAATATTTCTATTGAGTTTGATTCAACTAGTGCTTCTAATTATATTACTTTAAAGGATAAAAATTATTACAAAGAGATTTGGTTTGAAGATACGACTTCTCTTTCTATAAAATACGACTGGATAAAGTCTACTAAAATTAGTGGCGTTGGTATTTGGGCATTAGGTTACGATGAAGGTTATACAGAACTTTGGCATTTGTTAGACAACAAATTTCAAAAGTAAACCACTACAAAACAAACCCTTAACCCATCCACAAAACACAAAGTTTGATATAAAGGTTAACCTTACTATATTTTACCTTTTAGCTTCACCTAGTGATCTATTTTTTTAGTATATTTAGTTAGTCATCTGTAAGCATCCCCACTACTCATGAAAAAACATATACACTTATCACTTTTTACATTTCTTTTTTGCTATTGTTTATTCAGCCAACAAAAAGAAAACACTTCCATACTATTTATTGGTAATAGCCTTACTTTTACTAATAACCTACCTAAGTTAGTAAAAAAAGCTGCAAAAGCTAAAGGTAAAAAAATCACTACAGAAATGGTTGCTTTTCCAAACTTTGCCATTATTGATCATTGGAAAGGAGGAAAAGTTCAACAACTAATTTCTAGTAAAAAATATGACTACGTTATTATCCAGCAAGGGCCTTCTTCTCAATTAAATGGTAGACAAATGTTAATTGAAGATGGTAAAAAATATAGTGATTTGTGTAAAGCTAATAATGTTAGCCTTTGTTACTATATGGTATGGCCTTCTTTACAGTTTTATCAAACTTTTGATGGTGTAATTCAAAATTACACTGATGCTGCTTCCATTAATGAGGCTAAGTTACTTCCTGTAGGGAAACTTTTTAAAGCTCACTTTGATAGAACTAAAGATTATAGTTATTATGGTAGAGATGGGTTTCACCCATCCAAAAAGGGTTCTAAAAAAGCTGCTGAGATAATTGTCCGTTATTTATTTCTTTAAAATCACCCGAAATGGGTGAGACACTCCTTTTAAAAAATAGTTTCTTTGAACTTTAACCTATAAAAATTTAATATAATGAAAAGTAAATTAGAAACTTTTAAAAACTACGAATTAAGTAAATTACAAACCTTGGCTATTTATGCTGGAAATATGGGAGGAGGTTGTTTAATTCCATGTATTATGGAATACAAAAAAGTAGCTCCTAAAGAAAGTCATAAATGGATGATTGATACTTGTAAAGCCATGTGTGACAACCAATAAAAATATAAAACAGTTATTAAAAAATCCCTGTAACCAATGAGTTACAGGGAAAAACTAACCTACGAAATCAACATTGTAATGTAGCCCCTTATCTCCACATCACTCTGCATTTTTGTATATATTTTAATGATTTACACATGAACCCTTAATATTCTATTCACTCTAGTTCTGTATAAACTTATTTATAGCTCACAGCACACTATATAAGTGCATCATTTATATTATTATTTATGTTGGATTGAAAGCAATTATTTAATAAGTACTTCCATAGCTAGGTGCAATATAGTTAATTTAGTTTATAATTTACATATTATAAATGTTAAAAATTACACCTTATCTATAGGTATAATCAAAATTTACTTATTAGTATTAACTTCCTTTCATATTAATAATATCATAACCAAAGAATAAAAATATATTAATAGCTGTACCAAAATGAGTACTCTAATAAGTTTTTACACTATAAATCATCAATAATTAGCTATTAATGAACATTCAACACCAAAAGGATGAATAAACAACACCCATTAATGAGAGCTTTGCTATCATTGGTATTAACATATTCTTATAATTTCTTTCCCACTAAAATCTATATATTAGCTCAAAAGGAACTCATTTATAAATTATAAACAACTAATTTACTTGTATTTGAAAAATCAATGAAACCAAGCATCAATTTTGAAAACATCAGTTACTTAAAAACTGGCAACGACACTCAAAGAAATGCCTATACTGTATTAACATCTTATAGTATTTTAGAAAAACTAAAAATGTTTACCCCTATACTTGTAGGTACCATTCCTATTAACATACATATTGAAAGTAGTGACCTTGACATCATCTGTTATTATCAAGATAAAAGTCACCTTAAACAACTAATTATAAATAACTTTAGTTCATTTACAAATTTCAAGTTATGGGAAAACGAAACACTTTTACCTACAGCTATAGTGGCTAGTTTTAAAATTAGAGGATTTGAAATTGAAATTTTTGGACAGAATATTCCTACCAAACAACAAAATGCATACAGACACATGCTCATTGAATATAAATTGCTTCAAGAATATGGTGAAGGTTTTCGACAAAAAATTATCAGCTTAAAACAAAAAGGGTATAAAACAGAACCCGCTTTTGCTATGGAGCTTGGTTTAAAAGGCAACCCGTACGAGGCACTTTTAAAACTTGAATAATTATATATCAATATCAAATCAAACTTATGTATATGAAAACGGGTATTATAACAGGTTGTAGTAGAGGAATTGGCTTTGCTACTGCTAAACTTTTAACAGAAGACAATAATATTGAACTTATTGGAACTTCTACTTCTGGAAAGCATAGTATTTCAAAAGATAATTTCACCTGTTACCAATTGAATTTATCTGATAATGAATCTATCCATAATTTTGTTACGAATACTAACTTAAAAATTGACTTTCTGATTAATAATGCCGCAATTTTATTAGAAGACTGGGAGGAATCTAAAATAAATATGACTCAGTTAAAACAAACTTTTAACGTAAATCTTTTTGGCACTATTGAATTAACCGAAAAACTACTTCCTAATTTTAATACTGATAGCCATATAATTAATATTACTTCAGACTGGGGCTCATTTAGTGAACCTAATTTTGATGAATTTCAACCTCATTATAAAATGTCTAAAGCTGCCTTAAATATGTACACTAAACTATTAGCTAAAAGGTTGGATACTCAGAATATTACTGTTTCTTCTTTAGATCCAGGGTGGACGCAAACTGATATGGGAGGAAATGAAGCTTCTAGAAAACCCAAAGATGTTGCTAACGACATTAAAAACTTATTAAATACAACTCCTAATAGTGGGCATTTTTGGCATCAAGGAAAAATTAGAGCTTGGTAAAATACTCTTATAATTATGAATTAAAAAGGTGCAATATTTAAACTGCACCTTTTATTAGACTTCTTAACTTTATAAAACTACTGACTCTTTATAATAAACATATTGACTATGCGAATAATTAGGTTTACCCGCTTGTCTTACTTGGGTATAAAAATTTCCTGATACCGTTATTGTATAATTCATATACATAGCTATCGAGTTAAACGTTTTACGGTATTCTAAATTTCTTGTACTCTCTTCTTGAATAATTCCCTCATTAGCACTTACTTCCATATGATTACTAATCACATTTATAGATAAATTAGAAACTGATTTATATACATTATCTCCTGCTGGTTTCCACCATCTACCATGCAACCATTCATATTTTGTACGTATTCCATAATGAGCATTTAATGTATATCTACCCAAACCTATCGGCACACGATAACCATCTAAAAAAGCTTCATAGATAAACTTTACACGTGTCCCATTATCCCAAAATTCATATTGATACCCAGCCCATGTTTTATTTTGAGCTTCCGCTTCGATAGGAATTACTATGTTTTTTATCTGAAAGGCTTCAACTCCTTTTAAGTCACTAACAGACACACCTTTATTCAAACGCACTTTTACTTCTTTTAGTAATTCTTCATTTGCTTCTTCAATAAAATATTGCTTCCAATCTTTAATCAATATAATTACATTTCCTATTTGTACTTCTCCTTTTTCATTATAAAGATCCAATACAAAATCCGCATAGCTTTCCTTATCCTTCTTCATAGTTTCTCTTAAAGAAGTAAACCCTTTTAAATCTTTAACCTCCTTTTCTAATGAAACTGTTCCTTTAGTAAATTCAGAATAGTGCTCTCCGTCTTTAAAAACTAACCTTCCATTTTTAACCTTAACTGTGGTCTCATGTTCATTGAACAATAAACTTTCTTCACTTTCTTTAGAACAAGCTGTTAAAATAACAACTGTAACCAACGTTACCATTCTTAGTAATTGATTGAGTTCTTTAATTTTTCTCATAATTCTCTTTTAAAATTAAATATTAATGTTTGTGTCAAAACTACCTCTTTAACACACAAAAAAAACCACCCGATTGGGGTGGTTTTATCATTAAAGCATTACTATTGTTATTTATAAATTTTCATACCCTGGGTTTTGTACCATAGACATATTTAATCGTACCTCATCTACAGGTATTGGCCAAATAAATTGATTTTCAGAAGTTACCTCTGTTTTTATATCAAAAATAATTGCTTGGTTTGCGTTGTTCATTAATCGAATGCTCGCCAACCACTCATATCCTTTTTCCATTGCCATCTCTTTACATATTTCCTCAAATACTGTTTTGTTTAATTCATTATCTGCTATAGTAGCTTGGTTTATTGGTATTTCTCCTGCCCTAACTCGTAATACATTAATAGCCTCTATAGCTTGGTTCTTTTGTTGCAAACGTGCATGTGCTTCAGCTTTTATTAAATACATTTGACTAATACGCATATAATAAGGTAAACAATTTCCATCTTCCTTATATAATTTAGGAACCTTATTTATATCAATTCCGTTATAATACAAAGGTAACCTTGCATCGTTACCCAAAACATCTAGAAATAAAGATGTCATTTCAAATCCATCTTCCCCATTAAAAAGTCTAATTATACTATCTACATTTCTAAAGACAAAATTTAATGAGTTAGCATCTAAAAATCTAGTAAATAATAATTCTGAAGATTCATATCCTTTTTCAAAAATAGCTTCGTAAGTAGCCTCTATACTTCTTTTACCATCATTTAACACCTCATCAGCTATAGTTATTGCTTCTTGTAAATCTTCATTTGTACCACGCATAATTAATAATTCAGCTTTATAAGCTTTAGCTAAAAGTGATGATGGACGATATACTGTTGAGAACTCTGCCCCTTTTTGAATTACATAATTCAGATCTTCTAGCAATAAAGTATATGTTTCTGTAACCGTAGCTCTTTTATGATTTAAAGTAGAAAGTTTTGAAGGTTCACGTCTCATTAACGCTCCAAAAGGTGAATCTAACTTCCAAAACTGTCCATAATGACGAAATAAGTAATACTGTGCAAAAAATCGCATAAATCTTGCTTCTGCAATGATTTCTTCTTTCCTACCTTGTTCAAATTTTGAGTTACTGACTAGCGCTGTTTTTTCTATTACCAAATTAGCAGCATTAATAATATCTGAACATTGATCCCATCCATTACTAGTGGTAAATACGTTTACTATTGCCTCACTATCTGTCTTATCAAAATTTCCAGATAAAAATCCAACCATATGTGCGCCATTAGAAATATAATCTGCTCCAAAAGGTGATGGATTAATACGTTCCAATGGCTGCATTGTTCCAATTAAAGCTGCTTCAGCACTCTTTTGATCTACAATTACATTAGCTTCAACTAAGTTATTGGGTGGTATTTGATTTAGCTCACTTTCACAAGCCATTAGCACTAATAAAATGAGAATATATAAAATGTTATACGTTGTATTTTTCATTGTATATTGATTTGGTTATTAAGTTGACTTTGGTTGATTTACTTAGTTAGAAAAACACACGAACTCCTAACCTAAATGTTCTTTCATTTGGATATGTAGAATTATCTAAAATACTCCCTTGTATAGGGTTCGTACTATAACTCTCTACATTATAACCTGGATAATTTGTAAATGTGTATACATTATTTAAAGAAGCAAAAACTCGAACTTGCTTTAAAATATTTGTTTTTTCTAGCATAGCTTTAGGAAGGTCATAAGACAAACTAATTTCTTGAATCTTGAAAAAAGAGGCATCATACACCCAAAAATCATTTACCTTATTTGTGTAGTAAGATTGCTGATAAACAGGGTATTTAGCATTAGGATTATTAGGTGTCCAACGGTCAAGAACCATAGCATCTGCATTATTCAAGAAATCTCCTAACCCTAAGCCTCCTAACATTTGGTATTCCCCATAACGCCAGTATTTATCTCCTCCTTTTTGAAAAGTACCTCTAATATTTAGTTGTAATCCCTTATACTGAAAATTGGTATAAATCCCTCCAGAAAAATCTGGTTCTGTATCTCCAATAACCCTCCTATCTTCATGTGGATCATTATCACGACCATTCCCAGCACTTACATAACCGTCTCCACTAACATCTACAAATTTTAAATGCCCAGGAATTGTATTCCAAAAAGTTTCTTGGTATTTATTATCAGTATTTAAGGCTTCATATTGATCTATTTCTTCCCAGTTTTGAAAATAACCATCTGTTTTATATCCATAAATCAATCCTAAAGGTTTTCCTTCTTCTAATAAATAATAACTTAAAAAAGTTCCTCCAGAATTACTAGATGCTCTTGGAACTCCTAGTTTGGTTAATACATTTCTATTTTTAAATACATTGACTCCTACTTCCCAGTTAAAATCTTCGTTTTGTACTAATACTCCGCTTAAATTAAGCTCAACTCCTTTATTAGTTAAACTTCCAAAATTTTGCATTACAGAACTTACTCCAGAACTTGGTGGAGCAGGTACCGCTACCAACATATTATCTACATTCTTTTTATAAATATCTATAGAACCACGAATTCTATTATTCTTTAAAAAACCAAAATCTAGTCCAATATTGTATTCTGTGCTTTCCTCCCATTTTAACTGGTCATTTCCTAAACTTGTAGGTTGAACTCCAGGTAAGTCTAAATAATTTGTATCGCTTCTATACTCTGTTAACCAACTATAAACTCCAACATTGTCATTTCCTGTTTTTCCTGCGCTTAAACGTAACTTTAGCAAACTAATCGTATTTTTTAACTTCGAAAAATAAGATTCATCTGAAATGATATACCCTAAAGCTACTGATGGAAAAACACCATATCTATTTGCTGGAGAAAATCTGGACGATCCATCTACCCTAACAGAAGCAGTTAATAAGTATTTATTTTTAAATTTATAATTAACCCTACTATAATACCCTATAGAAGTTGACTCTGTTTTATTACCAGAACCACCTCTATAATCTGAGGCTAACCATGGCTGATTTTGAATAGCATCATCTGCAAAATTAGAATATTCCTCTGCAATACTTTCTGTTGTTCTTCTATTAAAATCTATTCCAAAAATTGCAGTTACATCATGATTATTAAACGTGTTTAAATACGATATGAAATTGGTATAATTACTACTAGTACTTTCAGATTGCGATTCATTTCGTATACCTTGACTAAATCGTAATAAAGAATGATCTGTATAACTTGGATAATATCGTTCGTTTTCGTTTAGCGATAAAAAATAACTATATCTTGAAGTAAACTTTAAATTTCTTAATAATTGAAACTCTCCATATGGAGTTATTGTTACATTTCTTCTACGTGTATCATTTTTAACTTCACTAGCCAATACTAATGGATTGTCTCTTGCTCTTGTAATCCATAAAGTAGGCCCTATTCTTCTTGTATAAGTATCTACAAAATAACTTCCGTCTTCATTGAAAGCTGGTACATCAGGCCTCATATTAATTGCATTCGCCATAGTAGCTCCTCCTCTAGCTATATTAGTAGTACCTCCAGATACATTAAACCCTATTTTTACTTTTGAGCTAAACTTTTGATCATAATTAAAACTAACCGTATTTCGTGTTAAATTATTTCCCACTAACATTCCTTCTTCTTTATTACGACCAAAAGAAAATGCATACTGAATTGCTTCATTTCCTCCTCTAAGAGATAAATAATGATCTTGTGTTACAGCACTTCCTATTAATAAATCATCCCACGGGGTATTTGCATCCCCAAACTCAGTTCTTTCTTTATAAAACTCGTAGTAATTACGTTGGAAACCATTAGAAAATGTATGCACATAATTTTTTACTGCTTCTTCACCATCTCTTACATTAAACCTTGATGCCACGTAATTAATTAAGCCCTCTTCCCACATTTCCTTAAACTGTGTTCCATTTAAAGGTTGTAAATCTCTTTCTAAAGTTTTGATTCCAGTAGTTAAACTATAAGTGATTTGTGGTTTGGTATATTTTGTTCCTTTTTTAGTTGTAATTTCTATAACTCCAGCAATAGCTCTAGAACCATAGATAGCAGTTGAAGAAGCTCCTTTTAAAATATCTAACGACTCTACATCATTTGGATTAATATCATTTAAATTGAACTCACTTGGCATAGGCACTCCATTAATTACTACCAAAGGATCTGCGCCACTATTAATAGTAGCATCACCACGTATTCGTATTCTTACTGGGGTACCTGGCTGTGTTGTTCCTGCTAGTACCTGAACTCCGGGTAATTGCCCTTGAATCATTCCTCCTAAAGTAGTGGCTGCGGAAGTTTTTAAAACTGTTGATGATAAAGACGAAATGCTCCCTGTTACGTCTTTACGTTTTTTCTTTCCGTAACCAACCACTACTACTTCTTCTAAACTAGACAACTCTGGTTTTAACTCTACATTTATTTTATTCCTTTCATTTACCTGTATTTCCTGTTTAGCATATCCCATAAAACTAAAAAGCAATACTGCTTTTTTTGGATTATTAGGTATCATTATTTTATAGTTTCCATCAAAATCTGACACAGCTCCTTTTCCTTTATGGCCTTGAATACTAATATTTGCTCCAGGTAAAGGCTCTTTATTTTCATCTGTTATCATACCTGATACATAAAACTGCTGTTGTATTTTTTTACTCTTCTTTATTAACACAGTATTATTAGCAGTAACCTTAAAAGTATAATTGTTTAGGTTCAAGCTTTTTTCAAGTAATTCATTTGCCGTTACAGTTCCTTTCTTTAAAGTAACTTTAGATAAACTTTTAAACATATCTTCCTGATAAATAAATCGGTAATCCGTTTGATTTTTGATAAGCTCAAATACCTGATCTATTGTTATTTTTTTATCTGACTCAATAACAATAGTTGCATTTTGTGATAATACCCCTTTAGTAGTAAAACTAAATAATGTAGTACAAAACAATAGTATATATATTCTCATACAAACAAGTAAAGTCTTTCTTCCTTTAGGAAGATAGTAGGTTAGTTTATTTTCCATAAATTTGTGTTTGATAGTTAGTTGAACATTGATTTAATTAATTATTGTTTAGGTAGGGGAAGAAGATTGATACGACCAAATATTAACACTTCCTTCCCTTACTATTTATTCTATAGTTATTTGATTTTCACTTTTTGTATAGTTTTTTATAAAACCTAATTCTTTTATCGTTTCTAAAATTTCTTCTATATTTTGATCTTTACTTAATGACCCTATGAATCGGATATTTCTGAGTTCTTCCCTCTTAAACTGTATATCTACATTATACCATCTTCCAAGAACCTTCATAATTTTACTTAACGGCATTTTTTTAAAATTAAAAACACCTTCTTTCCATACTATATAATCTTCTGATTTTACAGCATTTACTTGAACTGAAGTACTTGTAATTGTAATTTGTTCATTAGGTTTAAGTTGTAAACTTTTATTTGCAGTTATTATATTTACTTTTCCTTCAACCAAGGTAGTTTGTTCTTCTTCTTCATCTGAATACGCTTTTATATTAAATTTTGTTCCTAAGACTTTTACAATGTGCCTTGGACTTTTTACTAAAAATTGTGTTTTTTCTGTAGTTGATGTTACCTCAAAGTAGGCCTCTCCATATAATAACTCTACCTTTCTTGGTACTAAACTTTTAAAAGCTTTTGGATATTTTAATTTAGAATCTGAGTTCAACCATACTTTTGTGCCATCTGATAAGGTTAAATGATACAAACCTCCTCTTGGGATTGTTAAATAATTATATTCAATTTTATCATTATTAGTAACAAGAGCTTCATACTTTAACTCTTCTCCATTACTAGTCATATTATCTTTAGCATAACTTTTACCTTTTTCTAAAACTATCTGCTTACCATTACCTAAAGTTAGTACTGCCTTAGTTTTACCTATAATCTTTTTACCTTTTTCAATAGCTATAAAATCTTTTTTCGTAACATACTCACTGTAGAAATAATTACCTAATGAAGATACTATTAAAATGACTAAAGCATATTTTAAATAATTAACTACATATTTTTTTGCTTTATTTTTACTTAGCTCTTTCTCAATTTCAAAAAAACTTTCTTTTACATCAAATATTTCTTTACTGTTAATCAGATGATTTACAGCCACAAAATCTTTGAAGTAAGCTAAATTGGCAGCATCTTTTTCTATCCACTTTTTTAACTCAGTAGATTCTTCTTTATTTATTGTATTTTCAAGGAGTTTTACAATTAAACTATCAATTTTAATAGTATTCATTCGTCTACTTTTTTATGTAAGACGTCGAAATTTTAAAATACCCCCAAAAAAAATATTTATTTTTCGTTACTATCCTGTTAATTTTTTAAAGAATTATGAAAAACTCTCTTAACATTACCTTAAACTTACTAAAAGAAAATGATGCATATGCTTTTGAACAACTCTATTCTAATTATTATGAAAGGCTATGTATTTACTTATTAAATTTCACTTCTGACAAAGCTATTATTGAAGATATTGTTCAAGACACCTTTGTTACATTATGGACAAGGCGTCACTTTATCACCATAAATACCTCTTTAAAAAGCTACTTATATAAAACAGCTTATCATAAATACATTGATACATTTAGGCATAAAAAAAGGATAGATCAAGCATTATTAAACTATTACAATGACGCCATTATTGAGGTTCTAGAAATAGATGAATCACGGCAAAAAGAACAAATAAAACAACTAGATAGATGTATTAATAAACTTCCTTTAAAATGTAAAACGGTTTTTATTAATAATAAAATAGCGGGAAAAAAATATAAAGAAGTAGCAAACGAACTAGGAATTGCAACCAAAACAGTAGAACGTCATATTTCTAGAGCCTTTGCTTTTTTAAAGGATTGTATAAAAATCACTTCATAAAAAAAGCATTAAGTTTCCTTAATGCCTTTTTAAAATTTTAAAGTTTTACTCTCCATCCATATGGATCATCTACTTTGTTTGTTTGTATATCTGTAATTTTCTTTTTTAAAGAGTTAGCATATGAATTTTCAAGTTCTGGCAAATCATAATCAGTTTCTTTATAACCAAAACCAGATATTGGAGAAATAACTGCAGCTGTCCCTGCTCCAAACATTTCTTTTAAAGAACCATTTTTAGCAGCCTCAACAACTTCTTTTACTGTTAACTTACGAACCTCGACTGGTATATTATTATCTTCTGCTATTTGTAAAATACTTTTACGAGTAATACCATCAAGAATTCTATCACTTGTAGGGCTTGTAATTAAAGTATCATTAATTCTTACAAAAATATTCATTGCTCCAGCTTCTTCAATATACTCATGTGTATTATCATCAGTCCAAATAACCTGATTATATCCTTGGTCTGTTGCTAATTGTGTTGGATAAAACTGTGCTGCATAATTTCCTCCAGCTTTTGCAAAACCAACTCCTCCATTTGCAGCACGTGCATATTTTTCTTCTATAAGCACTTTAACTTTCCCCGAAAAATACGCCCCAGATGGTGCCGTACAAATAATTAACTTATATGCATCTGCAGGTGAAGCGTGAAATCCGTTTCCTGATGCAAACATAAAAGGACGAATATATAAAGAACTTCCTTCATTAGTTGGAATCCAAGCATTATCTATTTCTAATAACTTTTTCAAACCATTCATAAAAACCTCTTCAGGAATTTCAGGAATGACTAATCGTTTAGCCGATAAGTTTAATCGTTTACAGTTATCTAAAGGACGAAATAAAAATGTGTTTCCTTCAACATCTTTATAAGCCTTCATCCCTTCAAAAATAGATTGCCCATAGTGGAAAATTTTAGCTGCAGGATCCAAAGTAATAGGCCCGTATGGTTGTATTGTTGGGTTTTGCCACTTTCCATCTACGTAATCACATACAAACATATGATCTGAAAAGACACTTCCAAACTTTAAGTCGCTAAAATCTACTTGACTTATTTTAGATTCTTTAATTGGTTGTATGTTAATTTCCATATAAAAATTCTTTTAATAAATAATACAACGAAGATACAAAAACTACTACTAGAAACAGCATTTACTTGTAAGACTTAAACAAATATAGCTATCTTTGTTAACTGATTTTTTTAAGCAACTGATTATGAAAAAACTACTAACTTTTTTCTTTATTTCTATTACTATTTTATCTTCTTGTAAATCAGAAAAAAAAGATAAGAAATCCTCTAAAGAGCCTATCAAGAATGAATATGCTTCTTTTGGCAATAAAATTTCAAGTAATAATACCTTAACTACAATGCTTGCCTATGATAAAATGAAAACGTTAGCGGTTGGCGATACTATTAACTTAAAGTTTACTTCTACAATTAAAGAAGTATGTACCAAAAAAGGTTGTTGGATGAAACTTCCTTTAAATGATCAAACTGAAACAATGGTTCGTTTTAAAGACTATAGTTTTTTTATGCCTTTAGATAGTAAAGGAAAAGAAGTTATTGTTTCTGGCAAAGCTTTTATTAAAGAAACTTCGGTTGATGAACTAAAGCATTATGCTGAAGATGCTGGTAAAAGTAAAGAAGAAATTGAAAAAATTACTAACCCCAAAAAGGAGTTTGCATTTTTAGCGGATGGTGTATTAATGAAAAAGTAATTTGTTATTAAGAGAGAAATTATTATAACGTCTGATGGCTCAACTACCATTCATTTACCTGAATGGAATGAACAATACCATTCTAAACATGGGGCAATTCAAGAAGCTTACCATGTTTTTATCAAACATGGTTTAAACTATATGAACAAAGATTCTATTTCTATACTAGAAATAGGTTTTGGTACTGGCTTAAACTGTTTTATTACTTTCTTAGAAACGAAGAAGAAAATTAATTACACAGGCATAGAAGCCTACCCAGTTCCTCCTGAAGAAATTAACAAACTGAATTATATTAACAATTTAAAAGTAGAAAATCAAGCTGCTATTTTTTCTAAAATCCATGAAGTTGCTTGGGAAAGAAAAACTAAAATAACTGATGATTTTTCATTAGTTAAACAACAAAAGTTTTTTAAGGATATTGATAATAACAATGAATTTGACTTAATTTACTTTGATGCTTTTGGAGCTAGAGTTCAACCTGAGTTATGGACTGAAAAGATTTTTGGTAAAATGTATAATGCATTAAAAAATGAAGGTGTACTAGTCACTTATTCAGCTAAAGGAAGTGTCAGGCGAGCAATGCAATCTGTTGGCTTTACTGTTGAACGGTTACCTGGCCCTCCTGGAAAAAGAGAAATGTTAAGAGCTATAAAAAAATAATATAGATAATGAAATTTGAGAGAAAATTTGGACGTAGAAAAAAGTCAAACCCTAAACGAGGTTTGTACCTAGTTCTATTACTACTAATAGTTATTCTACTTTGGTTTAATGCTGAAAAAATTATTGGACGTATTTTATAAATGAAACCTTTTCAATTTAAAGAGTTTGTAGTACATCAAGACAAATGTGCTATGAAAATTGGTACTGATGCTGTTTTATTAGGAGCTTGGTGTTCTTTAGAAAACTATCCTGATACTATTTTAGATATTGGTTCTGGAACTGGTATTATTTCATTAATGTTAGCACAAAGAAGTAATGCTTCTACCATAGATAGTGTAGAAATTGATGAAGAGGCATATGAGCAGTCTGTTCAAAATTTTGAATTATCTAATTGGGGAGATCGTCTTTTTTGTTATCATGCTACTTTTGAAGAATTTGTAGAAGAAATAAAAGAAGAAGAAGAAACTTATAACCTAATAATTTCCAACCCTCCTTTTTATACAGACACATATGAATCTGATAATGAAGCTAGAAATAAAGCTCGTTTTACATCTTCATTAACCTTTCACGAATTAATTAATGGAGTTTCTTCTATTTTAAGCTCAGAAGGAACTTTCAATGTCATTATTCCTTATAAAGAAGAGATTCAGTTTATTGATATAGCTAAAGAAAAAGGACTTTATGTTAATAGAATATGTCATGTAAAAGGAAATATTACTTCTGAAATAAAACGCAGTATGTTAACCTTTTCTTTTTCAAAAAAAGAAATTATAAAGGAAGAATTAATTATTGAAAAAGAAAGGCACCAGTACACTGATGCCTATATAAATCTTACGAAAGATTTTTATTTAAAAATGTAAAGTTAACTAACCTTTTACACTATCTGGGTTATATCCTAAATACGGAACTTCTTTTTCTATAAAGGTGATTCCATATTCTTCTAATTCTTTTAATATTGGTTCATAAACCTCTTTGTTAATTGGTAATTGAACACCTGGAGTTGTTATTTCTTTATTTAAAATTCTTAAAGTAGCCATTGCTACAGGTAAACCTACAGTTTTAGCCATTGCTGTATAAGTTTGGTCATCTCCCTTAATTACCATACTACTTTCAACCTGATGCTTTTCTCCATTCTTTTCATATCCAAAAATATGGTGCATCACAATCATATCTTTATCTTCTTCTTCTAAAGTCCAAGAATCCATTAATATTTTCTGCAATATTTGAGCAGGCGTAGCATTTTTTAAACCTACTTTTTTATTCGCATTAAAAAGGTCTAACTCTAAAAATTTATCCCACATTAGATCATCTTGATCAATCTTTAAATATGATCTAAATTTCAACTCTACAGAGTCACTTGGTGAATATGCTAAAAACAAATTCGTAAAGTCTCTATAACTCATATTTTCAGAATCTTCGATAGTATAGGTATCATCTGTCATACCCAACTGTACAAAAACATTCCATGCTCTAGAAAAACCAACTTTACGAACTGTTCCTCTATACATTGTTTTTATGTTCTCTAAACCATAAATACTCCTATACTTTAAAGAATCTCTATTAGCATAAGCCTCAAACTTTCCACTTCCATTAATAGTCAAAAATTCAGTTCTTCTAAATAACTTGTGATAAGGTATATATTTATAGGTTCCTTCCTGAATAAACATGGAAGCACCACCTTGTCCAGCTAAAACTACATTTCTAGGGTTCCAAGTAAATTTATAATTCCAAAGATTTGTATCACTTTCTGGAGCTACTAATCCACCACAAAATGATTCAAAAAGTAACATTTCACCATTTTCTTCTTTAATTCTATCAATTACTTGCATAGCACTCATATGATCTATTCCCGGATCTAAGCCAATCTCATTCATAAAGATTAGGTTTTTAGCTTTTGCTTCCTTATCTAAGGCTTTCATATCTTCTGAAATATAAGAAGCCGTGACCATATGTTTATTATAAGTTAGGCAATCTTTTGCTACTTCCATATGAAATCTTGCTGGTAACATCGAAATAACAATGTCAGCTGCTTTTATAGCCTCTACTCTTTCTTCAGGTTTGAAAACATCTAATTTAATTGCAGAAGCATTCTTATGTTCATTAACTTTAGATTTAGCGTTTTCTATAGATACATCTCCAATTGTTATATGTAGATTTTCTGTTGAAGATTTATCAAGTAAGTATTTTATAAGTGAAGAACTTGATCTACCAGCACCTATAATTAATATATTTCTCATATTTAAAAGTGTACTTTTGTTGAAACTCAATTTGGTTCTGCAATATCGTTAAAAAAGTTTAATTTTAAACAATTTAATAAATTATGTATAAAAATTTAACAATAACTGGGTTTCTAGGAATGCTCACTATTATTTTAGGAGCCTTTGGAGCGCATGCTTTAAAAGAAAAGTTATCTCCTGAAGCGATGAATAGTTTTGAAACTGCTGTAAAATATCAAATGTATCATGTTATTTTTCTTCTAATTATTAACTTAAGTAAAGAACTACCTACCTCACTAAAAAATAAAGTTAGCCTTGTTATTTTTTTAGGTATTCTTCTATTTTCAGGATCTATTTATGCTATACACCTTGTTAATATTCCAGCTAAAAACATATGGTTTATAACTCCTATCGGCGGAATTTTTCTTATATTAGGGTGGCTTTTAACTTCAATTTACTTTGTTAAAAAAGTTGTTAACAGCAATGGTTAATAAAATTTTCTGATGTGTAAGTTGTTTACACAAAAAGAACTATTTTTGTCAAAAATAAAACACAACTAAAATATTTTAAGATGACAAATCTTGATGCGAAAACGATTTCGATAGATTATTTAGGTATTAAAGATTCTACGGTTCGTTATCAATTGACTTCAGACGAGTTACATGATATTACTATTGAAAAAGGACAAGGTGAGGAAACTAGTTTTGGAGCTATCGCTGTTAAAACTGGTGAATTTACTGGACGCTCACCAATGGATCGATTTATTGTTAAAGATGACATCACCAAAGATGAAATCTGGTGGGGAGATATAAATATCCCTTTCGATTCTGAGAAATTTGATAAATTATACGATAAGGTTATTGCTTATCTTTCCAATAAAGAGCTTTTTGTAAGAGATAGTTACGCTTGTGCTGACGAAAATTACAAATTAAATATTCGTGTTGTTAACGAGTACCCTTGGAGTAACATGTTTGCTTATAATATGTTTTTACGTCCAACTACTGAAGAATTAAAAGGTTTTTCTCCTGAATGGACAGTGGTTAATGCTCCTGGGTTTATGGCAAACCCTGAGGAAGATGGAACACGTCAACATAACTTTGCTATTTTAAATTTTAGTAAAAAGATTGCGCTTATTGGTGGTACTGGTTATACAGGTGAAATTAAAAAAGGAATTTTTTCTGCTTTAAATTTTATTCTTCCTGTATTTAAAAACACATTACCAATGCACTGTTCGGCTAACGTAGGAAGTGAAGGAGATACAGCTATTTTCTTTGGTTTATCTGGAACAGGTAAAACTACCTTGTCTACAGATCCTAATCGTAGCTTAATTGGAGATGACGAGCATGGCTGGACTTCGGAGAATACTGTTTTTAACTTTGAGGGTGGTTGCTACGCTAAAGTTATAGATTTATCTCAAGAAAAAGAACCAGAAATTTACGGTGCTATAAAACGAGGAGCTATACTAGAAAATATTGTAATGGACGAAAAAGGTAATGTAGATTTTGCCAATACTTCTATTACACAGAACACTCGTGTTAGTTACCCAATTCACCATATTGAAAATATTAGAGTACCTTCTATTGGTAGTAATCCTAAAAATATATTCTTTTTAACTGCGGATGCTTTTGGGGTATTGCCTCCTATTTCAAAATTAACACCTGGTCAAGCTGCTTATCACTTTATTTCTGGATATACAGCTAAAGTTGCAGGAACTGAAGCTGGAGTTACTGAACCATTACCTAGTTTCTCAGCTTGTTTTGGCGCTCCTTTTATGCCTTTACACCCTACTCGTTATGCTGAAATGTTAAGTGAAAAGATGAAAGAAACAGGCGTAAACGTATGGTTAGTTAACACAGGATGGTTTGCTGGGCCTTATGGAGTTGGAAACAGAATGAAATTAAAGTATACTCGTGCTATGATTAATGCAGCTCTTACTGGAGGTTTGCCTTCTGAAATTACTTATGAAGATTATCATATACATTCTGTATTTGGTTTAGCACAACCTAGGAAATGCCCTGGAATACCTTCTGAGTTATTAAGTCAGAGACAAGCATGGAATAATGATGAAGGATATTATGAAACTGCTCATAAATTAGCTGATTCATTTAGAAATAACTTTAAAAAGTTTGAGGAGTTTGCTAATGACGAAATATTAGCTGGAGGCCCTCCAATTATAAAGAAATAAACTATAATATATATACATAAAAAAACCGAGAGATGTCTCGGTTTTTTTATGCTTTATTTCCTTGATTAATTCACTAAAAATGAAACAGTTTCTTTTCCGCTTTTTGCATAATAAGTTCCTTTAACTAAAGACACTTCATCTATATTAAAGTAAGTGTAATTATTTTCTTTTGTTCCATCTAAAATAGATTTTACTTTTTGCCCAAGAACATTATAAATATCAACTCTTTTTGAGTTTTCTCCAAACCTAAAAGTCATTCCTTTATTACTACTTACTGGAGACGGAAACGCATATGGTTTCTTTTCAAAAGTATTGACTTCTTCTATTGATAATGAAGCATCATTATATTTATACATGTCATAAATCCAACCATGAGTAGGTGTTTTGGACCACAAAGTTACATAAATAGTTGAACTTCCATCCGTAGGTATTGTTGAAGACGTGATACTATGAGAAGTTGTTGTTATTACACCAGACACATAATAAGAACTACTATTATATGTTCCTCCAACTTTCAAATCATATTCAGAGGCTGTTCCTCCTCCCCAAGTAAAAGTTGGGGTAGAAGTTGTAATTTCTGAACCAACCGTTGGACTAGTTATTTTAGCTTTTTCCTCACCTCCAAGATTTGCACAGGTATAAAAAAAATCTCCTCCATTTGACCAAGAACCATCCTTTTTATACCAAAGCCTAACATATAATGTAACACCATTAGTTGGTAGGTTATTAAAAGTGTGCGAAAGTTGATCAGTTTGACCTGAAGCAAATCTTCTATCACTTAAATAACTTCCTGCTACAAGTTCATATAATGTAGCACCAGACACCTCATCCCATGTAAAAGTCGCTGAATTACTAGTTAAAGTTGAAAAAGAAGCCGGTGACATTTGTGCTATTAAATTGGTTGAAAAAAATAATAAACCAATGCTATACAATGTAAACAGTATTTTTTTATTCATAATAAAAATTTTGAGTTAATCACATCAAAATTTAAACATTAAACACTGAATACCAAAACATTAAAATAACAAAGTAACAAAAATGTTAAAAAAACACAACTATAAGGTAATATAATACATAGCTATCGTGAAAAAAGCAAAAAAACTAATACTCTGATAATAAAATACCTCTAAAACTACCCCTTAAGCATTTTAACTGACATTTTTAAGCTATTCATAAGTAAATAAAAACCTTTAATTTATATTCTTTCTATTCTCGCTCCAATTGCTCTTAAACGCTCCTCAATATTTTCATATCCACGGTCAATTTGCTCAATATTATGAATAATACTTGTTCCTTTTGCCGATAAAGCAGCTATTAATAAAGATATACCTGCCCTAATGTCAGGAGAAGTCATCGTTGTAGCTTTTAACTGACTTTGAAAATCATGTCCTATAACAGTAGCTCTATGAGGATCACAAAGTATAACCTTAGCCCCCATATCTATTAATTTATCTACAAAGAACAACCTACTCTCAAACATTTTTTGATGGATTAAAACCGTTCCTTTAGCTTGAGTAGCTACTACCAATACAATACTTAATAAATCCGGAGTAAAACCAGGCCAAGGTGCATCAGCAACTGTTAAAACAGACCCATCAATATAACTCTGAATTTCATAACTATCTTGTGACGGAATAAATATATTATCTTCTCTTTTCTCTAACTTAATACCTAACTTTCTAAATACATTAGGTATTTGTCCAAGATCTTTCCAACTTACATTTTGAATAGTTAACTCAGAACGTGTCATAGCTGCCATACCAATCCAACTACCAATTTCAATCATATCAGGTAAAACTCTATGCTCACATCCTTTTAACTCTTTTACTCCTTCAATTGTTAGCAAATTGGATCCAACTCCTGTTATTTTTGCTCCCATACTATTCAACATTTTTGATAATTGCTGAATGTATGGTTCACAAGCCGCATTATAAATGGTTGTTGTTCCTTTTGCTAATACAGCAGCCATTATAATGTTTGCCGTTCCTGTAACTGACGCCTCATCTAACAACATATCAGTTCCTTTTAAACCTGAATCGGTTTCAACACCGTAGAAATACTCTTCACGATTATAACGGAATTTTGCCCCAAGACTTATAAAACCCTCAAAATGTGTATCTAAACGTCTCCTTCCTATTTTATCTCCTCCTGGTCTTGGTATATACCCTTTTCCAAAACGAGCTAGTAAAGGACCAACTATCATAATAGAGCCTCTTAAAGAACTACCATCTCTTTTGAATTCTGCACTTTCTAAATAGTTTAAATTGATTTCATCCGCTTGAAAACTATAAGAATTAGCGTCTAATTTTTCTGTTTTTACACCTAATTCACCTAAAATAAATATCAATTTATTTACATCAATAATATCAGGAATATTATTAATTATTACTTTTTCTGGGGTTAATAATACCGCACAAATAACTTGTAACGCCTCATTTTTTGCCCCTTGAGGAGTAATAGTACCATTTAACTTATGTCCTCCTTCTATTTTGAATGATGCCATTTATTTTTTTCTGTGTTTTTTATTGGTAGTTTTTCCTTTTTGACCTTGAGTATTTCTTTTTCTCAATAAATTTTTACTTTCAGTTAACTCTTCTTCTGTGTTTCTAAGATTAAGTTTTCCTTCAGACAATTCAAATAAATGATCAAAAATCACAGCATCTTCTACAGTATCTTTATTCCAATTTAAATAACATTTTTTCATATGATTAGCTATTGTAAAAACCAACGCTTCTTTCATATCACCATCATCCCATGTTAAGGCAACATCAATCATTGTTTGTATGTTAGTTCCATAAAAACGATATTTAGAAGCAGATTTCGGATACTCTAACTTTGTTGGTTTTTCCGTTAACTCTTCTTTTGATGGTGTTTCATAAGGAGAATCTACATCTAACTTAAAATCAGCCATTATATGTAATTGATCCCATAACTTATGCTTAAAATCAGGGACATCCCTTAAATGAGGCTGTAAATTCCCCATTACATCTATAATTGCTTTTGCCATTTTATTTCTTTCCTCTTTCTCCTCCAACGCCAAACAATGGTTTACTAATTTTTGTATATGTCTTCCATATTCTGGAATAATTAATGTCTCTCTCTCTGAATTGTATTCTAAATCAAACGTCATATATCTAGTTTTAGATGTATGCAAAATAGGTAATTAATGTGGATTAAACAGCTTACTTATTTACAAACATTTTTTGTTTTATAATTTTAGTTAAAGTTACCCGATAACTTTGAGTTTCGCAAATTGCAACAATAACTTCTTTTTACCTATTGTTCCAAATTCTATTTCTGCTTTTTTATTTGGCCCTTTCCCTTCTAAAGACAACACTTTACCTTTACCAAAACGATTATGTTCTACTACATTACCTACCACTATTTCTCCATCAAAAAGATTTGTATTATTAGTAGATGCTTCTGACACTTTTTTTAACCTTCCTTTAGTTGGTAACGTAGTTCCTTTATCCTTTTTAGATAGAAATTCTTTTCTTTTCTTTTGTATAGGTTTTTGAAAACGAAACTTAGATGGTGAATCATCTTCAAACATACTAGCATCAACAAACCTATTAACAGATGATTCAGGAACTTTTGGTGCTAAATATTCAAGGAATTGATCATCTATTTCTTCAAGAAAGCGACTTGGTTCTCCATCAGTTAACTTCCCCCACCTATATCTTGTCTGTGCATAGGTTAAATAGGCAACTTTTTCAGCCCTTGTTAAGGCCACATAAAACAGTCTACGTTCCTCTTCTAATTCATTTCGTGTATTCATACTCATAGCTGAAGGAAATAAATTTTCTTCCAAGCCAACAATATAAACGTATGGATATTCCAATCCTTTTGATAAATGAATCGTCATTAAAGATACTCTTGGTGTATCATCTTTTTCACTATCAAAATCGGTAGCCAAAGCTACATCTTCTAAAAATGCTGTTAAGGATGCATCTTCTCCTGTTTCTATTTTATCTGTAATAAAATCTTTAATACCGTTCAATAATTCTTGAACATTCTCTACTTTATTTATCCCTTCAGGCGTTCCATCTTTTTGTAAATCTCTTACCAATTGTGTTTGTTTCACTACTAAATCGGCTACTTCAAAAGCATTCTTGGTTTGCGCTTCTACTTGAAATCTTTGAATCATCACCTTAAAGTTTTCTAACTTGTTTTTAGTAGATGAATTCAATTTAATATCAACCTTATCCAGATGCTTAATAATATCAAAAATTGATTTATTATAATGATTAGCAGCAATCGTCAATTTATCAACTGTAGTTGCTCCAATTCCTCTTGCTGGATAGTTTATAATCCTTTTTAAAGCTTCTTCATCATTTGGATTGATTAACATTCTTAAATAAGAAAGTAAATCTTTTATCTCTTTACGTTGATAAAAAGAAATCCCCCCATAAATTTTATACTTTATATCTTTTTTACGCAATGCATCTTCTATAGCCCTAGATTGTGCATTAGTCCTATATAAAATGGCAAAATCATTATTCGTTAACTGATGATTCATTTGGTTTTCCCAAATAGATTGTGCTACAAACCTTCCTTCTTCTCCATCAGAAATAGAACGCATTACCTTAATCTTCTCTCCAGAATCATTAGCTGTCCATACCTCTTTATCTAATTTAACTTTATTCTTATCAATAACACTATTAGCAGCCTCTACGATATTAGAAGTTGATCTATAATTTTGCTCAAGCTTAAATGTTTTCGCATCTGAATAATCTCGTTGAAAATTTAAAATATTATTAATATTAGCTCCACGGAAACTATAAATACTTTGAGAATCATCACCAACCACACAAATATTTTGAAATCTATCAGCTAATGCTCTCACTATTAAATACTGTGAATGGTTGGTATCTTGATACTCATCTACCATTATGTACCTAAATCGATCTTGATATTTTGCTAATACATCTGGAAAACGAGCTAACAACTCATTTGTTCTCAACAATAAATCATCAAAATCCATTGCGCCAGATTTGAAACATCTATCCACATATTCTTTATAAATATCCCCTACTTTTGGACGACTGGCTTGTAGGTCTGCTTCTTGTAAATCTGAATTATTAAAGTAAGCTCTAACAGTAATTAAACTATTTTTAAAAGAGGATATTCTACTTAAAATTTGTTTCGGTTTGTACCTATCTTTATCTAAACGCATTTCTTTTATAATAGCTGTAATTAAACGGACAGCATCTTGCGTATCATAAATTGTAAAGTTAGATGGATACCCCAACTTATCTGCTTCTGACCTTAAAATCCTAGCAAAAACAGAATGAAATGTTCCCATCCATAAGTTTTTTGCTTCACCATAACCTACAACACTTCCAATACGTTCTTTCATTTCACGTGCCGCTTTATTGGTAAATGTTAATGATAAAATATTAAATGAATCGACCCCTTGCTGCATTAAATGAGCAATTCTATAGGTCAACACTCTTGTTTTCCCTGATCCTGCTCCTGCTATAATAATCATCGGTCCATCTTTTTGTAAAACAGCCGCTCTTTGTGGTTCGTTAAGTTGCTCTAAATAAGTATCCAAAGAAAAATAAATTGAAAGAATTTAAAAACGGAAAATTAACCATTCTTTTAGGTTTTATAAAATATCATTGCACTTTTTTATTCACATCCTTGTTCCTCATTACTTTTTGCTGCACTAAACTTATGTTTTATCCGTTTTTTTACTTGTGAAATGTTCTACAAGACTTGTATATTAGCAATTATAATTATGTATAATCATGGAAGATAAAATCATTGAAGGTTTTGCTTATGCTTTACCAGCCTTGGTTACTGGTGGTGTAGCCTATTTAATACTTAGTAAGTTTATTTCTTTAGACAGTAATGAAAAAAAATTCAACGCTTTAGTTCAAAAAAAGAAAGATAGTTTGCCTATTAAACTCCAAGCATACGAACGCTTACTTTTATTTTGTGAACGTATAAATCCTACAAAACTATTAATACGAGTAAATCCTATTGGTAATGAAACTTCTAATTACCTACAGCTTTTAATAGCCAATATAGAACAAGAGTTTGAACACAACTTAGTACAACAATTATACATATCAGAAGATTCTTGGAAAGTTGTTTTAGCTACCAAGCTAGCTATAATTGCCAAGCTTAGGAAAGTTGCTGAAACATCAGAAACCGCAAAAGAATTACGTGAAAACACTTTAATAGATTACAGTAAGGAAGAAAACCCTATTGAAACTGCTATAGCGATCTTAAAACAGGATGTAAAAAAACTGATCTAACATAACGTTTTTATTTTGAAAAAACTCATTAAAATACTGCTAAGCATAATAGTAATTGTTTTTTTATTATTAGCCATCTTTATTTATACTAAAAATGAAAAGCTACCTATAGGAACACAAGGTCAAGAAGCAGACATTTTAGCCAATAAAATGTTAACTGCTCTTAATTTTGAAGCTTATAAAAATACTCGTTATTTAGAGTGGAGTTTTAGAAACAAGCATTTTTACAAATGGGATAAAGTACAAAATATTGTTACTATAACATGGGATAATTATAAAGTTCTTATACATACTAAACAACAAAAGAATAGTGAAGTTTTTATTAATCAAAAGTTAACTGACAATCCTGAAATACTAAAAAAAGCTATTAACTACTTCAACAACGATAGTTTTTGGTTAGTGGCTCCTTATAAAATTTTTGATAAGGGAATTAAGAGAAGTATCATAGATTACGACAACCAAAAAGCCTTATTAGTTACCTATACTTCTGGTGGTTCAACCCCAGGAGATTCTTATTTATGGATTTTAGACAAAAACGGAATGCCTATCAGTTATAAAATGTGGGTATCAATCATTCCTATTGGTGGTATTGAAGCCTCTTGGAACGAATGGGTAAAGACAAAATCTGGTGCTTTATTACCCTCTACACACAAACTTCCTATAGGAACTCTAGACATGGGAAATGTAAAAGGTTATAATTAAATTCTAGGCTCTAATCTAAACTCATACTTTAGCTCTACAATACCTCTTTTTACAACCATTTTTATTTTTTTATTAGGTTTTAATTGAAATAGGGAAGTAATTGTTTCCAATGTATACTCATAAAAAGGTTTACCATTAATACTTAAAATAATATCATCTTTTTCAATTCCTGCTCTAAAAGCAGGCGAATCTTTTACGACACTTTCTATTTTGTATGACGGTCTAAACTTATAACTATAACTAGTAACAAACGAAATAACTTTTTTAGTAGTTGCTCCTCTATTTCCTCCAAAAGAATCTTTATCTACGCTACTTACTAGTGAACTCCCTTGTAATTTAACTAACTCTAGTCCATCGTGAACAACATGCAGTCCACTCATGTTATAATAGAACCCAGTTAAAGAACCACTTTTTTTCAGCATTATTTTTTTATTAGGATAATCAACCCAAACTTTAAAACGACTTAAAACATTTCCTCCAATACTACCATTCCTTTTACCAAACTTTCGAGCATCTTTAGTTGCTAAAGTATCTAAAAAAGAAACTGTAGGCTTTTTTATCTTAAACTTTCCTAATTTAAGAGTATTGATTCTACTTCTTTTACCATAAATAGTCCCACTTAACCCCACTCCTAATATATCTACAAAAAATTTTTCAGGAGTTTTGATTTCTCTATTGCTTCCTTCAAACAACCACATAGCATCACTTCCCCCAGAATCAACCAACATTTTAACCGGTACAAAATTCCCTTCCTCATCAACCTGAATTCCTACATCTATATATGGTTTCTTTTTATAAAATTCTAATTTTAATCTTTCACAGGAACGACAACGCGGTTCTTTGTATTTACTTGGTTTATAAAATGTAAGTTTTTCACTCGTATAATTTATTTTCAAAACCACATCTTTCAACAAATCATAACCTATTATTCCATTAATAGTTACTCCCATTTTTGCAGAAAGATTAAACTCATCATGTAAAATAACAAACACTTCTTGATTAGTACCTAAAAGATTTTCTATCCTAAACCTATTTCCTCTAGACAAAATTGCTTCTGCCGGCTCACCTTCTCCTAAACCTTTAATAAAAATTTTCCTCTTGTTATTTAGGGTTATACTATCATTTTGTGTTAAATTAAAAAGTACAGTTTTATTAACACCAGTATCTAAGATAAATGAGAGCTCTTTCCCATTTACATTAATTGGCACAACTATTAGGTTATTTACCATCTTAAACCTAACATCCTGCTTATGAACGCCTTTTAAAAAATTAAATTTTGATTGAGATTGCATACAAAATGCAACACATAACATGATGTAGAGTAATATTTTATTCAAATAAATGTGATTTTAGCCGAGTTTCTTTTCAATATACAACCATATTTTGAGATTTTTAGAAATTTATGATTTTTTTAACCTTTATTTTTTCCTGTTAAACTAATTAATTTTATCAAAATATTTTGCAAATTTGCGGTTCAAACAACTAATTTGATATAAAATGCCATCAATTTCTACCAAAGGAAATTCTATGCCTCAATCACCAATTAGAAAATTGGTTCCTTATGCTGAGGCAGCTAAAAAAAATGGAACTAAAGTTTTTCATTTAAACATTGGACAACCTGATATTAAAACACCTCAAGTTGCTTTAGATGCTGTTAAAAATAATGCTATTGAAGTTTTATCATATGCAAGGTCTGAAGGTTCTGAGGAATACCGAACAAAACTAGCTAATTATTACGGTAAAAATGACATTCATGTTTCTGCTAATAATATTATTGCTACTACAGGTGGTTCAGAAGCATTATTATTTACTATAGGTAGTATTACTGACCCAGGTGATGAAATCATCATTCCAGAACCATTTTATGCTAACTACAATGGTTTTTCAACTGCTTCAGGCGTTAAAGTTGTTCCTGTAATTTCTAAAATAGAAGATAACTTTGCTTTACCTGCTATTGAAGATTTTGAAAAATTAATCACCAATAAAACAAAAGCCATACTTATTTGTAATCCTGGAAACCCAACAGGTTATTTATACAGTAAAGAGGAAATTGAAAAATTAAAACAAATTGTTCTTAAACATGATTTATTTTTAATTGCTGATGAAGTATATCGTGAATTCACCTACGACGGTGAAAAGCACAATTCTGTTATGGCATTAGAAGGTTTAGAGCAAAATGCAATTATGATTGATTCTGTTTCTAAACGTTATAGTATGTGTGGTGCAAGAATAGGATGTATTGTATCAAAAAACGAAGAGTTTATTAATACAGCTATTAAATTTGCTCAAGCTCGTTTAAGCCCTCCTACTTATGCTTTATTAGCAAGTGAAGCAGCTTTAGACACTCCTCAAAGTTATTTTGATGAAGTAATAGAAGAATACGAAGGTCGCAGAAACACACTAATTACTGAACTACAAAAAATAGAAGGTGTTAGAGTTGCTAATCCCAAAGGAGCTTTTTATTGTATAGCGGAGCTTCCTGTTGATAATTCTGAAGACTTTGCTCAATGGATTTTAGAAAAATTTAATCATAACAATGAAACTGTAATGGTAGCTCCTGCTGGTGGATTCTACTCTACTAAAGGTGAAGGTAAAAACCAAGTACGTATTGCTTATGTTTTAAACAAAACCGACCTTAAACGTTGTGTTGAAATATTAAAAATAGCTTTAGAACAATATAATAGTTAATTTGAATATTCAAGAAAACATATCATTAAAAAAATACAATACGTTTGGTATCCATGTGAATGCCAAACGTTTTGTTTCTATAGATTCTTTTTATGATTTACAACAATTATTAAAAAAAGAACAAGATATTTTCATAATTAGTGGTGGCAGTAATATGCTACTTACTAAGGATATTGAAAAACTTGTTGTTCATCTAAATATAAAAGGAATTTCTATTGATAAAGAAGAAGATAATGCAGTATACTTAACTGTGAATGCTGGTGAAAATTGGCATGAATTTGTTCTATGGTGCATTGAACAGGGTTTTGGTGGATTAGAAAATTTATCTTTAATCCCTGGAAATGTTGGAACTTGCCCTATTCAAAATATAGGTGCTTATGGTGTAGAAGTTAAAGATACAATTACCAAAGTTGAAGCACTTGAAATAACTACAGGAAAACTAATTACATTTTCTAACAAAGATTGTAAGTTTGGTTATAGAAATTCTATTTTCAAAAATGAAGCTAAAAACAAATACCTAATCACTTCTGTAAGTTTCCAACTAACTAAAAAAGATCATACCTTAAATACTTCGTATGGAGCGATAGAAAACAAATTAAAAGACATTACATCTCCTACTATAAAAGACGTTTCTAATGCTGTTATTTCAATACGTAAATCAAAATTACCTGACCCAAGTGAAATAGGCAATAGTGGAAGTTTTTTTAAGAACCCTATTATCTCAATTGAACACTATAAAGACTTACTAGAAAAACATCCTGAAATACCAAGTTATAAGGTTTCAGAATCTGAAGTCAAAGTACCAGCTGGATGGCTAATTGAAAAAAGTGGCTTTAAAGGTAAACGCTATGGAGATACCGGCGTACATACCAAACAAGCTCTTGTTCTTGTTAACTATAACAATGCTAAAGGCATTGACGTATATAAACTAGCTCAAAAAATTCAAGAAACTATTAAAGAAAATTTTAATATTACCTTAGAAATTGAGGTAAATGTGATTTAGAATCTATTTCTTTTTTTATTATTTTCAACTCTAACCATAATTGGTTGAACTGACTTATTATTAAAAATAGAATTTAAAATAGATAAAAGATTGTTTACTAAAGAGTTCATAATATTTAATTTTAAGGGGTTTGTCTTACATTTATGACACTTCATTTTCCAGAAGGTCACAAATATAATTAAAAAAAGTCTTAAAAAAACACAAAATCCTAAATCAAGCTACTTACTTTTCTAGTTTTAACATTTTTATATGACGGATCAATCGTTCAATATCTATAGCTAGTGTTCCATTATACACTCCTCTTATCCTTCTTTTTTTATCTACTAAAACAAAATTCTCAGTATGTATAAAGGCTTCTTCATCTTTGGTTTTCACAAAATCTTCATCCGCAAAATACCCTTTTCTAGCAAGATTATAAATTTGTTTTTTATCTCCTGTGACTAAGTTCCACTTTTTACTATCAATATTATTTTTACTGGCATATTCTTTTAAAGCAGGGACAGAGTCTTTAACAGGCATTACTGTATGAGACAACAGCAATACTTCTTTATCTGTTTTAAATTCGTCTTGAAGTCTACTCATATTTTTCTCCAATATGGGACAAATACCAGGACAGCTCACAAAGAAAAAATCAGCTACGTATATTTTACCTTCATAGTTTTTATTCGTTACTTTTTTCCCATCTTGATTTGTTAATTCAAAATCAGGGATAGTATGTATTGATTGATATTTAGGATCATCTTCTTTAATCCATTCAGGTGTAAATAAAGCAGAATTAAAAAAAGGTAACGAATCCTCACTTACTATTGTTTTTCCCTTTTTACATGAAACCCCAAAAATCAACATACTCAAAAAAATAAAATTCTTTATGTGTCTAATTAATTTTTTCATCGATTGTGTTTACTGTATAACATTTTTTCAAGCCAATTAATCCAAAACGATCTCCATTCTTTACTATATAATTGGCTCTTAATTTACCATTAGGTTGCCACATTTGTTGACTTCCTTTTTCTTTTCCTTCCTCATAATTGAAAAACTTACATGGCTGCCCATTTTTATACCATTCTCTCACAATTCCATGATACTCTCCTGTTGTATTAAAATGATATTCAAACTTCAACCCTCCATTTTTCCACCAGCCTTTATGTACTCCTGATTTATTACCCTTAGTATAAAAGCGCTCTTCTGCTAACACTTCATTCTGATACTTCTTTAATTCTTTACCGTGTTTTTTACCCTCTTTATATTCTGATGTATTGTTTGTTTTATTCACTTTGTCAAAAGATAAAAGAACACCTGTATAAGCTTCTTCGTTATAAAACAATACGCCATTTTTAAGTTTAAATTCTTTTGTTAATGATACAACGAATTGTTCTTCTTTAGATTTTTTGATACAACTTAAAAACAAGATTAAAAAAACAACTATTCCTAAAGTTTTCCCCATATATTATTGTGAAATATTACCTGGTGAGCCATAATAGCCATTTCCATTTAAATAAGGATCTTCAGCTGTTATGTGATAATGATAAATTCCATCGGGGAAATCAACGGTAGCGGAAACATGCCCGTGATACACATCTAGATCTGCATTTGTAACTGTGCCTCCATTTTCTTCAGGGCCATATACAGGAAAACCATCTGCTAACAATCCTAGAAAACTAGATTTCCCAAACTTACCAGTTAAATAAGTTGGTTCAATATGGTAATGGTATTGCCCTCTATTTTGTGGATGTCCTAGATATTGATCAAATGAGTTTATCTCATTGGTTAATGGCTGATTATTAGGC